>JAIRLE010000070.1 GCA_031259605.1 Zoogloeaceae bacterium
GAGCGCGACGAAGTGCCCGAAGGTTTTGCTGATGCCGGTGGCGGTGATGCTCATCTGAAGTGCGGATTGCGGAATACGGATTGCGGAAAGACGGGGCGATGGGACAAATGGGACTGATGGGAAGCGGTGTTTTGGGATTTGGGAGTTTCTTTTCCTGTTACTTGCTACTTGTCACTTGTCCACCGCGGTGGCTTTGCGTTCGATGATGGTCTTGGCGACGAGGGTCACGATGGCAAGGAGCGCGAGGAGCGAGGCCACGGAGAACGCTGCGGCGGACTGGTATTCGTTGTAGAGGATTTCCACGTGCAGGGGCATGGTGTTGGTCTCGCCGCGGATGTGCCCGCTCACGACGGAGACGGCGCCGAATTCGCCCATGGCGCGGGCGTTGCAGAGAATCACGCCATAGAGCAGTCCCCACTTGATGTTCGGCAGCGTCACGCGCCAGAAGGTCTGCCAGCCGCGCGCGCCCAGCACGATGGCGGCTTCCTCCTCCTCGCGTCCCTGCGCCTGCATCAGGGGAATCAGTTCACGCGCGATGAAGGGAAAGGTGACGAACACCGTCGCCAGCACGATGCCCGGAACGGCGAAGATGACTTTCACGTCCCAACTCTGTAACAGCGGCGCGAACCAGCCGTGCTGGGTGCTGAACAGCAGCACGAACACCAGACCGGCAACCACCGGCGAAACGGAAAAAGGCAGGTCGATCAGCGTGGTGAGCAACTGTTTGCCGCGAAACTCGAACTTGGCGATGCACCAGGCCGCCGACACGCCGAACAGCAGGTTGAGCGGCAGGGCGATGGCGGCGGTAATCAGGGTGAGCTTGATGGCGGAGAGCGCGTCCGGGTCGACGATGGCCGCCCAATAGGCTTCCAGACCTTTTCGCAAGGCTTCCGCAAAAACGACGAAGAGCGGCAAAAGCAGGAAAACGCCAAAGAAGAGGAGCGAGAGCGAGAGCACAAGACGTTTCACCCACGGCGCTTCACGGGTGGCGGCGCTGTTTTCAAAGCGAGTATCGCGGGCGCGTTTCTTGCGCAACAGCCCTGAAGAAGCGGCGCTCATCAGTATCCTCTCCGCATACGTCGGCTACTCCAGGTTTGCAGGATATTGACCAGCAGCAGTAGGACGAAGGAGAGCAGCAGCATCACCGCCGCCACCGCCGTCGCGCCCGCGTAATCATATTGTTCCAGCTTGGTGATGATCATCAGCGGCGTGATTTCCGAAACCAGGGGGATGTTGCCGGCGATGAAAATCACCGAGCCGTATTCCCCCACCGCGCGCGCGAAAGCCAGCGCGAATCCGGTGAGCAGGGCAGGCAGCAGAATCGGCAGCAGCACGTGACGAAAGGTCTGCCAGCGTCGCGCGCCCAGACTGGCGGCGGCTTCTTCCAGCTCCATGTCCAGGTCTTCCAGAATCGGCTGCACGGTACGCACCACGAAAGGCAGACCGATGAAAATCAGCGCCACGAGAATACCCAGCGGCGTATAGGCCACCTTGACGCCAAAACCGGCCAGCGCTTCCGCGCAGGAATCGGACAGATATGCGGCGGTTTCTTCGGTTCCTCCCAGATGTCGCCAGAGTGCCGCCAGTACGAAGCCGATAGAATGGCCGGGCGTTTCCAGGAATTTCCCCAGCCAGCCATTGCCCGCATACAGCGCGGTCAGCGCGATGCCCGCCACCGCCGTCGGCAGGGCGAAGGGCAGATCCACCAGCGCGTCGACCAGCTTTTTGCCGGGAAAACTGTACCGCGCCAGCGACCACGCAAGCATCAGGCCAAACACGGAATTGATGCCCGCCGCCGCCAGCGACAGGCCAAAGCTGACCTTGTAGGACGCCACGACGCGCGGGGCGCTGACGATGCGCCAGAATTCCGCCGGACTCAATTCGGCGGACTTGACGAAAATCGCCGTCAGCGGGATCAGGACGATGAGCGAAAGGTAAAGAAGCGTATAGCCCAGCGTCAGGGAAAAGCCCGGCAGGACATTTTTACGCCGTTGCGCCATTTAGCGGTGTTCCACAATCTGGTCGTAAATGCCGCCATCGGCGAAATGCGTTTTTTGCACTGCCGCCCAACCGCCCAGCGTATTCTCCACCGTGAAGGTGCGCACGGCGGGAAAACGCGCCGCGTACTGCTTTTGCGCCGCCGGATCGCGCGGACGAAAATGGTGTTGGGCAATGATCCGCTGTCCCGCCGGAGAAAACAGGAAGTCCAGATAGGCCGTCGCCGCTTCGCGTGTGCCGTGTTTGTCGACCACCTTGTCGACCACCGCCACTGGCGCGGCGGCTTCGATGGTGAGGGCGGGATACACCACCTCGAAACGTTCGTCGCCCAGTTCATCGGCAATCAGCGCCGCCTCGTTCTCGAAGGTCACCAGCACATCGCCGATGTCGCGCTGGGTAAAGGTCGTGGTCGCGCCGCGTCCGCCGCCATCCAGCACCGGCACGTTCTTGAACAGCGCCGCCACGAACTTTTGCGCTTCGGCGGCATTGCCGCCATTTTTTTGCAGCGCCTGCCCCCAGGCCGCCAGATAAGTATAGCGGCCATTGCCGGAAGTCTTGGGATTGGGAACGATCACCGAAACGCCAGGTTGTGCCAGATCCACCCAATCCTTGATGCCTTTGGGGTTGCCCTTGCGCACCAGGAACACGGAAACCGTGGTGTACGGCGCGGATTCATGCGGGAAACGCCGCTTCCAGTCGGCGGCCACCAGCGCGCCGCGCTCGACCAGAACGTCGATATCCGGCGACTGGTTCATGGTCACCACGTCCGCTTCCAGCCCCGCCGCCACCGACAACGCCTGCTTGCTGGAACCGCCATGCGACTGGTTGATTTCGATGCGCTCCTGTTTCCTTGCCTGCCACTCGGCGGCAAATGCCGGATTGATGTCCTTGTACAGCTCGCGCGAGACATCGTAGGAAACATTGAGCAGACTCAATTCCGCCCTGACCGGCAGGGCGAGGAACACCAGCAGGGACAACGACACGGAAAAAGACAGGGCGCGCATGGGGAGACTCCTTCTATAAGCATGGCAGGAAGTCTAAACGGCGAACATGGGTTAAAAAATAATAAAAAGGTCAATGCTTATGCGTCAAAAGCATATGGCCCGGCGTGTCCGCGCGTCAGTTTTCGCCTCCCGCGTAATGGATGCCGGAGAGCATATGGCGGGCCTGGTTCTGGATTTGATCCTGCATTTGCTGGAGCATTTTCTGGCTTTGTTCCATGTAGGCCGACATCATGCTTTGCATGGCCGGCTGCTGGAGGTTGACGAACTGCGCCCAGAAATCCGGCGGCATTTGCGGGGAAGCGTTTTCGCCAAAGACGGCGCGGGATTGTTCCTGCAATTTGTGCTGGAAGTCGATGAAGCTGCGAATGTTGTTTTCCAGGTACTTGCCCAGCACGCCGCGCATGGCGTTGCCATAGAGACGGATCATCAGGCTCAACAGTTCGCTGGAAAAAATCGGCACGCCGCCGCTTTCCTCTTCCAACAAGACCTGCAACAGGATGCTGCGCGTCAAATCTTCGCCGCTTTTGGCGTCGACCACCTTGAAGTGGTCATAGTGCAGCACCAGTTCCTTGATATCGCTCAAGGTGATGTAACTGCTGGTCAGGGTGTCGTAGAGACGGCGGTTGGGGTATTTTTTGATTTGTCGGATTTCTTCTGTCATCAGGGTTGCTCCAGAGTTTTGTGTGCGGCGCAGCATTATAAGTGAAAAAAAACCCGGACTGGCGAACCAGGCCGGGTTTCGGCGGATGGGCGACGCATTACTGGTAATGCAGGCCGCCATTGATGTTCAGCGTGGCTCCGGTGGTAAAGCCGGAAAGCTCGTCGGCGAGGAAGACCACGGCAAAGCCGATTTCTTCCGGCTTGGCCAGCCGCTTCACCGGCACGGAGTCAATGATGCCCTTCAGGATGTCCTCGCGGATGGCGGTCACCATCTTGGTGGCGACATAGCCGGGGGCGATGGCGTTCACCGTCACGCCCTTGGCGGCCAACTCCTGCGCCAGCGCCTTGGTGAAACCGATGACTCCAGCCTTGGCGGCGGAATAATTGGTCTGCCCGGCCTGTCCCTTGACGCCATTCACGGAGGAAATGTTGATGATGCGCCCCCAACCGCGATCGGCCATCTTGGCGGAAACCTGCTTGGTGACGTTGAAGAGGCTGGAGAGATTGGTGTTGATCACGGCATCCCACTGCTCGCGTTCCATGCCCTTGAACATCTTGTCGCGGGTAATGCCGGCGTTGTTGACCAGAATGTCGATGGGACCGGCTTTTTGTTCGGCTTCGACCGCCATGGCCTGCACCGAGGCCAGATCGGCCACGTCGCCGGGAACCGGAATAAAGTTCTTGAATCCGGCGGCTTCCTGCTCCTTCAGCCATTCCTCCTTTTTGTCGAACTGGGGATGGTAGGCGGCGACCACCTTGTGTCCCGCTTTTGCCAGAGCCTGACAAATCGCGGTTCCCAGACCGCCCATAGCGCCCGTTACGAGGGCAACACGTTGTGTCATTGATTTATCCTTTCTTCAGAGATCAAGTGGTTGATGAAACGTTGAACTTAACAGAAAACCCGTTTCCCTGCTGTGGTTTTTTGCACCGCACCATCATCCGGACGCCGTTCGCGCGCCGGACGCGTTGTCAGCGCAATCCCAAAACATCCTGCATGTCGAAGAGTCCGGACTGCCGTCCGGCGAGAAAACGCGCCGCGCGCAGGCTGCCCAGCGCGTAGGGCATGCGGCTGCCCGCGCGGTGCGCAATTTCCACGCGCTCGCCCAGACCGCAGAACATGACGTTGTGATCGCCGACAATATCGCCGCCGCGCACGACGGCAAAGCCGATGGTATTGGCGTCGCGTTCTCCCGTATGCCCTTCTCGTCCATGAATCGCGCAATCGGCAAGGTCGCGCCCCAGTGCCGCCGCCACCACTTCGCCCATGCGCAGGGCTGTGCCGGAAGGCGCGTCGGCCTTCATGCGATGATGCGCCTCGACGATTTCCACGTCATAGCCCGAATCGAGAATGCGCGCCGCCGTATCCAGCAATTTGAACACCAGATTGACGCCGACCGCCATGTTGGGCGCGAAAACGATGGGAATGCGCTTGGCGGCCTCCTGGATGCGCGCCTTGCCCGCCGCGTCGAATCCCGTGGTGCCGATGACCATTGCCACACCCGTCGTTTCGCATTGTTCGAGATGGGATAGTGTGCCTTCGGGACGGGTGAAATCGATCAGGCAATCGCAACCCGCCAGGTACAGATGTTCGGATACAGGTACGCCGCAGGGTGGAAGTCCAGCCAGTTCGGCGGCATCACGGCCAATGGCGGCGCTGCCGGGTTGGTCGACGGCAACGGCAAGCATCGTGCCGGCGTCTTTCAGGACAGCCTCAATCAGCGTTCGGCCCATGCGCCCGGACGCGCCGACAATCGTGATACGGATTTTTTCCAGCATCGAACTTCCTTTACGGTAATGGAGGGATCACCAGCGCAGACTTTGCCACAGGCGTCCCCAGAAGCCGGGTTCCTTCTCCGGAGGCAACGCCTGTTCGCCGGGCGCGACGCTGCCCAGATCGACTACCTGGGTCGGCGCGACGGGCGCGGTCAGTTCGGCGACCGTGCCGGTGTCCACGTCGCCGGTCACGCGCTCCAGCAAATCGTTGGCGTCAAAGAACACCGTCAGCTTGCGGGACGACACGGCGCCTGTCGCGCCTTCTTCCAGACGAAACAGGTAATCCCAGCGATTGGCGTGAAACATGTCGGCCAGCAAAGGCGTGCCCAGAATGAAACGCACCTGGTCGCGGGTAAGGCCGGGGCGCAGTTGCGACACCATTTCCTGCGTCAGCACGTTGCCCTGCTGTATATCGATGCGGTATTCGGTGACGATGGGCGGAATGCGGGCGCAAGCGCCCAGCAGCAGGCCGCTCAGGAGAAAAACAGGAAAAAATCTGGAAGCCATGAAGAACAGAAATTTTGAAAGGTTGAGCAAGTTCCGTATCATAGCCGGAAATTCCGGTTTCGACGCCTTGGCGTTGCATGAACGAACGCCCCACTTACAGGAAACATCATGTCGAACTCTCACAACCTGCGGGAAATGGGGCTGAAAGCCACGCTTCCCCGCCTGAAGATTCTTGAGCTTTTTGAAAAGAGCCAAGTTCGTCACCTGGGCGCAGAGGACGTCTACCGCCTGCTGTTGGCGGAAGGCGTGGACATCGGTTTGGCGACCGTCTATCGGGTGCTGACCCAGTTTGAACAGGCGGGATTGCTGGAACGTCATTTTTTCGATTCGGGCAAGGCCACCTTTGAAATCAACGAGGGTATGCACCACGACCATCTGGTGTGCGTCGATTGCGGACACGTGGCGGAATTCTGCGACGAGGAGATCGAGCGTCTGCAAAAAAAAGTGGCCGCCGAACGCGGCTTTGCAATCGAGGGACATGCCCTCTACCTGTACGTGCGCTGCACCAGGCCCGACTGCGCCAACCGCCGGGAGGCGGAAAGCAGGCACCGCAACATCGACGCCGACAACGCCGCCTGATTCGCCCCAAAAAAAACCCCGGCCGTGAGGCCAGGGTCAGGGAGGGTCGGAGCAAGATGAAACAACAGGAGTAAACCGGGCATTGTCCCTGCCCGTGGATCGGTTGGGGTTGGTGTGCTGTATTGCGACAAACACAGGATAGCGGCGGCGGCGCTCCGCTTCCATAGCTTTGCCGTGCGGATTGTGTAACCGCTGTTGACCGCGAAAGGCATCGGGCAACAGAACCGGCTCAGGCTGGCGGTCAGGGCGGAATGGGGCAGACGCTGTCGATGATTTGCAATTCGTTCTCCTGCGCGAAATTGAGCAGGAAGGCATAGGCCTCAGGGTCCAACTGGCGGAGCGCGCCGTCGACATAGACCGCTTTTTCGTCCCCATAGTTGCCGGGACTGGCGTAGGACGAATAGCGCATCTTCTTGGTGGCACCAAAAGCGGAAAGAACGCCGGAGAGCCGATCCGCCCAGTCGCCGGGACGGAATTTCTTGCCCTGAGTCGTGACGCCCAGGATGATGAAAGAATGAAGTTCGGACATGGGGATTGACTGGACAGAGAACGAAAAACGATGCGGCAAAAAGGATAGCACAGCCTTCGCCGCCGTGTTTCGGCCTTGTTGGCGCGTTTTGCGCATCCGGCAACATTGCAGGACAATAGCATTGTCCGTTTTTCTGGAATCGCCGCGCTTCCTTTTCTTTTGCCGCGCGGCAGAATAGCGCAACAGGGCAATCGCCCTGATGCCATCCCGCGCTCGCGGCAGGTATAATCGGAGGCAGAGGGCAGATCGGCAACTGGCGGTTTTGCCGCCGTGGATATTCCCACTGTCTTTCGTTCCCAGTTTTGTCTTCCGCCACGATGAACATTCCTCCCCGCCTGATCGTCGGTCTGGGCAATCCCGGCCATGAATATGCTGCCACGCGCCATAATGCCGGATTCTGGCTGCTGGAGGCATTGGCGCGCAAATCGGGTGTCGCGCTTTTGCCGCAGGGCAAGTTTTTCGGCAGTGCCGGACGCGCCGGGGATTGCTGGCTCCTGCAACCCGCCACCTTCATGAATCGTTCCGGCCAGGCCGTCGGCGCATTGGCGCGTTTTTACAGGATTGCGCCAGAAGAAGTGCTGGCGCTGCATGACGATCTGGACCTGCCGCCCGGCGGTATCCGTCTCAAACGAGGCGGCGGCAATGGCGGCCACAATGGCCTGAAGGATATCGAGGCCGCGCTCGCCACGCCCGATTTCTGGCGGCTGCGTTTGGGCATCGGCCATCCGCGCGCGCTGGGCCTGCGCCAGGATGTCGTCGATTTCGTCCTTGCCCGCCCGCGCGCCGAAGAACAAATCGCCATCGACATCGCCATTGAACGCACTCTGAACGCCTGGAACACGCTCGCCGCAGGCGACTACGCAAAAGCGCAGGGTCTGCTGCACGGCAAGCCCGCGATGGAATCCCGAACCCCTTTTCAAATCAAATTACCCGGAGAAAAACCTGCATGAGCCTGAAATGCGGCATCGTTGGCCTGCCCAACGTCGGCAAATCCACTTTGTTCAACGCCCTCACCAAAGCCGGTATCGACGCGGCGAACTACCCGTTCTGCACTATCGAACCCAACGTCGGCATCGTCGAAGTGCCCGACGCCCGTCTGGCGCGACTCGCCGCCATCGTCAAACCGCAGAAAATCCAGCCCGCCATCGTCGAATTCGTCGACATCGCCGGCTTGGTCGCGGGCGCTTCCAAAGGCGAAGGGCTGGGCAACCAGTTCCTCGCCAACATCCGCGAGACCGACGCCAT
>JAIRLE010000072.1 GCA_031259605.1 Zoogloeaceae bacterium
CCCGGAGTTGCGGCTACTTCCCTGTCACTCCCGACTTCTCATACGGGCAGGAACCGGGAATCGCCGTCATGAATCCTCCTTTGATTCACCGTAAAACCAACTCCGGTTTGAAACCCCGCTCGTAAGAAAGGCGCGAAGGTTGAGACCCCGGCCGCGGCCGGGGTTTCGACCGTAGCCATTGGGGAGGGGATGCAAACCCCTTCCCAATGGAGTTAGACCGACAGCCCTGAAGGGCTGTCGCTAATTTTTGCTTGCGGGAGACGAAATCCCGTGACATGTCCAGGCCATGGAGCGCGGGAGTTTGCTCCCGCTTTTGAAAGCGGTGGCAAGCCGCCGCGTTCCACATGGCGCAGCGCATGACGAACATTGATATGTCATTGCGAGGCGCGTAACGCGCCCTCCCCTTTTCCGACAGTTTTGCCGTCCGTGCCTGTTCTTTCCTGGCGCTTGTCGTATATGAATATGCGTTTTTATTCCTTCTCCGGACATTTTGCCCTCGATAGAATCGGCTCTCCCGTGTCTTGTCACACGATTTTTCAGGAGAGCATCCATGACGCAGAATACATCCATCAACCCGCAGCGCCGTTCGCTGCTGCGCGCTGCGGGTTCGCTGGCACTGACCGCGCCGGCATTTGCCCTGGGCGGCAATGTCTGGGCGCAGGCGGTCGATCCGGTGAAAGGAAAACGCATTCCCCTGCAATTCGCCTGGAACCAGAATTCCTTCTGCCTGACGCCGGTTGCCGTCGCCCAGGAGACCGGTCTCTTTGAAAAACACGGCCTCGATGTTTCCCTCACCAATTATTCCGGTTCCACAGACCAGTTGCTCGAAGCCATCTCCACCGGCAAGTCGGACGCGGCGGTCGGAATGATCCATCGCTGGCTGAAACCGCTGGAATCCGGGTTTGACGTGAAGATCGTCGCCGGACTGCACGGCGGTTGCGTACGGCTCGTCGCCTACAAGCCCACCGGCATCACCAGGCTCGAAGAGTTGCGCGGCAAATCCATCGGCGTACCCGATCTCGCGCAGCCCGCCAAGCATTTCTTCAGCGTCTACCTGAAACGCCACGGCATCGATCCCGAACGCGAAGTGACCTGGAAAGCCTATCAGGGCGATCTTCTGGGGCTTGCGGCGGAAAAAGGGGAAATCCACGCCATCGCTTTCAGCGACCCGCTACTCTACCGCATCGAGCGCGACACCAAGGGCGGCTTCGTCGAACTGGCGACCAATACCAGCCCGCCCTACCATGACAAGACCTGCTGCGTCATCGGCGTCGGCGGCGAACTCATCAAGAAGAATCGGCAGGGCGTCGTATCGCTGGTGAAGGCGCTGACCGAAGCCTATGAATGGACGAACACGCACCGGGCGGAAGGCGCGAAGATTTTCCAGAAGTACGCGACCAACCTGACGCTCGACGAGTTGCAGCACCTCTACAAACAGCTTGCCCTGCACGTCCACCCGACAGGCAAGGCGCTGCGCGACCAGCTCGTGTTCTACGCGCAGGATTTCAAGGATCTGCAAGTGTTGAAGGCGACCACCAGTCCCGAGAAACTCATCGATCACATTTTCGTCCCGATCCTCTGAGCGCGCATGAGCGGGGGACGCCCGGCGTCCTCGCTCATGCGCCGGAGGATCGGTTCGCGAACCAACCATGAAGGAATTCGCAATGAGCGCCAGTGCAACGCTTGAACTGCTTTCCACGGGAGAGGCGCGGCTGGAACCGCCGGAGATTTCCGCGCCGTATTCCATTGAAAAGCCACGGACGACGCGACCATCCCCAACCCTGACCACAAAGACGGCGACGGCGGCGCGGCGAGGGGAAAGACCAGGATTTCGCTTTTTCTTCTTCGGTCTGGCTGCCGTCGCTGCCTGGTCCCTACTTGGCGGACTTACGCTCGGTCTGCCGGACAAGGTGACCGGCTTCTTTGAAAGCTGGCCGTACACCCATGAATTCGGCGTCGGCGCGCTGCTTTTTGCCGCCTTGTGGCTCGCGCTCACCGTTGTGACAAGTCTTGGCCGCCTGCCGCGTCCGCTGGCGCGCGTCGCCGGGGCATTTCGTCACAGCGTCCCCTGGCTTGTCGTCCTTGCCCTGATCCTGGCGACCTGGGAAGTGCTCACCGCCAAGACGCTGGTGCTGGAGCCGCCTTTCTTCGCGCCGCCTTCCAGCATCTTCGACGCCTATGTCAATGACTATCCCCGTTTGCTGGACAGCGCCTTCAACTCGCTCAAGCTGCTGTTCGAGGGCATCCTCTGGGGCGCGACGGTCGGTTTCATCGTCGGCGTCTCCATTGGCTGGTCGAAGCGCGCCAACTACTGGATACATCCGATCCTGCGCCTGATTGGGCCTCTGCCGCCCACGGCGCTCCTGCCCATCGCCTTCGTCTTCTTCGCCACCAGCCACGCCGCTTCCGTTTTCCTGATTGCGCTGGCGACGGGGTTTCCTGTGGCGATCCTTTCCTGGTCGGGCGTGGCGAGCGTCAACAAGGCTTATTACGACGTGGCGCGCACCCTGGGCGCGTCCGAGCTTTTCCTGATCTTTCGCGTGGCGATCCCCGCCGCCTTGCCGCAGGTGTTCGTGGGTCTGTTCATGGGATTGGGCGCTTCCTTCGTGGTGCTGATCGTGGCGGAAATGATGGGCGTGAAATCCGGCCTTGGCTGGTATCTCGAATGGGCGAAGGGGTACGCCGACTACATCAAGATGTATTCCACCCTGATCGTGATGACGCTCATCTTCTCCGGCCTGATCTCGCTCCTTTTCGCCGTGCGTGACCGTGTGCTCGTCTGGCAGAAAGGCACCGTGAAATGGTAGCCGCCGCCTTGCGGCAGGAGGAGCCTTTGGCGCAAAACGCCTCCCGCATTCAGATGGCGCATGTCGGTCACGGCTTCGATGTTCCCGGCGGCGAACGCCTGGAAGTGCTGGAAGACGTGAGCCTCGACATCGCCCCCGGCGAGTTCGTCGCGCTCCTGGGGCCGAGCGGTTGCGGCAAATCGACCCTGCTGCGCCTCGTCGCCGGGTTGGATTCGGCAAATTCCGGTACGCTGACGCAGGACGGCGCGCCCATTACCCGCCCCGACCCTTCGCGCATTGTGGTGTTCCAGGATCCAACGCTGTTTCCCTGGCGCACGGTATGGGACAACGTCGCGTTGGGACTGGAAGCGCAAGGCATCCTGAAACAGGGGAAAAGCCGGGTAGACGAAGCCCTGAAAAAAGTTGGCCTCGATGGTTTTGCGCGCGCCTACCCGCACCAGCTTTCCGGCGGCATGGCGCAACGCGCCGCGCTGGCGCGGGCGCTGGTCAATAATCCCAAACTGCTGATTCTCGACGAACCCTTGGGTAAACTCGATTCGCTCACCCGCCTGGAAATGCAGGGCGAATTGCTGTCGCTCTGGCAAAGGAATGGTTTTTCCGTGCTGCTGGTGACGCACGACATCGAGGAAGCCCTGTTCCTCGCCCAGCGGGTGATCATCTTCAGCCCGCGCCCGGCGCGCATCGTTTCCGAAATTTCCGTCGACCGTCCCTATCCCCGCCATCGCGGCGACGCCGTGCTTGCCGATCTGCGCCACACGGTGCTGAACCATCTGGGTCTGGGAAAAAGCTGGTAGCAACCGCGCCAAACCGCAAAAGCGATCGCTTGCGCGCGCGGGGCAATCGCATGAATGCCAACATCGTATTTTCAACCCGCGCCGCCGCCTGCCGTCCCCTCTTCCGCTTGGCGGGAGGGGGGAAAAGCGGGAAAGCGCCACCCGCTTTTCCCGATCCCATCAAGTCAGCAGGCTGCGCAGCATCCAGGCAGTTTTTTCGTGTTCCTGCATCCGTTGGGTGAGGAGATCGGCTGTGGGTTCGTCGTTGGCGGCATCCACGGTGGGGAAAAATTTGCGCGCGGTGCGGGCGACGGTTTCGTGTCCCGCGACCAGCAGCGCCACCATTTCTTCCGCCCTGGGTACGCCTTTGGTCTCGGGAATGGCGGTCAGCTTGGCGAACTCGCTGAATGTGCCGGGAGCGGGATAGCCGAGGGCGCGGATGCGTTCGGCAACCAGATCGACCGCCAGCGCCAGTTCGTTGTATTGGGTTTCGAACATCAGATGCAGGGTGTTGAACATCGGCCCGACCACATTCCAGTGGAAATTGTGGGTTTTCAGATACAGGGTGTAGGTATCCGCCAGCAGGTGGGAAAGTCCGGCGGCGATCTTCGCCCGATCCGCCTCGCTAATGCCGATGTCAATCGCCGGCCCGGCGACGATCTTGATCTTGCTGGCGACGGATTTTCCGTCCTTTTCCGCCTTGGCGGTCTTGCTGGCGTTCTTGGCGGCTTTGTTGCTTGCGCTCATGATAATAAACTCCTTGAAAAATGCGACTGGGTTGCGATGGAAAATGACAGGGGAAAACCGGTCACCGGCGGCGATGCCGCCGCAAGCAGATCATCCCTTGTCTTCTTGATCATTTGATGCCGTGTTCCTGCAAGAAAGGCACATACGCCTTGTCTACGCGCAGGATGTGGTGCATGAGCCATCCCTTGAGGAATTCCAGCGCCTCTTCCGAGACGGCTTCGCCTTTTTCGAAATCCAGCAACAACTGGATGGCCTGGCGGGTGAGATCGTCGTGTTCGGCCTTGTGCGCGTCGGTTTCCGGGTATTTCAGACGATCAAACAGTTCCTCTTCGAGAATGAAGTGATTGACGGTGTAATCCACCAGGCCTTCGAGAATCTCCCGCAGCGCCTCATTATTCTGTGTCTGCGATTCGACCTGCGCGTACAGGCGATTGGTTGCGTCCACCAGCCAATGGTGCTGCTCGTCAATGCTGTTGATTCCCAATATGAATCTATCGGACCACGGCATGAAAGACGTCACGTTCGTTCCTTCCCTGTCTACGGAAAATTCGCGCAAATCCGGCGAAAGCCCGGTGCCATCATATCAGAATGCCATGCCGCCGTTTCCAAAAAAAGAATTGAGAGTGTTGCCATAAATATATAGAAGTAGTATACTCTTCCCCGTTTACGGCAGGAGGGAAGAATGATGCCGAAATGCAAGAAATGCGGATCGGAACATGCGGTCAAGAGTGGGATAGTCGGGGGCAGGCAAAGATACTGTTGCCGG
>JAIRLE010000097.1 GCA_031259605.1 Zoogloeaceae bacterium
TTCAGCGCCTCGGCGGCGATCAGGCCCACCTCGGCGTCGGCGAGCAGCGCAATCAAGGGCTGGATATTGAAGCCGCCCAACATGGCGCCGAGCAGTTCCGTGGCCTTGGCGCGGGAGACAAGCGCACAGGATTCTTCCTCCGTGGCGATCCTGGCGAGGAACGCGGCTTTCACCCTGGCAGCGTCGTCTACCCCGGCGGGCACGCGATGGGTGAGCAAATCCACGAGGAAGATTTCTTCTCCCTTGGGCGGATTCTTGAGCAGGCCGATGAGTTCGGCGGTCTGCTGCTTCGACAAAGGCAGTGGCGGAATGCCAAGCGCGGCGCGCTCGGCGACATGGGCACGGTAAGCTTCAAGCATGGGGTTTCCTTTGCGGGTACAAAACACGCGTGGCATCGAGGGAAAATAAATATTCTACGTTAAAAAATAGAAGGAAAGCCAAGTCTTATATCTTTTATATGTCAAAGGACACAAATCCGTGGGTGTTTTGTGAACTTGTCGACAAATGTCGTGTTGGTTTTTTGCAACCCGTTGATTTCAAGTCATAAATTTCATGGAACAAGTATTGCTTATTGCACACAAGGAAACAAAGTTTCCTGTTTTTAACTTTTTTGGGAGGTGAATTCATGAAGTGGGTAACTGCCATCGTCAAACCCTTCAAGCTGGATGAGGTGCGCCTTGCGCTCTCCGAGCTGCATGTGCAGGGCATTACCGTGACCGAGGTCAAGGGTTTTGGCCGCCAGAAGGGGCATACGGAACTGTATCGGGGGGCGGAATACGCGATTGATTTCCTGCCCAAGGTCAAGATTGAGACGGCGATTGCGGATGGGCAGGTGGAGGCCGTTGTCGACGCCATCATCAAGTCGGCGGTCACCGGCAATGTGGGTGACGGCAAGATTTTCGTCTTTACGCTGGAGGACGCCATGCGCATTCGCACCGGCGAAACTGGCGATTCCGCGCTCTAGAAAAAGGAAACTATCATGAAAAAGACCTTGTTTGCCATTTTCGCCTTGTGTTTTGGGCTATGTTTTTCCGGCATGGCGTTTGCCGAACCTGTCAGCCTGGACGTATCCTCCGCTGTCAATATCGAAGCCAGTGTTGCCGCGCTTGCCGCTGAACCCGTTGAACCCGCCGCCGAGGTACTGGATACCGGCACGACAGCCTGGATGATGACCTCCGCCGCGCTGGTCGTCATGATGTGCATTCCCGGCCTCGCCATGTTTTACGCGGGCATGGTCAATGCCAAGAATGTGCTTTCCGTGTTTTCGCAATTCTTCGCCACGGCGGGCGTGGTTTGCGTCCTCTGGGTCGTGTTCGGTTACAGCATTGCCACCGACACCACCGGCATGGAAAAAGGCGTGTTCAATCTGCACAGTTTCTTCGGCGGCACGGGCGCGCTTTTCCTCGCGCACCTGAAACCGGATAACATCGTGGGCGGGATGCCGGAATCGGTACTGATTACCTTCCTCATGACGTTTGCCATCATCACGCCAGCGATCGTCGCGGGCGGCTTTGCCGAACGTATGAAATTCGTCAGCGCCGTACTGTTCATGGCGCTGTGGTTCACGTTCGTCTATGCCCCTGTCTCGCACATGGTCTGGGGCGGCGACGGCTCGCTGATGGCCAACTGGGGTGTGCTCGACTTTGCGGGCGGCACGGCGGTGCACATCAATTCCGGCATTGCCGCCCTGGCGGCTTGTCTGGTCATCGGCAAACGCAAGGGCTACCTGCAACATCCGATGCCGCCGCACAACCTTACCATCTGCTTGATTGGCGCGGGGTTCGTGTGGATTGGCTGGTTCGGCTTCAACGTCGGCTCGGCGGTCGCGGTCAACGGCACGACGGGTATGGCCTTGTTGAACACCCAGATTGGCGCCTGCGCTGGTGTGCTTGGCTGGATGATTGTGGAATGGCTCAGGAACGGCCGTCCCAGCGCCTTGGGGCTTGCCTCCGGTGCGCTCGCGGGTCTGGTCGGCATCACGCCGGGCTGCGCTTACGTCGGCCCCATCGGCGCGATCATGATTGGCCTGGCGAGCGGCGCGATCTGTTTCTTCTTCGTTTCGGTCGTGAAGCGTCGGTTCGGTTATGACGATACACTGGACGTGTTCGGATTGCATGGCGTTGGCGGCATGGTCGGCGCGATCCTGACCGGCATCTTCTGCGTACCCGCGCTGGGCGGCACGGAAGACGTGCAGATTGCCACACAGATCATCGCACAGTTCAAGGGCGTGATCTTCACTATCGTCTATTGCTTTGTGATTAGCTGGATACTCCTGAAGCTGATCGACAAGACCATCGGCCTGCGCGTCGATGCGGAAACCGAGACGGTCGGTCTCGACCAGTCGGAACACAGCGAGAAAGCCTACAACCTGTAATTGCCGCAGGCCAGAACCCACGTCCGGGCGGCGACGCAAAGCGCCGCCGCCCGGAGTCCGTGGGCACCATCGTGCGCACGACCGGGCAAGAGGAGGCAAAACCGTATTGCCACCTGACGCCCAAAGGTCTGGCGCAGCTTGCGCGGATGATGCAACCCTACTCCATGCGGCGGGCCTGCCTGCCGGCAGGCAGGGCCTGCCCGTCCGGCAGGCGGGCAATGTCCGCCGCAGAAGGGTTGTAGTAGGTGAGGGCGCGGGAAGTGTCCGACCAGCCGAACATCTTGCACATATCGAGCAGGGCTTGCTGCGCCGGAATGCCGGAGGAATTCATCCGTCCGGCAATCCAGGT
>JAIRLE010000145.1 GCA_031259605.1 Zoogloeaceae bacterium
GAACAGACCAACGTGCTGGCATTGAATGCCGCCATCCAGGCCGCTTCGGCGGGCGAGGCCGGACGCGGCTTCACTGTGGTTGCGGAAGAAGTGCAGCGGCTGGCGGAACGTTCCGCCGAAGCCACCAAGCAGATTTCCGCGCTGGTGAAGACCATCCAGACCGACACCCAGGACGCCGTTTCCGCGATGGAACAATCGACGCAGGGCGTGGTGGAAGGCGCGAAACGTTCCGATGCCGCCGGTCAGGCGCTGTCGGAAATTGGTCAGGTGTCGCGCGATTTGGCTGCCCTGATTGAGAACATCTCCTCCGCCACGCAAAAGCAATCCCTGTCCGCGACCCAGATTGCGGAATTAATGCAGGATATTCTGCGCATCACCCAGCAAACCACGGTCAGCACCAACCGCACCGCCGAAGCCGTGGATGAACTGACGGCCCTGGCTTCCGAACTGAAGGGTTCGGTTGCGGGCTTCAGGGTAAATTGAGCAACGAACCAACCCTTCAATACCGGAGGGAGGTTCCCTTCCGGTCTGGCTTGCGCTCGATACTCCGGTCTTTTCCGAAGTATCTGGCCTTCGCCCCGTTCTTGAGAGCGGGATTGAAAAACCGGAGTGAGTTTGACAAATGAATTCAGTTGCCACGGATGTCGCAAAATTTGATGTCGGTCCGTTCTCCTGGGTCAAGGGAGAGGTTAATCTTGCGCTGGAACAAGCCGCGGCGGCACTCAAGGAATTTCAGGCGCAACAGGACATTACCCAGATCAAATTCGCGCGCACTTATCTGCAGCAGGTGTATGGCGCGTTATCGGTTGTAGGTCTGGATGGCGTCACCCAGTTTGTCGACATGTTGGGGGCGTTGTTTGCCGCGCTGGAAAATGGCGAGCAAAAACCGGAAGCCGTGCTGCCGGTAGCGGAAAAGGGCTTCGAAGCCCTGCAACAATATCTGGACGACCTGATGGCGGGCGATCCGAATCAGCCCTTGCGCCTTTTGCCGGTCTATCGGGAAATCGTTGGCGCTTTGGGCAAGACGCCCAATCCGGTCGATCTGTTTTTCCCTGATTTGCGTCTGCGTCCGCCCAAACGTGCACACCAGCCTGCGGTGGAAAACCGCGCCAAGCTGATTCATGGCGAGCGTTCTCATTTTCAGAAAGGGTTGCTTGCCTGGTTGCGTCAGGCGGAAGGCAGCAAGGAAAGTCAGGCGGGCCTGGAGCAGATGCGCAAGGCGCTGCAACGCATCGAGTCCATTCAAGGATCGCCTTCGGCGCGCGCCTTCTGGTGGGCGGCGCTGGGTCTGGTAACGGTGCTGACGCATGGGGCGGGCGATAAAATCGGCGACGCGCGTTCCTTGTGCGCTCGCATCGACCAGCAGATTCGTCGTCTGCAACAGGGGCAGCCCGGCATTGCCGAACGACTGTGGCGCGATTGCCTTTATTTTGTCGCCTGTAGTCCAGCCAAGCTCGATCCCTTGCTGGCGGAAATCCAGTCCGCCTATCATCTGCCGTCCTTGCTGCCGACGCGCGCGCGCGCCGTCACCAGCGCCCAGGAAACCCGGCTGCGCCGCCTGAAGGAAACCATTGTCGCGGCGGAGGAACAATGGAACCGTTTTTGCGCGGGCAGCGCGACATCGCTTTCCACCTTCGTGGAGCAATCGAAGAGCGCGGCGCAATACGTGGCGGAACTGGATGAAAACCTGAAAACCCTGGTGACGGCGCTGGCGGCGGTTGGCGGCTGGCTGGCGCAGGATTCGACGCGCCAGTCGGAAAACATTGCCATGGAAGTCGCCACGGCCTTGTTGTTAATCCAGAGCGCGCTGGGAAGTTACCATCATCTGGGCGCGGACTTCGGGCATCAATCGCAGTTGATGGTGTCGCGGCTGAAGGCTTGCGTGACCGGGCAGCCGCTGACGGATGACGCGCCGCTGCTGGACGAAATGTCGCGGCGCGCCCAGGAAAAAATCCTCATGGCGCAGGTCGCGCGGGAAATCCTGAACAATCTGGCACAGGTCGAACAGGCGCTGGACGCCTATTTCCGCAATCCTGTCAAGCATCTGGACGCCGCCCATCTGGAAGAGCTTTTGAACCAGATCGTCGGCGCGCTGACCATACTGGGGCAGGGCGACGCGGTAGCCTGGCTGAAGGCCAGCGAAGAGAAAATCATGAGCTTTGCCAAGCCCGACGCGGCGGCCAATCAAGCGGATTTCGAGCTGGTCGCCAATCAGCTTTCCGTGCTGACGCTGTTCGTGGAAGCCCTGCAAAACGGCAAACTGGATTTCCGCGAATACTTGAAGCAGTTCCAGCCCAGGGCGGAGCCGGAGGAAGAAGACGAGAACGAGGAAGCCGCCGCCGACAGCATCGAAAGCCAGTTGGAGCGCCTGAAGGCGGAAACCCGGCAATTGCTGGCGGACATCAAGACGCGTCCGCATGACGAGGGCTTGCGCGCGGCTTTGCAGGAGCGGCTGGAGAATCTGCAAAAAGACGCCGATCTGGTGGCCGATCAGGGCTTGCTGGCGCAGGCGAAGGAAGCCTTGGCCGTCCTGAGTCGGCGCCAGGACGAAAGCGCGCAAATCAAGGCGGTGACAAAAGCGCTGGAACCCATGAGCACTGCCGCGCCCGCCGCCGCGCCTTCGGCGGAGACGCTGCAACTGGCGCAGGCCGGTGCCGAGGAACTGGACGCCGAACTGCTCGCCATTTTCCTGGAAGAGGCGCAGGGTGTGCTGGAGAGCATGGCGGAAAACCTGACCTTGTTGCGTCAGCATCCGCACGATATCGAAACCCTGACCACCATCCGACGCGGCGTACATACCTTGAAGGGCAGCGGGCGCATGGTGGGGTTGAAGGATCTGGGCGAAACCGCCTGGGCGGTGGAGCAGACGCTGAATCTTTGGTTGCGGCAGGAAGCGCTGGTGACGCCGGAACTGCTGGCGCTGATTGAACTGACGCACGAGATCTTCGACGTCTGGGTGCGGGCGCTGGCGGCGGGCGAAACGAAGATGCCCGATGCCAGCGGATTGATGGCGCTGGCCGAAGAACTGCGCGGCGAAAAACCTGTCGGCGCGTCAGCTCCGCCCGCCAGCGTGACGCCGCCGCCCAGCGCCGAATCGCAACCGGAACCCATGTTTCCGCCGGAACCCGAACCCGAACCCGAACCCGAATCCGAATCCGAACCCGAATCCGTGTCGGAACTGGAACCCGAGTCTGCGCCGCTGGAACCCTTGAGGGGCATGGATCTGGATATGGATTTGGATACCCTGCCCGAACCGGAATCGGAACCGGAACCCGTTCCGGAACCTGAAACCGGGCGGCGGCTCGCCATTTCGCCGCAACTCTACGAGATTTTTCGTGACGAGGCATGTGGCTATCTTGATACCTTGCAGGGCTTCTTGGGCGATCTTGCCGAGACGCCGGAGATGGAAACCGCTTCCGAAGTCAGTCGCGCCGCGCATACCCTGGCGGGAATCGCGGGCACGGTGGGCATCATCCCGATCAACAAACTGGCGCATGAACTGGAAATGTCGCTCCTGCGGCGCGATGAATCCGCGCAGCCCGCCGCGCCGGAAAGTCTGGACGTATTGCGCCATGCCGTGAATACGCTTGTGAATATGCAGGCGACGCTGGCGGCGGGCGATATGCCGGATGAGCAACCCGCGCTCATTGCCGCTTTGGCGCAAATTTATCCCGCACCAGAAGCGCCGCTCGATGAAATGGAAGCTGGCACTACCGTACCCATGTCGGTGCCGATGTCCCCTTCGTCCGTTGTGTCGCCCGCACCAACAGTGTTGACGGAGGTGGCGCTGGAAGAAGACCGGCCTGATGTCGAGCTGCTGGAAGTCTTCTTGGACGAAGCCCAGGATCTGGTTGCCGGGTTCTATCCTCAGATTGCCGCCTGGCGCGCGAACAAGACCAGCGTCGCCGCGCCCAATTCCCTGGCGCGCATTCTGCACACCTTCAAGGGCAGTTCGCGCATGGCGGGCGCCATGAATCTGGGCAACGCCACGCACCGTCTCGAAGATCGGGTGCGCGCGCTGGAAAAGAGCGCCGAGGTCAGCGACGAGGATCTGGACTATATCGAAGCCGCCTGCGACGTGTTGGCGCAAACGGCGGAAGCCTATCGCGCCGGTGATTTTCGTCCGCCCGTCTTGCCGGAAGTCCCGGTTGCCGCGCCGCCTGTCGCGGCGGTCGCCGAAACGCCGATCGAGCCTGTTGTCGGCGAAGCGCAAGCCGCTGAATGGGCGGCGGAGGTCGAACCCGCGAAAACGCCGTTCGACGACCTTGCCGGAGATGATGCGGCGGACATCGTGGTCGAGGAAGCAAACGATACGGTGGCGGCGGGCATCAAGGCGGTTTTCGCGCCGGACGAGATACCGGAAACGGACGCGCGTCTGGCGGATGCCCTGGAGCACCTTTCTTTCGATCTGTCGGATGATGTCTTTCCGTCCGTAGCCTCCGAAGCCGAAACGCTTCCGGAACGGGGAGAGGAAGCGGCGGCGGGGAAACCCGCCGACATTCCGGTGCCAGTCAGTGAGGCGCCGCCCTTGCTGCGCGACGAACTGGACGAGCAGCTGCTGCCGATTTTCATTGAAGAGGCCCAGGAACTGATCGAGGGCATTGCCGCGCAAATCAACGCCTGGAAAAAGAACCGGAGCAACATGAGCGCGCCGCAGTCGCTGGCGCGGCTGTTGCACACCTTCAAGGGTGGCGCGCGCATGGCGGGCGCGATGAATCTGGGTGAATTGACGCACGCCATTGAACAGCGGGTGGGCGAGTTCATTGCCGAAGGGCGGGTGAATGAAGCCGATCTGGACGAAATCGCCTCGGCTTGCGATGCCTTGGCGCAAACCATAGAGCGCTATCGCGGCGGCAACTTCCAGGCGTCCCTGCCGGAGGGCACCCACGCCGTTGCGCCAACGACGCCAGCGGCGCCGGAGGATCCCGCGCTTGTTGACGGCGGAGAAGCGCCCGCGACAACGGCGACAACCCCCGTCGCCGCCGCGAAGAAGGCCGCCGCGCCGCCCGCCCATGCCGCGCCGGACGCGGACGCGGGACGCGCCATGTTGCGGGTGCGCGCCGATCTGATCAATACCTTGGTCAACGAGGCAGGCGAACTTTCCATCGCCCGCGCCCGCATCGAGGGCGAAATGCGGGAGATCAAGGGTTCCCTTCTGGATTTGACCGAGAACGTCATCCGTCTGCGCCGCCAGTTGCGGGAAATCGAAATCCAGGCGGAAACCCAGATCCAGGCCGATACCGGACGCGACGCCAAGAGCGGATTCGATCCGCTGGAACTCGACCGCTTCACCCGCTTCCAGGAATTGACGCGCATGATGGCCGAGTCGGTCAATGACGTGAGCACGGTGCAGCAGAATCTGTTGAAGAGCCTGGACGACGCCAATGCCGCTATCATTGCCCAGAGCCGCCTGAACCGCAGTCTGCAACAATCCCTGATGAGCATTCGCATGGTGCCGTTCGCCAGTCAGAGCGAGCGTCTCTATCGTCTGGTGCGCCAGACTTCCAAGGAACTGGGCAAGCGCGCCAGTCTGGACATTCGCGGCAGCCAGGTGGAAATGGATCGTTCCGTGCTGGAAAAGGTGCTCTCTCCCCTGGAGCACATGTTGCGCAATGCCGTGGCGCATGGCCTGGAAAACCGGGAGGCGCGGCAGGCCGCGGGTAAGCCGGAAGTTGGCGAAATCGTGCTGACGCTTTCGCAGGAAGGCAATGAAATCATTCTTTCCCTTGCCGACGATGGCGCGGGGCTGGATATTGCCCGTATCCGCGCCAAGGCGGAAAGCGCCGGGCTGCTTGCGCCGGGACAGGCGGTAGACGACCAGCAACTGATCAACTTCATTTTCGCCTCCGGTTTTACCACCGCCGCCAGCGTCTCGCAGATTGCCGGACGCGGCGTCGGCATGGACGTGGTGAAAACCGAGGTCAGCGCGTTGGGCGGACGTATCGAAATCAAGACCGAGCGCGGTCATGGCACCACGTTCCGTCTGTACCTGCCGCTCACCCTGGCTGTCACCCAGGTGGTGCTGATTCAGGCGGGCGGCAAGCTGTTCGCAGTGCCTTCCACCATGATCGAACAGGTCATGGAAGTGCAGGAGCGCGTCATCAACGACATGCGCGACAAGGGCGAAGTCGTCTGGCAAGGCAAGCATTATCCCTTCCATTACCTGCCCAGGTTGCTGGGCGACGCGCAAAGCCAGCCGGAGCAGCGGCGGCTCTATTGGGTGATGTTGCTGCGTTCCGGCTCGCAGCGGGTCAGCGCGATGATTGACGAGATGTTCGGCAACCAGGAAATCGTGGTGAAGAATGTCGGTCCGCAAATGGCGCGCGTGGTCGGTATCGCCGGCGCGACAGTGCTCGGCGACGGCAGGGTGGTGCTGATCCTCAATCCGGTGGCGCTCGCCAACCGCATGGCGCTCTCCGTTACCGCGCAGGATGTGGCGCAGGCGCAGCCGCAGGAACAGGTCGTGGCGGCGGTCGAGGAAGAAACGGTCATCCAGCATCAACCGACAATCATGGTGGTCGACGATTCGCTGACGGTGCGCAAGATCACCAGCCGTCTGCTGACGCGCGAAGGGTACCAGGTGGCGCTGGCCAAGGACGGCGTCGACGCGCTGGAGCAACTGGTCGAATTTATCCCGGATGTCATCCTTTCGGACATCGAGATGCCGCGCATGGATGGTTTCGATCTTGTGCGCAACATTCGCGCCGATCATCGTCTGAACGATGTTCCGGTGATCATGATCACCTCACGCACCGCCGACAAGCACCGCTCCCTGGCAATGGACATCGGTGCCAATCATTACCTGGGCAAGCCTTACGACGAAGCCGAACTGCTGCGTCTGCTGGCCGGGTATACCGCGCGTTAAGCCATGAGTAACCGCACGTTCGCCTGCCTGCATGCCGCAAACTCCAACGCAAAGACCGGATACGTCCGCCCTCCATTGCCCTGTCTGCGGTCAAGAGAGCATCAGGGCGCACTGGAAGCCGCATGTCACCCGCTCCTCGAAAAGCAAGGAAGTGGAACTCCTTCTGGGCAAAGTACCTGCTTGAGCTGAGACAGATTGAAGAATTCAGGTCAAATCCCAACATCACAGAACTCCGGCTTCCTTTACTCAACAAGGTGCTCTGCCGTTCTGCAAGGCAAGGTCTTCTATTGCCTCGCGGACTCAAGCTTTCTTGCCTCTGCACGGATTATCGCCTGACATTTCGTCCCAGAGGGGCGCTGCGCATGAAGTCGCGCAGCGCCCCTGAACTCAGACGTTAGAGCATGCCCGGGACCTCCTGTGTTCCCCACTCTTCCCCATCTTCCCAACACTGGCTTTTGTGCTTCGCGCCAAGCGCATTTCATGGCTTGGGCCGTCCGCAGTTCCTCGCGCAACACCCGGCGCAATTCGGGAAGCGTAACCAGTAAATCTTCCTCATCCGTCGCGCGCTTCTCCCGCAAGCGAAATACCGCCCGGCAAGTGTTCGCGCTTCGTCCGCAAGATTTTCCTCCGCTTTTCCGGTGATAGGGACACGGACGGAAAACGGGTAGAATTCGTCATCTTTTTCCGGAGCGTTCTTCCCATGTCCGCTGAACCTGTTGCTGGTGTCGCGGCGGTCGTCAAGGCCGCCATCCTGGCCGAAGCCCTGCCGTATATCCGCAAGTTTCACGGCAAGACCATCGTGGTCAAGTACGGCGGCAACGCCATGACGGAAGAGCGCCTGAAGCAGAGCTTCGCCCGTGACGTGGTGCTGCTGAAGCTGGTGGGCATGAACGTGGTGGTGGTGCATGGCGGCGGTCCGCAGATTGAAAGCCTGCTGGCGCGTGTCGGCAAGAAGGGCGAGTTCATCCAGGGAATGCGCGTGACCGACGCGGAGACCATGGACATGGTGGAAATGGTGCTGGGCGGGCAGGTGAACAAGGACGTGGTCAATCTGATCAACCAGGCGGGCGGCAAGGCCGTGGGGCTGACCGGCAAGGATGGCGGCCTGATTCGCGCCAAGAAGCTGCTTTTGCCCAACAAGGAAAGTCCGGGCGATCAGATTGATGTCGGCCAGGTTGGCGATATTACCGCCATCGATCCGTCGCTCATCGGCCTGCTGGATTCCGGCGCGTTCATCCCGGTGATTGCGCCGATTGGCGTGGGCGCGGGTGGCGAAACCTACAACATCAACGCCGACGTCGTCGCCGGCAAAATCGCGGAAATCCTGAAGGCGGAAAAGCTGGTGCTGCTGACCAATACGCCGGGCGTGCTGGACAAAAATGGCGCGTTGCTGACCGGCATTACCCCCAGGGACATCGATGACATGGCAGCCGACGGCACACTTTCCGGCGGCATGTTGCCAAAAATCGCCTCGGCGCTGGATGCGGCGAGAAACGGCGTCAAGAGTGTGCATATCATCGACGGACGCGCCGAACACGCCCTGCTCTTGGAAATCCTCACCGACCACGGCGTCGGCACCATGATCCGCAGCCATTGAGCCGCGGCTTCCGGTCTCCCGATGACGCTCCCCGCCGTTCTTGATCTGGCCCAGGCGCTGATTGCCTGTCCTTCCGTCACGCCGGAGGATGGCGGCGCGCTCGAGTCGATCCGCGCGCGTCTCTTGCCGCTCGGCTTTTGCTGCGAGGCCATCGACCGTAACGCGACCCGCAACCTGTGGGCGCGACGCGGCACGAAAGTGCCGCTTTTCTGCTTTGCCGGACATGTCGATGTCGTCCCTCCCGGCCCACTGGACGCCTGGACTTCGCCGCCCTTCGTTCCCACGTTGCGCGACGGATTTTTATATGGGCGCGGTGCGGCGGACATGAAGGCTTCCCTTGCCGCCATGCTCGTTGCGGCGGAAAACTTCATTCAATCCAATCCTGTTCATCCCGGCTCGATCGCTTTTTTGCTCACTTCCGACGAGGAGGGTGACGCGAGGGACGGCACGCTTGCCGTGGTGGAAACCTTGAAAGCGCGTGGCGAGACCATCGATTATTGCGTCGTCGGTGAACCCACTGCCGTGGCCCGGGTGGGCGACACGATAAAAAACGGGCGGCGCGGCTCGCTTTCCGGCAGGCTCAAGGTCAAGGGCGCGCAATGCCACATCGCCTATCCCGAAAAGGGGAAGAACCCGATTCACGCGCTCGCCCCGGCCTTGACGGAACTCGTCATGACCCGCTGGGATGAAGGCAACGCATATTTTTCACCCACGACTTGGCAGGTTTCCAATCTCCACGCGGGGGTCGGCGCGAACAACGTCATCCCGGCTTTTGTGGATGTCCTTTTCAACTTCCGCTTCTCCCCCGCCAGCGCGCCGGAGTGCCTGCAAGCGCGATTTACGGAAATTCTAGAAAAGTACGCGCTGGACTATGAACTCGACTGGACATTGGGTGCGCAGCCTTTCTTGACGCGGCAAGGGGAATTGGCCGAGGCGGCGCGGGAAGCCATCCGGGAAACCACTGGCCTGATTCCAGGATTTTCCACAACCGGCGGCACGTCCGATGCCCGCTTCATTGCCGAGATCTGCCCGCAGTTGCTGGAAATCGGCCCGGTGAACGCCACCAGCCACCAGATCGACGAATGTGTCGCCATCGATGCCCTGCCAACGCTCACCCGGATTCATGAGCGGATATTGGAACGGATGTTGGGGAACAACCCCGGTGAACCGAACACGCAGGAAGCTGTTTCAAAAATTGAAAGCGGCGGATAAGCGTCCTCGTCAAAAGCGAGAGCCGAAGGCTCGCGGCAATCCAGTACGGCCTCCGTTTGCCTTGCCGCTTCGGAAAAACGGAACCGCCGCCTGGATCGCCGCGTCAAATCCGTACTGTATTCCATAGGTATCCGCGGATGTCTACAAGCTGTTGAAAATAGATAGTTTTTCGTTTTTCACAGTCTCCCGGAAGCAACGGAAATCCACGGGCAGCCAGAGTTTTTAAGTCCATTTTTCAGTCCATGAATCGGGGGGCATTGGTTGCGGTTTTTCTCCAGTGGAACAGGATGGACGGCGATGGACGGCAGAACCATTCAGGCCATGACTCGCACGCAAGGAGTTATCATGGCACTCATCGACACCGCCGCCCGGCAAGCGAAAGCCGCCGGCAAAGCTTACACCCTCGGCGACCTGGACGGACTGTCCTTGGCGGTTTCCCCGCAAGGCGGCAAATCGTGGCATTTTCGCTACTACTGGGGCGGCAAACAGAAACGCATGTCTCTGGGCACCTACCCCGAAGTATCCCTGCGGGAAGCGCGCCAAGCGCGCGAGGAAGCGCGCGCCCTGCTCGCCAAGGGCGTGAATCCACACACGCACCGCCAACAGAAACGGCAGACCGTCCGCCTGTCCAGCGAATATACCTTCGAGGCCGTCTTTCATCAGTGGCTCGCACGGCACGCGCTGGGAATCCAGACCGGCGAGCGGAGCACCTACTCGAACATACTGCGCATGTTCAACCACGATGTCCTGCCTGTCCTGAGGAAACGCTCGATCCTCGACCTGCGGCGTTCCGACCTGCTGGAAGTCATCGGCAGGATCGAACGCCGAAAAGCATTATCCCTCTCGGAGAGTGTGCGCGGCTACCTCCATCAGAT
>JAIRLE010000146.1 GCA_031259605.1 Zoogloeaceae bacterium
AGGTTTCCGCATTATGCCAAAACAAAGCCTTTCCTTGTTTTAACTTGATGCCGCCATGAATCCGGCGAACTCAGAAAATCCATCCGCTATCAAGTCACCGACGGCGGCGTGGGCGTCAAGATCGGCGCGAACCGGACTTTCGGCAAGGACGTCGGCGCGGAAGTCCGCCAGTTCGGCACAAAAGACGATTGCATCCCCGCCTGCCCCTTTTCCGTCTCGCGCTCAAGTCATCAAGTCCGGATAGTCCGTGTATCCCTTGGCGCCAGGGGTGAAGAATGTGGCGCTGTCCGGGATATTGAGCGCCGCGCCCTGGCGGAAACGTTCCGGCAAATCCGGGTTGGCGAGGAAAGACGCGCCAAAAACGCAGGCGTCGGCGCGGTTTTCGGCCAGCAGGGCTTCGGCCTTGTCCCGATCCAGGCCGCCGCCCGCCAGATAAGCGCCGGAAAAAATCGGGCGCAACAGCGCGTGATAATCGGTTTTCGCGGCGAAGAGCGCAACGTGCAGGTAGGCCAGGCCAAAATCACGCAACCGATCGACCAGATAGGTGTAGGTCTCCTCCGGCGCGGCGTCCGTGATGCTGTTGTAATTCATCTCCGGCGAAATCTTGATGCCGACGCGATCGCCGCCCGCTTCTTCCGCCATCGCCGCCAGCGTTTCCAGCACGAAGCGGGCGCGGTTTTCGGCGGAACCGCCATACCGGTCGTCGCGCCGGTTGCTGCCGGAAGAAAGGAATAGCTCGGGCAGGTAGCCGGAAGCGGCATGCAGTTCGACGCCATCGAACCCGGCGGCCAGCGCCTGACGGGTCGCGCGGCGGTATTCCGCGGTAATGCCCGCGATTTCTTCCGTGGCAATGGCGCGGGGCGTGACGTAATCCACCTGTCCGGCGGGCGTCCAGGCCTGTCCTTCCGGCTTGACGGCGGACGGCGCGACCGGCGTTGCCCCCTCCGGCAAGAGCGTTGGATGCGAGATGCGCCCGCAGTGCATGATCTGCATGAAGATTTTTCCGCCCCGCGCATGCACGGCATCCACGACACGCCGCCACGCCTCGATTTGCGCTTCCGTCACGATGCCCGGTGTGCGGATATAGCCCTTGCCCATCAACGAGGGAAAAATGCCTTCGCTGATGATGAGTCCGGCGCTGGCGCGCTGGGCATAATAGGTGGCGACGAGATCGTCCGGCAGTCCCGTCGCATCGTCGATGCGCGAACGGGTCATCGGCGCCATGACGAGGCGGTTGGCAAGGGTATGGCGTCCAATGCGGACAGGCGTAAACAGCAGGCTCATGGCAACGTTCCTCAAAAGATGGATGTGGGGAATGAGGAATTATCCGCGCGAAAGAATTTGGGATAAATCCCCTATAATGGAAATTATTATTCCATGAATGGAGCAATATGGTATCGCTGGACGACATGGCGCGCTTCGTCGAGATCGTCAAGGTGATGAGTTTTCGCCGCGCGGCGGAGGCGACCGGCATTCCGAATTCCACGCTGTCGCGGCGGATCGGCGCGCTGGAACGGAAAATCGGCTTGCGGCTCTTGCGCCGCACGACGCGCAAAATCGAACTGACCGAAGCCGGACAACTGTATTTCGAACGCTGCCGGCGCATCGTGGAAGAAGCGCGCCTGGCGCACGAGCAACTGGGCGAGATGCGCGCGCAACCGGACGGCGTGTTGCGCGCCTCGTTTCCGGCGGATTTTGCCGTGACCTATCTGGCGCGGCTCATCGCCGAATTCGCCGATCGCTATCCCGGCATCCGTTTCGACTTCGATTTTTCCCCGCGCCAGGTCGATCTGGTGCGCGAACCCTTCGACGTGGCGATCCGCATGGGTTGCCCAGGTTCCACGCTTCTCGGCGACGCGCAAATGATTGCGCGTCCGCTGGTTTCCCTCGCCCCCTGCCTTTACGCTTCGCCGGATTATCTCGCGCGGGCGGGTGAGCCGCGCATACCCGCCGATCTGGAACGGCACGAATGCCTGCGCGTCCTGAAAGCGGACGCATGGATGCTCTCCGATGGCGCGAATACCGTCACCGTCGCGGCAAAGGGACGCTTCACGCTCAATAACGTAGGCATGCTCCGGCGCCTGGCGACGCTGGGAATGGGTATCTTGCTGACGCCCGAAGAAATCGTCGCCGACGAATTGAGCCAAGGACTGCTGCACCGTGTCCTGCCCGAATGGCGTGGCGCGACAATCACCGTCCATGCGCTCACCGAAACCCGCCTCTTGCCCGCCCGGACGCAATGCTTCATCGAGTTTTTGCGCGAACGGTTGGGAAACCCCCAAGAGATCGCGCGGCTGGCGGACAAACCTGGCGACGACCCGGAGATTTTTCACTCCGCATGGCGCGATGTTTCACGCGACACCCGCCATTTGCCAAAAGCAAAAATCAGCGACAGCCCTTCAGGGCTGTCGGTCTAACTCCATTGGCAAGGGGTTTCTCTCCCCTCGAGAATGGCTACGGTCGAAACCCCGGCCTCGGCCGGGGTTTCGACCTTCGCGCCTTTCTTACGGACGGGGTTTCAAACCGGAGTCGGTTTTACGATGACATGAAAATAGATTGTGCTTATGTATTGAACCGGGTACAGTCGGCACATATGGTACGGAGCACCCATGTCATGCTGAAAAACATCGAGGCCGCCATTGGCAACCCGACGGAAAGACAAGACGAGTATTTTGTGATCCCCTGCGGCAACCAGCAATGAGCGCGTCCACCGTCCCCAAGAATATGCGCGCAAACCTTGTTCCGGGGCAGGTATTCACCCCGGAAAGCATTGTGCGTGTCATGCTGGCGTTGCGCGCGAATCGTGGCCGGACGCTGGAGCCGTCGGCGGGCGAAGGGGCATTTTCGCGCTGCCTGCCGGGGTGCGTCGCCATCGAACTGGACGGATGGATTGCCCCGCCCGAAGCGCGAACGATGGATTTTTTCGCGCTCGAAATGAACGCGCGGTTCGATACCGTCATCGGCAATCCGCCCTATGTTCGTTACCAGGATATTTCCCCGGAAACCAAAAAACTGCTCGACATGAGATTGTTCGATGGACGCTCAAATCTGTTTTTGTTTTTCATCGAGAAAGGCGTGCGTCATCTGGCGGACGGCGGGGAATTGATTTTCATCGTGCCGCGTGAATTCATCAAGCTCACCGCCGCGGCGCGTCTCAATGACTGGTTGTATGAACAAGGCACGATCACGCACTGGATTGAAACGGGAGACGCCAGGATTTTTTGCGATGCCATGCCCAATTGCGCGATTTTTCGTTTCGTGCGCGGGGATTTTTCACGCAAGACGCTATGCCGGCAGTTGAACGACGAAAAATGGGAGGCGCGGGAAATGGCGCATTTCCAGGGACAGATTGTTTTTATCCGCTCGACGCTTTCCGTTCCGCTTGCCGGACTGTTTGACGTTCGAGTAGGCGGAGTCTCTGGCGCGGACGACATCTATACCCACCCGGAAGGCAATCTTGCGTTCGTCTGTTCGCGCACGGCAAAAACCGGCGAGACCAGACGCATGATCTACAATACCCGGCATGCGCATCTGGAGGCTTGCAAAGCAAGGCTTTTGGCGCGCCGGATAAAAGAATTCGATGAAAGCAACTGGTGGCAATGGGGACGGGATTATTGCAAAATGCCCGGACCCCGCATTTACGTAAACGGCAGGACAAGAAACCGCCAGCCATTTTTTACGCACCCATGCAAGGCATATGATGGTTCCGTGCTGGCGCTTTTTCCCAAGGTCGACATGGATATTCCGCGCGCCATTGATCTTCTGAATCATGCCGCGCCCTGGGAAGAACTCGGTTTTGTCGTCGATGGACGTTATTTGTTCACCCAGCGCACCCTGAACACATTGATGTTGCCTGGCGTTTTTTCGGAATTGCTCAAAGGCAAACGCAGCAAAAATTAGCGACAGCCCTTCAAGGCTGTCGGTCCAACTCCATTGGGAAGGGGGTTCTCTCCCCTCCCCAATGGCTACGGTCGAAACCCCGGCCTCGGCCGGGGTCTCAACCTTCGCGCCTTTCTTACGGGCGGGGTTTCAAACCGGAGTTAATTTTACGATGATCCAATGGTTTCCCGGTCACATGACTGCCGCCCGCAAAAAGGCGGCGGAGACGCTGGCGCGCGTGGATGTGGTCATTGAGGTACTGGATGCCCGCCTGCCGGAAGCCAGCGCCAATCCCATGATCCGCGCCCTGCGGGAATTCCGGCAACGTCCCTGCCTGAAGGTGCTGAACAAGGCGGATCTGGCGGATTCAGGCGTCACCCGGGCATGGCTGGAATTCTATCGCGCGCAGGCGGACACGGCGCGACATCCCGGCAAGGCGGTCGCGATTTCCTGCAAGAAGCCGGGCGAGGTGGCGCGCATTCCCGCGTTGTGCCGTCAGCTTGCGCCGCATCGCGACGAACTGGCAAAGCCTTTGCGGATGATGATCATGGGCATTCCCAATGTCGGCAAATCCACGCTGATGAACGCGCTGCTGAAGAAACGGGTAGCGGCGGTAGGCAATGAGCCGGCAGTCACCAAATCCCAGCAGACGCTGGATTTGGGACGCGGCATGACGCTGACCGATACGCCCGGCCTGATGTGGCCGAAAATCGAGCGCGAGGCCGATGGCTACATGCTGGCCGCCAGCCACGCCATTGGCGTCAATGCCGTGCCGGTTGAAGAAGTCGCGCTGTTTCTCGCGCGGATACTGCTCACCCGTCATGCCCCGCTCCTGGCCTCCCGTTACCGCTGCAATCTGGAAAGCATGGATGGCGTTGCCCTGCTGGAGGCGATAGCGAAATGCCGGGGTTGCCGCAACAAGGGACAAACCGACCGCGAAAAAGCCGCTCAAATCCTGCTCACCGACTATCGCAGCGGCGCGTTGGGGCGCGTCAGCCTGGAACGCCCGGAAGACCGGATTTTGTAATCCGTCCGGACGCGGCGCGATAGCTTGGACTTCTTGGGGATGCAATTGCGTGTCCTTGACAGAACAAATCGGCAATTTATGCCAATAGCTTCAAATGCGCTCGGAAGCTGTTTTAAAAAAGCAGATGGGAAACCCGCGCTTTCCCCTCTCCCGCGCTCGCGGGAGAGGGAACGGCAAGCGTTTGCGCTTTGTCTGAAAGATTCTCTCTTTGTTTTTCAAGGCGGCTTTTCAGAAGCTGTTTTAAAAATTGAAAGCAGCGGATAAGCGTCCTCGTCATGGCATCCGTTTTCCGGCTCACGCGGCCATTGTCATGTCATCCAGGCATTCCGCCAGCCGCGTCAGCGTGTCGGCATAGTCTTCGCGCGCGGCAAGCGCCGCTTCCGGCATGGGCGTGACTTCCAGCGTGTTCAGGATCAACGTGTTCATGCTGTTGAAATATTGCGCCCACCAGACGTTTGGCAACCGGGTGCTGGTGATGCGGCAGTTGCCGTAACCGCGCGAGAGAATGGACACTTCACGGTGTCCCAGCCAGTTGTACAGGGTTTCGAGATCGGCTTCGCTGACAGGGAGCAAAGTAAGGTTGATGACGTGCGCGGGCGCGTCCGGAGAATGCTGTCGTGATTGCGCCAGCAGTTCACGCGCCAATGCCGGGGCGTTCATGACGCCAGGCAAAAAGTCCGGCAACGGCAGATCGGGGCGACTCGCGTTTCGCATGGCGGCGTTCAAGAGAGGCGGGATTGCGCCCGCCTGTAAAAAATCTTCCCGCGCGACTTCCGCCGCGTCCAGCGCCAATATCCGCCACAGACCGGCAAAGGCGGTCTCCTGTACCCGCCAGTGTACGGGGGTATCCATGGGCGCGACATAGGCGCTGACCTCGCCAAAGCCCAGCGCGTCCCCAACCAATGCGCGTTCGGCTTCCGGCCAGAGGCGCAGGTCTTCCGTGACACGGGCCGCCTCGGCAAAATCCGTTGCCGCCATGCGCGCCAGCAAGTCCCGCAAACGCTGAGTGACCTTCATCAGCAGCGCCGGCGCGGCATGTTCCGGCAGACGCGGCGCGGTAAAAACGCCCATGCCTTGCGGCATGGGCAGATAGTCGGGTGCGGTTTCGGTCTCGTTCATCGTAAAACTAACTCCGGTTTGAAACCTCGCCCGTAAGAAAGGCGCGAAGGTTGAACCCCCATTCTTACGGCCGGGGTTTCGACCGTAGCCATTCTCGAGGGGAGAGAACCCCCTTCCCAATGGAGTTGGACCGACAGCCCTGAAGGGCTGTCGCTAATTTTTGCTGG
>JAIRLE010000057.1 GCA_031259605.1 Zoogloeaceae bacterium
CTCGCACTTTCTCTCAGGTTCCAACTCGGTCGATTGTAATTCCTCGGGGATTCAGGCAGGCAGAAACCATTTCTCTTCCGCTCCAGGAAAGAAATACGGGGAATTTGCAGGAACGACTATATAGCCATTTTATGATACCATTGCCGACACCATCGTGTTGCATGGCATTTTGCCTTCACGGCGCACCAAGGAATCGGTCGGCTTGCCGTGTGCGGCAAATCACAGAGGAGGATTTTCCGTGAATCGTCGTAATTTCATCCTGTTTTCCGCGCTGGCGGCGGGTCTGAGTTCTGTTGCTCCAGTCGCCTGGGGTGGCCTGGATTTTGGCAAGATAATGGATGCCGGCAAGTCGCTGGCCGATGCGGAAGCGATTTCCGATGAAGATCTGAAAAGCTACTTCGACCAAATGACGGCGCATGAAGACGCGCAAAACAAAGTCGCTGGTCCGACAACACCGCATGGCAAGCGATTGGCAAAACTCACCAGTGGCCTTTCCAATTACAACGGGCTTGACCTCAATTTCAAGGTTTACCAGACACCGGACATTAATGCTTTTGCCATGGCAAACGGCACCATCCGCCTCTATAGCGGCCTGATGGACGAGTTTACCGATGACGAAATCCGTTACGTGGTCGGGCATGAAATTGGTCACATCCAATCCGGGCACACCAAGGCGCGCATCCAGATGGCAATGCGCACCAGCGCGCTGAAAAACGTTGTCTCCGCCACGGACAGCAAGGCGGCCAAACTGGCGGATTCCCAGTTGGGCGATCTGTTCGAGAAAGTCATTCTGGCGCAACACTCGCAAAGCAACGAGCGGGAAGCGGATGACCGCGCCATGAGTTTCATGAAGACGCTGAAATACAACCCGCAGGCTTGCGTCACGGCGCTGAACAAACTGGACAAGCTGGGCGGCGGCGGCGCTTCCTGGCTTTCCACCCATCCCAGCCCCAAAGAACGCGCCGCGCGAATGCAGTCGCAACTCGCTGCGTGATCGGGAGCCGATGGGGATCACAGGGACCGGAATTCGATCCCCGATCTCCAGTTCACTGGGCTGTGCGCCCCTTGGCGCTTGATCAGCGCGCCTTTGCCGCCAGGCGTTTCATTTCGCCCAAGAGCGGCAAATGGGCAACATCCGGTTCGTAGGGCACGTCGTCGGGGTTCACTTTTTTCATGCGGACGCTGCGGATGAGTTCGCCGTTCAGGCGTTGCCGGATGCGCAACGCGCCCAGTTCCATCACCAGCTTGTCGATGCGCGCCAGATCGCCCTCCTCGACGGCCATTTCATAGGCTTCGCCAATGATTTTCTTATCGTTGGTGCTGAAGAAAGTCGTCATGTAAGGGTCGAGGCGCACCTGGTATTTCCCGAAACGCCCGCCATCCGGGTCTTCGCCCCTGGCGATGGCTTCCTGCCGCTGGAGGAACGCTTCCGGCGACATGCTGCCGTCCCAACCCTGCCGTTTCAATTGCGCAAGCGCGATGGCGGCGCTCAAGACTTCCTGTGCCAGCGGCGTTTGCGTCGATGCGCCAGATGACACGGCCTCTGCGTCGGCGGCGCGCGCATTGCCAGGCGCTTCCGCCAGCAGTGGCTCAATGACGGAATGCGCCGCGCCGGATATCCGGGTGAGCACCATGGTTCGCCCGTAAAGACTGATATTGACCTGGGTAGAAGCCGTCTGCGTCAGGGTCGGCGCAGCAGATGCCGTGATATAGCGGGTCGGCGCAAGCAACGGCGCAAACCGCCCCGCTCCCGCCGCGTTTTGCAAGCCGCTCGAAAAGATGGTCATGACGCCGCTCCCGAAGATGCACCCATGCGCAGGTAACGACAAATCGGAAGAAAACTTTAAACCGGCATGGGATTGGACTTGAGCGCGGCAAGTCCCGGTATTTTCCATTGGCGGACTACGGGCGCGGCTTTTCCAGTTCCTTTATTCTCTCTTTGAAATATTGTTCGTCAGGATAGGCAGAAGATAGTTTCATGTAATACAACAATGCCTTTTCGTTTTCTTGCATGGCATGATAGTTCTCGGCCTGGGCCGCGAAAGCATGGTAGATATATGGAGAGTCCATCGCTTGGTATTTTTCAATCGCCTTGTCGAGATAACCGGCTGATTTCTCATGATCGTTTTCCTGGGAATAAATCAGGCCCAGGCCATAATAAGATTCTGGATCTTCGGGAAAACGCCGCATGATGTCCTCGTAAACCTGTATCGCTTGGCCAGTCTTGTTTTGCAGGCGATAGACCAGCGCCAGATTGATGTACGGCACCGTGTTTCCAGGATTGATTTCGATTGAGCGCAAATAAACTTTTTCCGCTTTTGGGTATTCCTGCTGCTTGCGGTAGACAATCCCCAGATGATCGAGCGCGTCAACGAAATCCGGTGCCAGATCAATCGCCGCCAACAGATTTTCCTCCGCTTCCGCAAGACGGTTTTCATGCATGAAATTCGTGCCAATCCGGTAGGCGTTTATCGCCGTCTCATGCGCCACATTTGAAACCCTGTCCCTTTCGATGAAAACTGGTTCCGCGTCGGCATGGGCACCGAAGCAGAAAAACACCGCCGAAAAAGACAGAATCCTGAAAAGCGCGCGCATTTTATTTTCCTTTCAGAATCACCGCTTTCCTCTCGCCTGTAGATTCGCCGCTATCCGCAAGCGCAAGGCATTGAGCTTGATGAACCCGGCGGCGTCCTTCTGGTCATAAGCGCCGGCATCGTCCTCGAAGGTGGCGATGGTCGAGTCGAACAGGGAATCGGCAGCGGAAGCGCGCCCCGCGATGATGACGTTGCCCTTGTAGAGTTTTATCCGCACATTGCCGTTCACATGTTGTTGCGTGGCGTCGATCAGGGCTTGCAGGGCATATCGTTCGGGTGACCACCAGTAGCCGTTGTAGATGATGCTCGCGTAGCGCGGCATCAGGTCGTCCTTCAGGTGCGCGACTTCGCGGTCGAGGGTGAGCGATTCGATGGCACGGTGCGCCTTCAACAGAATCGTGCCGCCGGGCGTCTCATAACAGCCGCGCGACTTCATGCCGACATAGCGATTTTCCACCAGGTCGAGACGGCCAATGCCATGCTTGCCGCCCAGTTCATTCAAGCGGGCGAGCAATTCATGCGCCTTTTGCCGCTGGCCGTTGATGGCGACGAGATCGCCGCGCGTAAATTCGAGATCGACATATTCGGCGGCATCCGGTGCTTTTTCCGGCGAAACCGTCCAGCGCCACATCTCTTCTTCCGCCTCCGCCGCCGGATCTTCCAGATGCCGACCTTCGTAGGAGATATGCAGGAGATTGGCATCCATCGAATAGGGCGAGCCGCCCTGCTTGTGTTTCATCTCGATCGAAATGCCCGCCTGTTCGGCATAGGCGAGCAGTTTTTCGCGCGAAAGCAGATCCCACTCGCGCCAGGGCGCAATGATTTTGATGCCGGGTTTCAGGGCATAGGCACCCAACTCGAAGCGCACTTGGTCGTTCCCCTTGCCGGTCGCGCCGTGGGCAATGGCGTCCGCGCCAGTCTGGTTGGCGATCTCGATCAAGCGCTTGGCAATCAGTGGACGGGCAATCGAGGTGCCGAGCAGGTATTCGCCTTCATAGACGGCGTTGGCGCGAAACATGGGAAAAACGAAATCGCGCGTAAATTCTTCGCGTAAATCGTCGATGAAGATATTTTCCGGACGGATGCCGAATTGCAGCGCCTTCTGTCGCGCCGGATCGAGTTCCTCGCCCTGCCCCAGATCGGCGGTAAAAGTGACCACCTCGCACTGGTAGGTATCTCGCAGCCATTTCAGGATGACCGACGTATCCAGTCCGCCGGAGTAGGCGAGTACCACTTTCTTGATCATGCTCATTGTCTCTTCCCTTTCTCGTGTTCAAACCCTGCCCAGCAGCAGGTATTCCATCAGCGCCTTCTGCGCGTGCATCCGGTTTTCGGCTTCGTCCCAGACCACGGACTGCGGGCCGTCGATGACTTCCGGCGTGACTTCCTCGCCCCGATGCGCGGGCAGACAATGCATGAAAACAGCATCCGCCGCGGCGATTTTCATCATTTCGCCATCCACGCGCCAGTCGGCAAACGCTTTCATTCGCGCCTCGTTTTCGGCTTCATAGCCCATTGACGTCCAGACGTCGGTGCTCACCAGATGCGCGCCCCGGCAGGCTTCCATCGGATCGGCGAACAAGCGCACGTGCGGATTGTCCGTTATCTTGTTGAGTTCGGGATTCGGCCCATAACCCGGCGGGGAAGAAACATGCACCATGAAATCCAACGTTTCGGCGGCCTGCAGCCAGGTGTTGCACATGTTGTTGGCGTCGCCCACCCAGGCCACGGTCTTCCCCTCGATTGCGCCGCGCCGCTCAATGAAGGTGAAAATGTCGGCCAGAATCTGACAGGGATGGTATTCATTGGTCAGGCCGTTGATCACCGGCACACGCGAATGCGCGGCAAAGCGTTCGATGATGCTCTGCTCGAAGGTGCGAATCATCACCAGATCGCTCATGCGGGAAATGACTTCCGCCGAATCTTCCACCGGCTCGCCGCGCCCCAGTTGTGAATCGCGGGTATTGAGATAGATGGCGGAACCGCCCAGTTGCTGCATTCCCGCCTCGAAAGACAGGCGGGTACGGGTACTGGCCTTCTCGAAAATCATCACCAGCGTGCGATCGAACAGCGACTGATGTGTTTCGTAAGCCTTGAACTTGTCCTTGATGACGCGCGCGCGCGCAAACAGATATTCAAATTCCGCGCGGGAAAAATCCTTGAATTGCAGAAAATGTCGCACAGTCATGGTCACTCCTTGAGAAAAGCCTTGATCAGCGGCACGAGTTTTTCCACCAGTTCCCGTGCCTCGCGCTCGCCAAAAATCAGCGGCGGCAACAGGCGAATCACGCACTCATGCGTCACGTTGATCAGCAGCCCCGCCGCCAACGCCTGCCCGACCAGCGCGCCACAGGGACGATCCAGCTCAATGCCCAGCATCAGCCCTTGCCCGCGCACATCCAGCACGCCCGGCAAACCCTTGAGGGAAAAGGCGAAGGTTTCCTTCAGCCGCGCGCCAATCTTCGCGGCATTGATAACAAGATCGCCGGATTCCATCAGTTCGATGGTCTTTATGGCTGCCGCCATCGCCATGGGATTGCCGCCGAAGGTGGAACCGTGATTACCGGGAGCAAACAGCCCTGCCGCCTTGCCGCCCGCAAGACACGCGCCGACGGGAACGCCGGAACCCAATCCCTTGGCCAGCGTCACCACATCCGGCAAAATGCCCGCGTGCTGGTAGGCAAACCATTTTCCGGTACGCCCCATGCCGCATTGCACTTCGTCGCACATCAGCAGCAAACCGTGTTCGTCGCAGAGTTCGCGCAACGCGGTCAGATAAAATGGATCGAGCGGATAAATGCCGCCTTCACCCTGCACCACTTCCAGCATGATCGCCGTCGCTTGCCTGTGATGGCGGATCGCCTGCCGCGCCGCCGCCAGATTGCCATGGGATATGCGTATAAAACCCGGCACCAACGGCTCGAACCCGGCCTGCACCTTGGGGTTTCCTGTGGCGGAAAGCGTCGCCAGCGTACGTCCATGGAAGGCGTCTTCCATGACGATGATCGCGGGATTATCGATGCCCTGCCGGTGTCCGTACATGCGGGCGAGCTTGATCGCCGCCTCGTTCGCCTCGCAACCGGAATTGCAGAAAAAAACTTCCACAAGGCCGGAACGGACGGCAAGCGCCTGGGCAAGTTTTTCCTGCTGAGAGATTCGATAAATATT
>JAIRLE010000092.1 GCA_031259605.1 Zoogloeaceae bacterium
CGCGCCTTTCTTACGGGCGGGGTTTCAAACCGGAGTTCGTTTTACGATCAAAAAAACCAACGGAGAATACGACATGACACATTCACTGCCTCCCCTTCCTTACGCCCAGGACGCGCTCTTTCCGCATCTCTCGCCGGAGACCCTCGAATATCACCACGGCAAGCATCACAACAGCTATGTGGTCAATCTCAACACCTTGATCCAGGGTACGGAATATGCCGATTTGCCGCTGGAAGCCATTATCCGCAAAGCGCCCGCGGGCGGCATTTTCAATAACGCGGCGCAGGTATGGAATCACACCTTTTTCTGGAACAGCATGAAACCCCGGGGCGGCGGCGCGCCCACCGGAAAACTGGCGGCGGCCATCGACGCCCGCTGGGGCAGCCTCGATGAATTCAAGAAGGCGTTCCAAGCCGCCGCTGTCGGCAACTTCGGTTCCGGCTGGACATGGCTGGTGAAAAAACCGAACGGCACATTGGACATCGCCAACACCAGCGCCGCCGCCAACCCCCTGACCACCGACGATACCCCATTGCTTTGCGTCGATGTCTGGGAACACGCCTACTACATCGACTACCGCAACCTGCGTCCCAAATTTCTCGAAACCTTCGTCAATCACCTGGTCAATTGGGATTTCGCGGCAAGAAACCTAGGCTGACGCCACTCTGGGTCGCCACGTCGCTGTGCGCCCTTCTCCCAGGAGGCATATCCACGTATCCGATGTTCTTTTTGTCCCTCGGGGGAAGAGTGCGGCTGAAGGCCGAAAGGGAGCGCAATCCTCCGGGATGCGACATTTGCGCGACAACCAGCAAAAATTACCCGGCAAACCGATTGTCGAAACGGGGAGCAAGCCCTCGCTCGCCCCTTCGGGACGCTCTCTCCCGCAAACGGGCGAAGGGAAAACCTGCGCCGGCGCTTGCCCTGGCTCAGCGGACGAGCGGACTTGTCCCCCGAGGGATATTCTGCCAGAATCCGCCATGTTGACGGCATGGCGACGCCTTTTCGTTTGGCGCGCGCCATCATTTTCACCCATATATCATTACGAGGAAAATCCGAAATGCGAAGAATCTTTCTCCTGCTGGCGGCGATCAGCCTGTTTTCGCCGGTCGTCAGCCATGCCCGCGATACAGTGTATCACCTTGATTTTCAAAGCGTTGTCGATGAAGCCATACGCGCCGGACGGCTGGATGGCACGGTCAAGTTCTACCTGATGGGCAAAAACCCCAAAGGCAACGTCGCCCGGAAATTCCCGGAAGCGGTTTCCAACAAGAAAACCAATGCCTTCAACAAAAGCGACGAGGAAGCCTGCGCCTGGGCCTTGCAGTCGGTGCTGGTTTCCTTTCAGGAAAACGCGAAAAAACACGGTGCCAACGCCGTGGTCGATCTGGTGAGTTTTTATAAGCGCAACGAATACAAAAGCAGCACTTTGTATGAATGCCATGCCGGCGCCGTCATGTCCGGCGTTGCCATGAAAGGCCGCTCGGCCATCGTCAAATAAGGCCGCGCCATTCAGGCGAGACACGCCTGTCTTGCCGAGCGTGTCCGGTGTGACGCCATCATCGCTTCTTCCTCTCGACAGGATTTTCATGTTTCTCAAACTTCTGATGATGTCGGCGTTTTTCGCCGTGACCATTTACATCGGGTTTCGCACCCGGAAAAGCGCGCGGGATGTGGATGGCTTCGTGCTGGGCGGACGCAAGGTCGGCCCCTGGCTTTCTGCCTTTGCCTATGGCACTTCGTATTTTTCGGCGGTGGTGTTCATCGGCTATGCCGGGCAATTCGGCTGGAAATACGGCATGGCGGCAATATGGATTGGGCTGGGCAACGCCTTCATCGGTAGCCTGCTTGCCTGGTATGTGCTGGGCGCGCGTACGCGGGCGATGACGCACCATTTACGGGCGCAAACCATGCCGGAGTTCTTCGGTGCCCGCTTTTCGAGCCACGGACTGCGCGTTGCCGCGGCGATGATCATCTTCATTTTTCTCATCCCCTATACCGCCAGCGTCTATAACGGACTATCGCGCCTCTTCGACATGGCGTTTGGCGTTCCCTATGAATGGTGCATCGTCGGCATGGCGGTACTGACCTGCGTGTATGTGGTCATGGGCGGCTACATGGCGACCGCCGTAAACGACATGGTACAGGGGGTGATCATGCTGTTCGGCATCGTCGCCGTGATTGTCGCCGTATTGAGCGGTTACGGCGGCTTTACCCAGGCGATGATCTCGCTCTCGCAGGTCGCCTGCGATACCCCGGGAACGGCGGAAATGCAGGGAGCGTTCATCTCGCTGTTCGGCCCGGATATCTTCAATCTTCTGGGCGTATTCGTCCTCACTTCGCTGGGTGCCTGGGGACTGCCGCAGATGGTGCAGAAGTTCTACGCCATCCAAAGCGTGGACGCCATCAAGCGCGGCGCGATCATCTCGACGCTGTTCGCGCTGGCGGTTGCGGGCGGCAGTTATTTTCTCGGCGGATTCGGGCGGCTGGCGGAAAAGATCGTCGAGCGTACGCCCGCGGGCATGCCGGTATATGACTCGGTGATTCCCAGCATGCTTGCCCATATGCCGGATTTGCTCATTGGCCTGACGGTGGTGCTGGTGCTGAGCGCCTCGATGTCGACCTTGAGTTCGCTGGTATTGACCTCAAGCTCCACGCTGACGCTGGATTTCCTCAAGGATAATTTCATCAAGGACATGCGCGTCCGGCAGCAGGTTATGGTAATCCGGGCGCTGATTGCGGTATTCGTGCTGATTTCCACGCTGATCGCGCTGATTCAATACAACTCGTCGGTACTATTCATCGCGCAACTGATGTCCATCAGTTGGGGCGCGCTGGCGGGCGCGTTTCTCGCGCCTTTCCTCTACGGACTGTATTGGCGGCGCGTCACCACCGCCAGCGTCTGGGTCTGTTTCGTCTTTGCCGTCGGGCTGGTATGCAGCAACATGTTCTGGCACTACATCCACTCGCCCATCAACGCCGGCGCGCTGGCCATGCTCGCCGGACTGGTCATCGTCCCCCTGGTCAGCCTTGTCACCCCCGGACCCGACGCCGAGCGTGTCCGCAAGCTGTTCGAGGAATCCTACCTCAATTTTCATGATGAGAAGATAGACGCGGATTAGGGAGAATCCAAACCGGCAAACAGCGCGCGTCACGGCGGGCAGGCTCCGGAAATGATGCGTCGGCTATGGCGCTCCCGACTTTTCCCCCGCATGCCGGATGACCGCCAGGAACGCGCCGACGCTGTTTTCCGGCAGGGGAATCCACACATGGTGTCCGTTGCCGGGCGCGACGCTGATCTCTTGGCCGTTGGCGTTTTCCATGCGCCGGAGGGTGACGATGTTGTTGCCCGCCGGATGCAGCGTTTCCAGTCGGTCGCCACATTGAAAACGGTTTCTGACCCGCACTTCGGCCAGGCCGCGCGCCGCGTCGAAGGCAATTGCATCGCCCACATATTGCGCCTGTTCGCTGGCGGAATGCCCCGCAAGGTAGTGCTGGTGCTCGGCGGGCGCGTGACGCCGGTAAAAACCGTCGGTATACCCGCGATGCGCGAGACGTTCGAGATTGGTCAAGAGCGCCGGATTGAAGGGACGCCCCGCCCGCGCGTCGTCTATTGCCGCGCGGTAATTCTGGCAGGCGCGCGCGACGTAATAGGCGCTCTTGGTGCGCCCCTCGATTTTCAGCGCGTCCACGCCGATTTCCGCCAGTCTCGCCACATGTTCGATGGCGCGCAGATCGCGGGAATTGAAGAGGTAAGTCCCGTGTTCGTCTTCCTCGATCAGCATCCGCTCACCGGGACGCCGCGTCTCTTCCAGCAGGCCGACCTTTTGCGCCGCGCCTTCGGCGTCGAACCCCGCCGCGCTCAACCGGTAGGCCCAGCGGCAGGCGTTGGTACACGCGCCCTGGTTGGCATCGCGATGGTTGAAATAACCGGAAAGCAGGCAACGACCGGAATAGGCCACGCAGAGCGCGCCGTGCACAAAGACTTCCAGTTCGATGTCCGGGCAGCGCTGGCGGATTTCGTCAATGTCTTCCAGCGACAGTTCGCGCGAGAGAATAACGCGCTTTATGCCCAGTTTCCGCCAGAAGCGCGCCGCCGCCCAATTGACGGTATTGGCCTGCACCGAAAGGTGAATGGGCATTTCCGGCCATTTTTCGCGCGCTAGGTCGATAAGGCCGGGATCCGCCATGATCAGCGCGTCTGGCTTCAGCGCCACCACTTCGTTCATGTCTTGCAGATAGGTTGCCAGCTTGGCGTTATGCGCAAACAGGTTACTCGCCAGATAAAACGGTTTTCCCTGCTCATGCGCCGCCTGAATGCCTTGCGCCAGTATCGCCAGCTTGCCGAATTCGTTGTTGCGCACCCGCAGCGAATAGCGCGGATGTCCGGCATACACGGCATCCGCGCCAAAGGCGAAGGCCGTATGCAGCATGGCCAGCGAACCGGCGGGGGCAAGAAGTTCAGGCGTATGGGCGGGCATGGAAAGGCGAATCAAGCATAAACAACCATCAGGGCGCAGACGGAAAAAGGCGGAGGGTTGCCCGGTATAGGGGTTGAAGGTTTCCTGCCCCAGGCGGGCAAGGATTTTGTCCGGAGTTTCGCTCTTGGGGGCGGGCGGAGCGTATCCTTGCGGGCGGGGAGGAGATTATAACGTCGGCTTCGGATAGAATCCCCAGACAGATTCTTTATTTCATTTGCGCCATGTCCGAAGAAATCCTCATCAATTTTTCGCTTCTGGAAACCCGCGTCGCCATCATGGCGCAGGGGGTGGCGCAGGAACTGCACATCGAGCGCGCCGTCAGCCTGGGTCTGGTCGGCAACATCTATCTGGGGCGGGTCAGCCGCATCCTGCCGGGCATGCAGTCCGCCTTCATCGACATCGGCCTGGAACGCACCGCCTTCCTGCACGCGGCCGACATCTGGCAGGCGCGAGAAAACGGCGAACACGGGCGCGAACAGCAAAAACCCATTGAACGCCTGCTCTCCGAAGGCCAGAGCCTGATGGTGCAGGTCGTCAAGGATCCGCTGGGCAGCAAGGGGGCAAGGCTGTCCACGCAGATTTCGCTGGCGGGACGGATGCTGGTCTATCTGCCGCAGGAAAAACACATCGGCATTTCGCAGCGCATCGAGGACGAAGCCGGACGCGAAGCCCTGCGCCTGCGGCTCTCCTCACTGGCGCCGGAAGAAGAAGGCGGCTTCATCGTGCGGACGATGGCGGAAAACGCCAGCGACGAGGAACTGACCAACGACATCGCCTATCTGCGCAAGCTCTGGCGAGACATCCGCGACAAAGCCAGCAGCGCTGCCGTGCCCTGCCCGCTGTATCTGGAACTCAACCTGGCGCAGCGGGTGTTGCGCGATCTGGTCAATCCCGAAACGACCCGCATTGTCGCCGATTCCAGTACGCACCTGACCGCCATGCAGGATTTCGCCCGCGAATACATGCCGGCGGTGTTGCCGCTCATCGAACGCTACAGCGGCGCACGACCGTTATTTGAGCTGTACGGCGTCGAGGATGAAATAGAAAAGGCGCTTTCAAGGCGCGTCGACCTGAAATCCGGCGGCTACCTGATTCTCGACCAAAACGAGGCCATGACCACCATCGACGTGAATACTGGCGGCTTCGTCGGCCTGCGCAACTTCGACGACACCGTTTTCAAGACCAATCTGGAGGCCGCGCAATCGATCGCCCGACAACTCAGGCTGCGCAATCTCGGCGGCATCATCATTGTCGACTTCATCGACATGGAAAACCACGAACACCGAAAGGCGGTGCTCGCCGAATTCAACAAGGCGCTGGAACGCGACCATACCCGCCTGAGCGTCAATGGCTTCACCGCGCTGGGTCTGGTGGAAATGACCCGGAAGCGCACACGCGAATCGCTGGCGCATGTGCTTTGCGAAACTTGCCCCACCTGCGCCGGACGCGGCGAGGTCAAGACCGCCCGCACCACCGCCTACGAAATCCTGCGCGAACTGCTGCGCGAGGCTCGTCAGTTCGACGCGCGCGAATATCGTGTGCTGGCCGACCCCGCGGTAATCGACCTGCTGCTCAATGAAGAATCCCAGGCGCTGGCCATGCTTTCCGACGAAATCGGCAAACCTGTTTCCCTCCAGGCCGAAACCAGCTACGCCTGCGAACAGTACGACATCGTATTATTGTGAACGCCGCAAGGCACCGTTATGCCGCGATGACGAGCCATGTCCGCTGAGCGCCTGATCATCGTCGGCCTGGTGCAAGGCGTTGGCTTCCGGCCTGCGGTCTGGCGGCTGGCGGTCGATTTGCGGCTGGCGGGTTGGGTGCGCAACAGCGCGCAGGGCGTGGAAATCCATATCGAGGGCGATGCGGCGCGGCGCGCGGATTTTATCCGGCGCTTGCCCAAAGCCATGCCGCCCCTGGCGCGGATCGCGCATATCCACGCGATGTCCGCCGCGACGGAAGGCTGCGCCGGTTTTCGCATCCGGGAAAACACGACGGCAGATATGCCTCCCAGCACGGCAATCGGTCCCGATCTGGCGCTGTGCCCCGATTGCCTGGCGGAACTCTTCGATCCGCAAAGCCGCCGTTACCGCTACCCGCTGCTTGCCTGCACCCGCTGCGGCCCGCGCTACAGCGTCACCCGGTGCCTGCCCTACGAGCGCGCCGCCACCAGCCTTGCGCCTTATCCGCTGTGCGCGGATTGCGCCACCGAATACGAAAACCCCGCCGACCGCCGCTTTCATGCCGAAGCCATCGCCTGTCCCGCTTGCGGCCCGGCACACCGACTACTCGACAATGAAGGCAAAAAACTGGACGAAGACCCGGCGGCGGGCGCATGGCGGCGCATCCAGGCGGGCGGCATCGTGGCGATCAAGGGATTGGGCGGCTTCCATCTGGTTTGCGACGCGCGTAATCCCGCCGCCATTGCCCGCCTGCGCCAGCGTAAAAACCGGGACGCGAAGCCTTTCGCGCTCATGGCCGCCAATCTCTCCAGCCTCGCGGCCTGGGTGGAGGTGGATGCCGACGCCGCCCGGCTGCTGACGCATGAAGCCCGTCCCATCGTGCTTTTGCCCGCCAAGGCCGCGCTTCCCGGCGTCGCGCCCGGCCTCGAACGCTTGGGCGTGATGCTGCCCGCCACCGCCATGCAATGGCTGCTTCTGCACACGGCGGCGGGCTGTCCACGCGGCATGAACTGGACAGAAGCCGCGCAGGATACGCTCCTTGTCATGACCAGCGCCAACCCCGGCGGCGAGCCTCTGGCATGCGACAACGCAAAAGCCCTCGCGCGGCTCGCCGACATTGCCGACGCCTTCTGGCTGCACACGCGCGACATCGTGACGCGCTGCGACGACAGCCTGCTGTTGCCCGCAGCAGACGCCGCGCCGATTTTCATCCGCCGCGCCAGGGGCTACACGCCCATCGCCATCCCCATGGCGGAAGACGGCCTGCCGGTGCTGGCGTTGGGCGCGTATCTCAAGAACGCGATTTGCCTCACCCGCGGGCGCGAGGCGTTCCTGTCCCAGCACATCGGCAGCCTGGATAATGCCGACAGTCTGCTGTTCCTGGAAGAAACCGCCGGACACCTGATGAAGACGCTGGCCGTCAAACCCGAAATCATCGCGCATGATCTGCATCCCGATTACCCTTCCAGTCGACTGGCGCAAACGCTGGCGGCGCGCCTTTCCGTACCCGCGATCGGCATTGCCCACCACCATGCCCACCTTGCCGCCGTCTGCGCCGAGCGTCACCTGCGCGGCCCGGTGTTGGGTCTGGCGCTGGATGGCGTCGGGCTTGGGCCGGACGGCGCGCTGTGGGGCGGCGAGCTGTTGCTCCTGCAATCGACCAATTGCCACCGCCTGGGACACCTTCTGCCCCTGCCCCTGCCCGGCGGCGACAAGGCGGCGCTTGAACCCTGGCGCATGGGCGCGTCTTTTTTGCATCGCGCCGGATTATGCGGGGAAATCCTCCCCTGGATCGCGCGGCGTTTTCCCGCTCTCGCGCTGGAGGCAAGCGCCCAAAGCCTGGCCATCCTGTTGGAAAAGAACCTGCATTGCCCGCCCAGCACCAGCATGGGACGGGTATTCGATGCCGCCGCCGCCCTGCTGGGCGTCCGTGCCGTGAATCAGTACGAAGCGCAGGCGGCGATGCAACTGGAAAGCCTGGCGCTGCGCCATGAAGAGAAGCGCGGCGATGGCGAAACGCTGCCGCTTGAGCGAACCTGCGTCCTGAATGCCGGCATCCTCGATCTCTCGCCTTTGCTCCTTACCCTGCTGACCGAACCCGACGCCGCCCGCGGCGCGTCCCGCTTCCACGGAAGCCTTGCGCGCGCGCTCGCGCATTGGGTTGGCGCCGCCGCCGAAGAAACCGGCATACGCGCCCTGGCCGCCAGCGGCGGCTGCCTGCAAAACGCCCTGCTGGCCCAACATCTGACAAAGGCTTGCGCCGCCGCCAATCTGACGCTTCATCTCCCCCGCGCCGCCCCTCCCGGCGATGGCGGACTGGCGCTGGGGCAGGCATGGGTAGCCGGGAAACCTGATTTCTCGGCGGTTAGAACCTGTTCATGATCTAAGAAGCTGTTTTGAAAATACCTTGAGAGGCGTTCAAGCGTCGCATCCATTCTTCCGCCCCGTCAAAAGCGAGGCGCGCAGCGACGCGGCAATCCAGGTGGCGGTTCCGCTTTTCCGAAGCGGCAAGGCAAACGGAGGCCGTGCTGGATTGCCGCGAGCCTGCGGCTCTCGCTTTTGACGAGGACGCTTATCCGCTCTTTCAATTTTTACTGACCGGTCGCTTTATTGGTCGCCAAGCAACCCAGTAACCATGCTGGTTCTGGGTATATTGTCGCCTTATTTAGCGACTGGTGAGTAAAACAGCTTCTCAGGCAAACCGGCTCATGTGGAGTGGACGCCCCCGGTTTGTGGCAAGAGCGTTCCCGCGATCCCCACTTGCAACAGCGGGGTGATTTTCTGGCGCGTGCCGTCCGCCAGGAGCGACAGGATTCAGAATGGCAGTTTGTCGCGCAGCAGATTGGCAAGTCCGCGCCAGCCGCGCCACAATCCTTGGCTCCAGCGCGCCAGCCGCCAGATCCAGCGCAGGCGCGCGGGCTTGGCGAATACCAGAAGCGCCGCCGCGCCGCCTACCAGCAGCGGATGCCGCTTGATCCAATTCCTCCCGGCTTTCACCTTGTCCGCCAGCGCGCAGGTCTGTTGCAGAACGGACGCATACTGCGTCAGCGCGCGCCGCTGTTCGGCGCAACGCGCGCGCAGCAGGCCGCGCTGTTCACGCAGTTCAAGCAGACGGAGATTCATGCGCGTTTCCGGTTTCACTGGCGGCGGATCGCCCATCGCGCAGACTGGCGATGTCGTGCTGCAATTCCGCCAGCGTTGCGGCAAACGGGATGCCGTAGCGCAAATTGGCGCGGCATCGCCAACCCAGGATAAACGCCAGCGCCAAAAATCCCAGGCAGCTTGCGCCCAGCAACAGCAGGCGGCTTTCCCAGAAAAGCAGTATCAGGAACGCGCACAACGACACCACGCCGACGCCCAGGCAAAAGATCGCCAGGATGCAAAGGGCAACGACACGGATGAGGCGGATTCTTTCTTCTTCCGCCTCATTGACCAGTAACGCCAGACGCGTCTGCCCGATTTCCAACAGATCGCGCAGCAGGCGCTTGAGCGCCTGGAAAGCACCGGGTTTATCGCGCATGAACTTTAGCGGCGGCCGATCAGGACGCCCAGCGTCAGACCCAGAAAAGCCGCCACACCCACGGCTTTCCACGGTTCCTCATGCACAAAGTCATCCGTCGCGCGGGCGCAGGCGCGGGTCTTGTCGAGCAGTACCGCTTCCGCGTCTTCCAAGCGCAGCTTGGCGTCTTTCAGGCGCGCCTCGATTTTCTGCCGCGCGCTTGCCACCTTCTCGCCCGCAATATCGGCGGTGTTCTTCAAAATATCTTCTGCGTCCGCGACCACGGCTTTCAGATCAGTGACCAGCTTGTCTTTGTTGGAGACAGGAACAGTTTGTGACATGGGGAAACCTCTTTAACAAAAAAAACACGATGAACAACGAAACCCGAACAACAAGCGAAAGGTTAACTTCTTAACCGCAGGAAAGCAATGCGTCCCTGCGAAGGGGCGCAATGAAAAGCGGCGGGGATTCGGCATTTCCGGGAGCAAGGCGACGCGGCTTTTCCAGAAAAACGCGTGGATTGCCGCGAAAATTTTCCCGCATCGTCATCTTGATCGATAATGACGCCTTCCGGCGGCCTGGAAACATGCAAAAGCAACCGTTATTTCAAAGGAGAACCCGATGTCATTACCACGCTTCCATTGGCGCGCCTTGTGTTTCCTGCTTGCCTTGTCATTGTCGGCCTGCGCCAGAGCCGATGGATTCCTGCCGCAACTGAATCTGGATTTGCGCGAGACCACGGTATCGGGCATTTCTTCCGGCGCGTTCATGGCGGTGCAACTGGCGGTGGCGCATTCCGCCAACATCAAGGGCGTGGCCTCGACCGCTGGCGGCCCCTATTTCTGCGCCGGAGAAGCCTCGTGGAACGGCGCGGCAGTCGGAAAAGCCATTGCTCGCTGCATGCAGGGCGATCCGGCCTTCGGCGTCGCGCCCATCACGTCCGAAGACATGGCGATCATGCAGAACGCCACCGAAAGCTGGGCCGGGCGCGGCCTGATCGATCCACTGGACGATCTGGCGCGGCAAAAGGTATGGATTTTCCACGGTTATAACGACGGCATCGTCAAGACCCCGGTCAGCGACGCCTTGCGAGCGTATTACCGCGCTTTCCTGCAAAATGAGGGACAAATATTCTACAAGCACGAACTGCCCGCCGCGCACGCGCAGATTTCCGCCAGTTGCGCGGCGGACGCGGGTCAATGCAACGCCTGCGCGGAAACCGGCGGCAACTTCATCAATACCTGCGTCGTCGGCAAGACCGCCTACGACGCCGCCGCTTCCGCCCTGCAATTCTTCCATGGCCCGTTACAGCGCACTGCCAGCAGGCATCTGAAAGGGGAAATCCTTTCCTTCAATCAGGCGTATTACACCATGCTGGGCGAGGAAGACGAGATCGATCCCATCCGTATTTCCATGGCGGCTACCGGCTATCTGTACGTGCCGCCCGCCTGCAAGAACGGCGAGCCGTGCCGTCTGCATATCGCCTTTCACGGTTGTCAGCAGGGAGCGGAAAACATCGGCATGGCGTTTGTCAAGGGCGCGGGATTCAACGAATGGGCGGAAAAAAATAATATCGTCATTCTCTATCCGCAGGCTGCCAGCGTATCTCTGGTTCTTGCGGGAACCGGCCTGTTGCCGCTGAATCCCAATGGTTGCTGGGATTGGTGGGGTTACAACGACACCGGCGACAAGAAAGCCGGGCATTACGCCACGCAACAAGGCGCGCAGGTTGCCGCCGTCTGGCGCATGGCGCAGGCGCTCGCCAGCAGCGCGGAGCGCATCGATGACGCAGACGCGGCAACAGATGCGCCCGTGCCGGCAGAAACTGACGCCACGCCGTCCGGCGAAGCCGTGGAAAAATCGCCGCCGCCCGCAAAACTGAAACGCGCGCCACAGCTGAAAGTAGTGGATGTCAGTTCCGATCAGGTCATGCTGCTTTGGTCCGCCGTGCCCAATGCCAGGCGGTATGCGCTGTATCGCGTGGAAGCGCCAAAGCGCGGCGCGGCGCATACGGCAAAGGCTCCCGGCGAAGATACTGCGCAACTGTTGTATACAGTAGAAGACGCGGACATTCCTTTTGCGAGCTTCGTGGATCATGGCTTGCAGGAAAAAACCGCTTACCACTACCGATTGGTCGCCAGCGGCGCGGCGGAAAATGACGAACGCGCGTCCGCCATTCTCTCCGTCACCACTGCCGCGCAAGAACCCGCCTGTGATCCGTATTTTTCCATGCTGAGCGGAAAACCGGTAACGCAGGACGGAACCCCCGCCACCGCCGTTTGCCCCTAGCCTTGCGGATGGCGGCGCGCGCTTTTGGCGCGGGCGGCATTTCGGGCTGGAGCAAAAATCAGCGACTCCATTGGGAAGGGGGTTCTCTCCCCTCGAGAATGGCTGCGGTCGAAACGCCGGCGGCGGGATTGTCTTTTGTCTTCCGGGGCAATCCGGAAAATGCTGCGGTGCGGCAGAAACTTGCGTGTGACGTTGTTTACAAAGTAGCATCTGAAAATTTTCGCGCCGGACGAACCCGGCGGGAACATTAATCCATACCAATAGACGGAGCGCAATCATGTCCGAACCATTCAAAACTTCCGATCAACTCGCCGACTGGGAGGCCGCCGCGCTGAAGCAGGCGAAAGGCGGGACGCTGGCCGATCTCGACTGGAAGACCCCGGAGGAATTGCGCGTCAAGCCGCTCTACACCAAAAAAGACACGGAAAACCTGGAATACGCCGACACCCTGCCGGGTTTTGCGCCCTATTTGCGCGGGCCGCAGCCGACCATGTATGCGGTGAAGCCCTGGACGATCCGTCAGTACGCCGGGTTTTCCACCGCCGAGGAGTCCAACGCCTTCTACCGAAAGGCGCTCGCCGCCGGTGGTCAGGGTGTGTCGGTGGCTTTCGACCTGGCCACGCACCGGGGCTATGACTCCGATAATCCGCGTGTGCTGGGCGACGTGGGCAAGGCGGGCGTGGCGATCGATTCGGTCGAGGACATGAAAATCCTCTTCGACGGCATACCGCTCGACAAGATTTCCGTCTCCATGACCATGAACGGCGCGGTACTCCCCATTCTCGCGGGTTACATCATCGCCGCCGAGGAACAGGGCGTCACCCAGGACAAACTCTCCGGCACCATCCAGAACGACATCCTGAAAGAGTTCATGGTGAGGAACACCTACATCTACCCGCCCAAGCCGTCGATGAAAATCATTGCCGACATCTTCGCCTACACGGCGGCGAACATGCCGAAATTCAATTCCATTTCGATTTCTGGCTATCATATCCAGGAAGCCGGGGGCAACCAGGCGATCGAATTGGCGTTCACCCTTGCCGACGGCATGGAATATGTGCGCACCGGCATCGCCTCCGGCATGGATGTGGATGTCTTCGCCGGGCGCTTGTCGTTTTTCTGGGCGATCGGGATGAATTTCTATCTGGAAATCGCCAAGATGCGCGCAGCAAGGCTTCTCTGGCATCGCATCATGAGCGGGTTCGGCGCGAAAAACGCCAAATCCATGATGCTCAGGACCCATTGCCAGACCTCCGGCTGGTCACTGACCGAGCAGGATCCCTACAACAACGTGGTGCGCACCGCGATCGAGGCGCTGGCGGCGGTCTTTGGCGGCACACAGTCGCTGCACACCAATTCGCTCGACGAGGCGATTGCGCTGCCCACGGAATTTTCCGCCCGCATCGCCCGCAACACGCAGCTCATCATCCAGGAGGAAACGCACATCTGCAACGTGGTCGACCCTTGGGCGGGTTCCTACATGATGGAACGTTTGACGCAGGACATGGCTGACAAAGCCTGGGGCATCATCGAGGAAATCGAGGCGATGGGCGGCATGACGAAGGCGGTGGAATCCGGCTGGGCGAAAATGCAGGTGGAAACCTGTTCCGCCGACAAACAGGCGCGCATCGATTCCGGCAAGGACGTGATCGTCGGCGTGAATAAATACCGGCTTGCCAAGGAAGACAAGGTTGACATTCTGGAAATCGACAATCACGCCGTGCGCGAGGCACAGATCGTAAGGCTCAGGAAAATCCGCGCCAGCCGTGACGCGCAGGCCGTCGACGCGGCGCTTGCCGCGCTTACTCGCGCCGCCGAGACGGGAGAAGGCAATCTTCTCGATCTCACGGTGAAGGCGATTCGTCTTCGGGCCACGGTGGGCGAAGTGTCAGATGCCCTGGAAAAGGTCTTCGGACGTTTTCGCGCCACGAACCAGACCATTTCCGGCGTCTATGGCGGCGTCGTGGCCGGGGAAAACAATTGGGAGGCGCTGAAGGCGGAAGTGGCGAAATTCGCCGAGGAAGAAGGCCGCCGCCCGCGCGTCATGATCGCCAAGCTGGGGCAGGACGGTCACGACCGCGGCGCGAAGGTGGTGGCGACCGCCTACGCCGATCTGGGGTTCGACATCGACATGGGGCCGCTCTTCCAGACCCCGGAAGAAGCGGCGCGGCAGGCGGTGGAAAACGATGTGCACGCGGTGGGCGTCTCGTCGCTGGCCGCCGGTCACAAGACGCTCCTGCCCGCGCTGGTGGAAGCCCTGAAAAAAGAAGGCGCGGACGACATCATCGTCTTTGCGGGCGGCGTGATTCCGGCGCAGGATTATGATTTTCTCTATCAGGCGGGCGCAAAAGCCATCTTCGGCCCTGGTTCGCGCATCGAGGATTCCGCCTGGCGGGTGTTGGAAGAAATCAGGAAAGCAATCGGATAACGGCATACCATCAGAAAGCCAAAGATGCCACGCGCAAAAACATCCGCCGTCCGTCACCGCGAAGAAGTCATCAACACGCATCTCGCCATTCTGATGGCGCGGCACGGTATCGACGCGGAAGCCGAAACCATTCATCACGCCGGTCATTCTCGCCCGGATGTGCTCTTTACCCTGGGCGGCTTGCGCGCCGTCATCGAGGGCAAGTTTTCCGGCGTCCCGGGCGCGGACGACATCGTGACGAATGACGCCCAGCGCCGCGTCGCCTCGGGCATCTGTCACCTCGCCGTCGCCGTGGTGTATCCGGAAGCCTTGCGTTCCGTTCCCATGAGCGGTCTGCCTTCCGCGCTTGCCGCCGCCTCGTTGCGCTACCGGATTTTTTCGGAAGCCGGGCAAAGCGATTGGGCAAAAGCGACGCCTTCCGGGATTCTCGCCGCGCTGCGCCGGGCGCACGGCACACTGATTCAGGACGATGTCGTCGCCAATGCCGCCGCGAGCCTTGCCGGGAAAATCGAGGCCGTGGCGTTGCTCTGGCCTCCCGCCGTGTGCGACAAACTGTCCCAGCTGCTGGAAATGCCGGGCAAAAGAGGCGAAACGCCGGAGGAACGCGAAGCCCGCCGGACGACCGCCACAAGGGTTGCCTCCCTCGTGCTTGCCAACGCCCTCATCTTTCAGGAGCAACTGGCGGCCTACGGCGACGACGCGCGCGTGCCCTCGCTTCGCGCCTACGACAAGACGCCAGACCCCATTGCGGAAATCAAATCCCAATGGAACTGGATTCATACCCGGATCAACTTCGTGCCGATTTTCCAACTGGCCGAATCCATCCTGACCGAGCTTGCCGTCACGCGGCCCGTCATCGTCGCCTTTCGCGGGCTGATACAAGAAGCGCAAGCCATTTGCGCGAACCAGTCCGCGCTCCGGCATGACCTCATGGGGCGCATCTATCACTGGATGCTGTATCACGCGAAATATCTTGGGACGTATTACACATCGACGGCATCCGCCACCCTGCTGCTGAAACTTGTGTTTTCCCGCGATTGGGGAAAAACGGATTTCGGCTCGGAGCGCCAATTGACGGATTTCGCGGTCTCCGACCTGACCTGCGGCACCGGCACGCTGCTCATGGCGGCGGCGCAAGCCATTACGGACAAATACGTGCTGGCCCGCGTCCAGAGCGGGCGGCGGCTTGCCGAAGCCAATCTCAAAACGCTGCACAAAACCCTGATGGAAAACGTGCTGTACGGCTACGACGTGCTGCCCTCCGCCGTCCATCTCACCGCCGCCACGCTGGGGATGCTCGCGCCCAATGTGACCTTCCGCCGGATGAACCTCTTCATCATGCCGATGGGCGTACAAGGCCGCGTCTCGTGCCTGGGAAGCCTGGATTTCATTGGAAAGCGCCGGGTGGAGACGCAGTTGGCGCTGGACGACAGCCAGTTGGAGACTAAAAAAACCGGCGTTTCCGGGGAACACGTCGCCGTCGCCGAAGTGCCGCAGATGAATTTGTGCGTGATGAATCCGCCCTTCGTGCGCTCGGTTGGCGGCAATCTGCTTTTCGGCAGCCTGCCGGAAGATGAACGGGCGAAGCTGCAAACCGAACTCAAGAAACGCGCCCGCGATCTGCCCGCCTCGATCACGGCGGGCCTGGGCAGCGTCTTCATGGCGATTGCCGACAAGCATTTGCGGACGGGCGGGCGCATGGCCTTCATTCTGCCCGTGGCGCTGGCGACGGGCGAGGCCTGGGCCGTCAGCCGCAAGATGATCGCCGACGGCTACCATCTGGAAACCGTCATCGTCAGCCACGACGCCGCGCGCCCGAATTTCTCCGAGAACACCGACCTGTCGGAAATCATGTTCATCGCCCGCAAACTCAAGAAAAACGAAGCGGCGGGCGACACTGTTTACATCAACCTGTGGCACAACCCGCGCGCGATCTACGAAGCGATGGACGTGGCTGACCGCATTCTTGCCCGTGCCGGTTCCAGCATTCTGGGCGAGGGCGGGAGGAAACTCGCGGAAGTGATCGAACTGCCGCCCGCCCAGGGCGACGCGCAGTGGATCGGCGTCCAGTTCGCGCAATCTCCCGCGCTCAAGGCGGCGGTCGCGCTCAACGCGGGACGGCTGGAAATCCCCGGTGCCGCGCCGGTCGCTCTGCCGCTTTGCGCGTTGAGCGGCATGGGAAGACTGGGGTACGACCGCCGCGATATCCATGATGCGTTTGAAGTGTCAACGACGGACTGGTCGCCCTGCTCCGCGTTCTGGAACCATGACGCGACGCGGGTGACGCGCGTCAGGCAGAAGCCGAACGCCTGGCTCGTCGAGCGGACAAAGGCGGCACAAGGCCGCCTGCTGAAAACCGCCGCGCCGGTTGCCGCCAGCGCCGGGCGTATCCTGCTTGTGGAACGGCTCTGGCCGATCACGCACAGGGTTCTGGCGGTAGGCTTCAATGAAACTGTCCTGGGCAACACTTGGTGGGCGTTCCAGTCCGATCTGACGCCCGAACAGGAAAAGGCGCTGTTGCTCTGGCTCAACAGCACGCCCGCCCTGCTGCTGATGCTGTCCCGCCGTG
>JAIRLE010000042.1 GCA_031259605.1 Zoogloeaceae bacterium
CGCGGCGTCGCGCGTGTCCGCCGGGGTCAAACCTTCGGGGAAGGGGAAGGTCTCGAAGCAGGTGGTCGGCGTGTAGCGCGGACGGTCTTCCAGCGACGTGCCCAAACGCAGCGACCACACTGCATGAAAACGGCTGGAAAGAATGCCGAACGTTGCGTCGTCGGCACGAGCGATGACGATCAGCATCTTGTCCGGCAAGATGCTGGTGGACAATTGAATGAAAAAACGATGCTTCGAGACATGCGCCGTGGCGATGTAACGCGGCAATCCCGCGAGCGCGGCGCGCATGGCGATGCGTGGCTCACCATGCCGCCACCAATAATTCCGGTATGCCGCACGGTTGTTCTTCTCCCGTTCCGGCCTGACGTGTTCCAGCACATATTCAAACGGCTTTTCATACAGGGCGGCCTCTGTTGGCGTCATGTCCGTGCCGAAGTCGATGATCCAGCCGTCGCGCGGACGGCGCGTCAGGTCAAGGCCGTTCCACGAGGGTTTTATCACTTCGGAATTGGGCTTGCCGTGCGGATTGGGCAAGGCCAGCCATTGCCGCGCCAATTCGCCGTCGATGTCGAACGCGCCGATTTTCTGCGAACCCTGAAAGCTGCAAGCCAGATTTTGCGCAAGTGGCCTTGCTTGCGTCAAATCCAGCCCCTCCCCCGCCGTCAGATCGGCGTGAATCGTCGTTACCGCGTGGCCATCGAGGCAACAGGTTTTTTCCGTCCTCCGTCCTCTGTCTTCTGTCTTCTGATCGCCGAAGGCGACGAGCGACACCCGCACCGCCGCGCCTTCATTCACCCACGGCTCATCGCTCCATGCCGCGAAAATCCGCGCGTCGGCGACGACAGCCTCCAATGCCTTGCGGTTCGCGCCGCCGCGTATCGAGTTGGTCGCCACCAGCCCGGCGGCTCGCGCCTTGCCTTCGACAATCTGCCTTCTCGCCTTCTCGAACCAGTAACACACCAAATCCGCCCCGCCGGGAACCGCTTCGCCATAGACGGCGTTCAGGGCGGCGAAATACTCGTCCCCCAACTCGCGGCGCTTCTTGCTGCCGCCCAGAAAGGGGGGATTGCCGATGATCGCGTCGGCCTCCGGCCAGGCGGATTCCGCGATCCGAACCCCCCTCTCCCGGCGCTCCGCGCCACCCTCTCCCGCTTGCGGGAGAGGGAAAGCAATCAGCGCGTCGCGCTGTTCGATACCCTCCAGCGGCTTCAGGACGGGATTCACGGCGTGGGGATACCCATTCCTGCGGCTCCATTGAATGTCGCCGATCCACACGGTGACGCGCGCCAGCTCCGCCGCGTATTCGCTGATTTCCAGCCCCAGGATGTTGTGCGGGCCGGTGTGCAGGACAAGCTCGGCGGGCAAACCCAGTTCTTCGGCTTCGATACGGGCGCGTTTTTCCACTTCGCGCAAGGCGTTGAGCGACAGATACAAGAAGTTCCCCGAACCACAGGCGGGATCAAGCACGCGAAAGTTTTCCAGACGCAGAAGGAATTTCCGGTAAATGTCCCTGGCCGCCTTGGGAATGGATTTCGTCCCTTCCTTTTCCGCCTTTTGCAGCGCCTTTTTTATCTTCGCGCTTGCCGCTTCCCATTCTTGCATGAGCGGCGCGAAGACGAGCGGACGAATGAGCTTTTCGATGGTGCCGGAATCCGTGTAATGCGCGCCCCATTGCGCGCGCTTTCCGGGATCGAGGCCGCGCTCGAACAGTGTGCCGAAAATCGTCGGGTCGATCGCCCGCCAGTCCTTGGCGGCAGCCGCCTTCAACGTGGAGAGGTCGGCGGCGGCAAGGCCGGGGATGTCGATGATCCTGAACAGTCCGCCGTTGAACCACGGCACGTTCGCCAGGCCGAACGGTCCGCCGTCCCGCATCGCGGAAAACAGCCGTTCGATGCTTGTCCGCGCCTTTTCCGGGTCATCGCCGAAACGCGCCAGCAGTTCGGAAAACAACCGATCCGGCAAAATCTCCTCGTCCTCGGCAAACATGCAGAACAGGCATTGCATCAGGAAATGCGCCACCCGTTGCCCCTCCGCGCCGCGCCCGCGCATCGCCTCGGCAAGCCGCGCGAATTGCCCGGCCACTTCCTCCGTAATCGCGGCGCTGGATTTTTGCGGACGCAGCCTTTCGGGAGCAACAAACACCCAGCGCAGTTTTTCGCGCGCCGCCGCATCCGCCAGGTCTTCCAGCCGGATGCTTGTCACTTCATCGGGGTAGCCGGTAAAGGCGGTGTGGATTTCGATGATTTCCCGGTCGCAGACGACAAGCAGCGGCGGATTTTCGAGATTGAGGGCGTAGTCGGTGAGCTGCTTCAGCGCCGCCTTGAGATCGCGTCCCGGCTTCTTGTTCTCCCAGCCAAAACAACCGCGCTTCCAGACATCCGCCCAACCCTCGCCGCCGCCCGCCTTCTTCGCGCCGCGCTCGAAACAATAGCTTTCCGGGTCGCGCGGCTTCTCCACGCCCAATAAATCGCACAGATCATCAAAATGCGCCTGCGCCCCGGCGCGCTCGCTGAGATCGTTGTCCCGCCAGCGGGCAATGAAGGCTTCAGGGGTCATACAGCATTTACCGATCCTTCGATCAGAGCAGTTGCGCCATTTGCGCCGCAAGCTGGCGCCGGGGCAGCAATTCGCCGACGGGGTACGCCACACGCAGCAATATCCCCTGGCGCGGCGTGGGCGCATGGACGCTGAAATGACAAAAACGTAAATCGGCACCAGGCCGATCATCCGTCACTACCTGGTTGACGTTGTTGATCCGGTAGTTCAGCATTTGTATATTGAGCAACTTTGCAGGATCGGCAAGGCGCTCGATGATCCAGTCCAGCGTATCTTCCAGGTTTTGCAGCGGCTCGCTCGCCGCCTTCAGCGCCGCCTGGCTTTCCGCCAGTTGCCGCTTCAGGGTTTCCAGCGCCTCCGGCGCTGGCTCCGCTGCGGCGTCTTCCGCCATGGACACCGCCATTTCACCTGCTTCCCGTTGTCCATGATAGGCAAGCTGGGCGCGCAAAAGGGCGATTCCCTCACGGCGCGCGGCGGTTTCTTCCTTCATTTGCGCAAGATGGTAGAGGGTTTCCAGCGCCAGATGCCGGAACAGCGCCCATGTTGTCTCATGCGCCAGCGTCTCCGGCGCAACGCACGGCAGAAACAGGCGATGGCGCGTAAAATTCAGGCTGGTCACGGCGGCGTCCGAACGCAACGCTTCGTTTTCCAGCACCACGCCAAACCCCTTCCTTTCTTCAAAAACCGCGCCCAGCAAGGCATAAAACCGTGTCGCGGCGGGTTGTTCCTCCAGATAATCGCGTACCTCGTCCTGGCGGCTGAAAATCTGTCGCAGATCGTCATTGCGCGCAAACAAGGCGCACAGCAGGGGATCGTCGCGCCAGCGCGCGCTGGAGGCATCCAATGGGCCGGGAATTTCCTCCGCCACGCGCCGACAAAAATCCAGCGCGCTGTCGACGACAGGCGCAAGCTGCGCCGAAACACCAGAAATCGCCGCCAGACGCGGATCGACGAGCTTGATCAGGCAGTCGATGGCGGCCGCCGTCTCCGGGGAATCTGTCGCGTGCCTGCCCGCAAGCCAGTCAAACAGTCCCATGGCGCTCCCGCAACCAGTGATTGAAACGGGATCGGGCGGCGTCGATGAGTTCCCCGGCGCACAAGCCCACCGGGCCTGTCCCGGCATTCACCAGGTCGTCCGCCGCCTGTCCGTGCAGGTGCACCGCCGCCTGCATGGCCGCGCCGGGCGGCCAGCCTTGTCCCAGCAAAGCCAGCAGCATTCCCGACAACACATCGCCAAACCCAGGGCCGGACAGCCCCGGATTGCCCGTGGTGTTGATCCACCATGCGCCATCTGGATCGCTGATGACGCTGCCGCTGCCTTTCAACACCACCCAGGCGTGATAGCAGTGGGCAAGTTCCTGTGCCATGCGGATACGGCCCTGTTGTATATCCACGGTTTGCAAATCCAGAAGACGCGCCGCTTCGGCGGGATGCGGCGTCAGGAACGTCGCCGCCTTGCGCCCAAGCAGCGCGTTTTGCAGATTGTCGTCAAAGGCCAGAAGATTGAGCGCGTCCGCGTCCAGAATCAAGGGCGCTGGATAGCCAATCGCCAGTTCCAGCAATTCGGCGGCATGGTCGCTGCGTCCCATGCCGGGGCCGCACGCCAGCGCGCTCAAGATCGCGTCAAACACGCTTTCGGGCTTGCGGATCATGAGTTCCGGATGCACGAAATCCACACCCGGCGCTTGCGGATCCAAAAGCCCGAGAAACACACAACCCGCGCCCAGCTTCAAGGCCGCGCGCCCGGTCAGCAGCGCCGCGCCCGACATCGAATGCGCGCCGCCAATCACGCCGACACTGCCATAAATGCCTTTGTGCGAGTTGCGCTTGCGCGGTTGCAGACAGTGCGCAAACGTATCCAGCGTAATCCGCTGCCCATCCGGCGAAAGCGCGGCATCCGGCGAGATTCCCAGACTATCGACGCAAATCCGGCCGCAGCAATCCACGCCGTCCGCCGTATAGAATCCCGGCTTGGCGGCGATGAAACTCAAGGTATGCGTGGCGTAGATGACCGCGCCCTGGCAGAACCCCGTATCCGCGTTCAGCCCGGAAGGACAATCCAGCGCCAGCAAGGGACAATCCCATTCCCGCGCCAGCCGGTTGGCGGCCATCACCAGACGCGCCGCTTCACCTTCCAGCGGATGCGTCAGGCCAATGCCGAACAGTCCATCCACAATCAAATCGCAGCGCGCCTCCGGCGGAATATCCGGCAAAAGCTGCCCGCCTTCGGCGATAAACTGCTGGCAAGCCTGCGCCGCATCCTTCGGCAGGCGCTCGATCTGGCCGAAAAACACCACGCTGACGTGAATCCGCCGCCGCCGCAACAGGGAGGCCAGCGTCAGCGCATCGCCGCCATTGTTTCCCGGCCCCGCCAGCACCAGCACCGACGCCGATGCGCGTCTTGTCTTGCCCAGCAATTCTTCCGCCCATGCAGCCGCCGCCGTTCCGGCGCGCCGCATCAGCGCTTCCCCGGCATGGAGCGATTCCAGATGCCGCAAACTGTCGCGGCAATACAAGGCCAGATGCGATTTTTCCGACGAGGACACAGGAGGAAACGACGGTTCCATGACGACAAGAAATGAATGGGTTCGTTCCGCATTTTCCTCTGCTTATTCGGGTTGGTAAATAGGGAAATAGCGTGACCTTGCAGCAGACTTCCCGTCTACACGATCTATAAATGAGAATGGATTTCATTTATAATGCGCGTCAAGCCGGACGCCGTCCGGCGACTCATGATTGTCTGCGATGAAAGGAATTGCTCATGAAATACCTACTGCCGGGTTTTGCCCTCCTCCCCCTACTTTTCGCCCTCTCCGGCTGTGAGCGGGAAGTACAGAGCGTGGAATGGTACAAGGCGAACAACGCCGAACGCATGGAAGTCATCCGGGAATGCAAGGCCGACCCGGATCGGCTGAACAAGACGCCAAACTGCCAGAACGCCAAACAGGCCAACCGCGAAATCCTGAACGCCGGAAGCAAACCCTGAAGCGGTTACACGTCACAGGAGACAGCTTCCCCTGTCTCCTGTTTTAATATCAATTAGTTATCAAGTATTTTTAAAGTAAAATATCATGTCGACGCGGGATATGTAAAATCATCACAGAATCAATAATTTACTTTAATAAATAGATATAACATATTGATAAATAATGAATAATTAGAAAAGTTCCTCTGGTTTCAGATAAACAGCGTCCGTGAGTGCAGTTCCACGCCTTCGAGGTAATAGGCCAGCAGGCGGCGCATCAGTTGCTTGGCTTCACTGCGCGTGACGGCATTGGCGTAGTCATCGCAGGCCATGTCCAGCAGGGATTGACCCGCCAGGGCAGGACGATCGGCATCGTGTTCCGTGGCGAAAACCGGGCCGCGCTCGATTTCGTAGTGATAGTGAGCGGCGGCAACAATGGGCTGTCCCAGATGATCGCGATCCAGCGTCAGACCATAGCCCAGCTCGGAAAGCAGGGCGCGCTCAAAACTCCGCAAGCCGGATTCCGCCATCTCCTGCCGGTCGGCAGACTCTCCCAGGCGTCGCAAGATGTTCCGGTAATGCGCAAAGAGCCGGGGATGCGCGTCTTCGCGCGGCAAAAGGCGCAGCAGCAGTTCGTTGAGGTAATAGCCGCAAAAGAGCGGCTGACCAGCAAGCAGGGGCTGGCCGCCTTGCCATTCGGCTTTTATCAGGGTCAGGACTTCGCCCTTGCCCGACCAGGAAAGTTCCAGCGGCTGAAAAGCCATGATCAGGCCGCGCAACGTGGAATGCGGACGCCGCGCGCCACGCGCCAGCAGCGCCACGCGACCATAATCCCGGCTGAAGGCTTCGACCAGCAGACTGGTTTCCCGATAGGGCCGGACATGCAGGATGTAAGCCGGCTGGGCGTCAACTCTGCCGCGCGGCATGGTTCACTCGCGCCCCGGATAGCCCAGGCTTTTCAGGAGACGCTCGTCATCCGTCCAGCCAGACTTCACCTTGACCCAGATCTCCAGATACACCTTGCCGCCAAACAGGCGCTCCATATCCCGCCGCGCCTCGCTGGCGACGCGCTTCAAGGTTTCGCCGCCCTTGCCGATGACCATCGCCTTGTGATTGTCCTTGTCGACGACAATGGCGGCGTGAATGCGGCGCAGATTGCCTTCCAGCGCAAATTGCTCAATCTCCGTCGTGGCGGCGTAGGGAAGCTCATCGCCCAGCAGGCGAAAAAGTTTTTCGCGGATGTATTCGGCGGCAAGAAAACGCTCGTTTCCGTCGGTGATTTCATCCGCGGGAAAAAGCAGTTCCGTGTGCGGCAGGAACTTGCGGGCGGCATCCAGCAGTTCATCAGTCTGTTTGCCGTGCGTGGCGCTTACCGGCAACACGGCGGCAAATTCACGCATCGACGCAATTCGCGCCACGAAAGGCAGAAGACTGGCCTTGTCCCTGACGCGATCGCTTTTGTTGAGCACCAGCAGAACCGGCGTCTCCGGCGGCAGGAGGCGCAATACCGCCGCGTCGCGCGCATCGAACACGCCCGCCTCGATGACGAAGAAAACGGCATCCACCGCCGCCAGCGTCTGGGTGACGCCCCGGTTCATGGCACGGTTCAAGGCATTGGTAAAGCGGGTCTGGAAACCGGGGGTATCGACAAACACGAATTGCGCGTCGGGCCGGGTGAGAATGCCCATGACGCGATGGCGCGTGGTCTGCGCCTTGCGCGAGACGATGCTGATCTTTTCGCCCACCAGACGGTTCAACAGCGTGGACTTGCCCACGTTGGGACGCCCGACAATGGCAATATGGCCGGAACGGATGGCGCGCTGTCCGCTCATGCACCCTTCCCTTCCAGAAGACGCAAGGCATTGGCGGCGGCGGACTGCTCGGCCAGACGACGACTGCCGCCCACACCTTCGGCGCGAATGCCCTGGCTGTCGATCTGGCACAGTGCGTGAAAAGTCTGCGTGTGCGCCGCGCCAGTGGTTTCCAGCAGAACATATTTGGGTAACGCCTGACGACGCCCTTGCAGCCATTCCTGCAAGCGGGTCTTGGCGTCTTTCATGGATTGACCGGGATGAAGCGCGGCGATCTGCGCGGCAAACAGCCGTTCGATGACCGCCGTTGCCGCCTGGAAACCGCCATCCAGATAAATCGCGCCCAAAATGGCTTCCAGTACATCCGCCAGAATGGAAGGCCGCTGGTCGCCGCCGCTTTTCATTTCCCCTTCCCCCAGGCGCAACGCGACGCCCAGATGAATTTCCTGCGCCAACCGGCACAGGGTATCCTGACAGACCAGACGCGCGCGCAGACGCGAGAGATCGCCTTCGGGCAGATGCGGGAAGCGATGGTACAGCAAGGCGGCGATCACACAATCCAGTACGCCGTCACCCAGGAACTCCAAGCGCTCATAATGCGGTACGCCAAAGCTCCGGTGCGTCAGCGCCATCGTCAACAGCGGCTTGTCCGCAAAATGGTAATCCAGCACCTCTTCCAGCCGCGCGGGAGACGCGAAAGGCATGGCGCCGACAGGCATCAGCGAATGGTGCCCTTGAATTCAAACACCAGGCTCACATTGGAGACGAGGTGCGCGCGGCGCTCATAGTTGTAATCGAACACATAATTGCTGCCGCTCTTGGTGATTTTCAGTTCCTCCTGCGACAGATTCATGTTGAGATGATTGAGGCCCGCCGACTTGTTGTAGGCGCTGCGCGCGTCCTGTACCGTGCGATAGGAGGCGGAATTCGCCACCACATGCTTGACGATGCGCTTGAAATCCTGGTATTCCAGAAGGGGTGACGAAATGACGGTAATCACCCAGGCGGCAACCCCCACCAGCACACAAAGGGAAATGAATGACGTCAGTGTAAGACCGCCTTGTCTTGTCTTCATGCTATCTCTCCAAGGTTATTGAAATGCGCCAATCCGCCCCGGATCGGAAAAATTGAACCAGATGAAAAAAGCCCTGCCAACCACGTTGGCGTCCGGGACGAAGCCCCATGAGCGACTGTCTTGGCTGCGATCACGATTATCGCCCATGACGAAATAATGGCCTTCCGGCACGGTGCAGATGACGCCAGCCACATTGTATTGGCAATTTTCCTGCGCGGGGAAATCAATTTTGTCGAAGACGTGGGGCGGCATGACATCTTCATTCAAGATTCGATGCGTCACATTGCCCAGCGTCTCCCGAAACTGGCTGGAATAGTAGAGTTTCTTGGCGTGCAGATAATCTTCCATTTTTTCCACGCCCAACGGTTCGCCATTGACGGTGAGGCGCTTGTCCTGGTAGCTCACCGTATCCCCCGGCAGTCCCACCACGCGCTTGATGTAATCCTTGCTCGTGTCGCCGGGATAGCGAAACACCATCACTTCGCCGCGCTGCGGCTCGTTTACCGCGATGATTTTCCGGTTCAGGAGCGGCAGACGCACACCATAAGTGTACTTGTTCACCAGGATGAAATCTCCGTCCAGCAAGGTCGGCATCATGGAATCGGAAGGGATGCGAAACGGCTCGAACAGGAAGGAGCGCAGCAAGAACACCAGCAGCAACACCGGAAACAGATTGGCGCCATATTCCACCCACCAGGGCGTTTTTTCTTCCGCCGAACGGCGTTTCTTCCTGAGCCAGAAAATTTCCAGCAGCCAGAGGACGCCGGTGAGCAGCACCACGCCAAAAAGCATCGGCGTGAAGCCAAACAACCAGGCCAAGCCAACCAACAGCAACAGAACGAGAAGAAGAAACGAAAATTCAATCATCATGGGGAATATCCTTAATTATCCACGCGCAGCACCGCGAGAAAGGCTTCCTGGGGAATCTCCACGCTGCCCACCTGTTTCATGCGCTTTTTGCCAGCCTTCTGTTTTTCCAGCAACTTTTTCTTGCGGGTGATGTCGCCGCCGTAACATTTCGCCAACACGTCCTTTCGCAACGCCTTGACGTTTTCCCGCGCCAGGATGTTGCTGCCGATGGCCGCCTGGATGGCGACATCGTACATCTGCCGGGGTATCAGCTCGCGCATCTTCGCCGCCAGTTCCCGCCCCCGGTATTGCGAATTGGCGCGATGCACAATCAGCGAGAGCGCATCCACCTTGTCACCATTGATGAGCACATCGAGCCTCACCACGTCGGCGGCGCGATATTCCCTGAATTCGTAATCCAGCGACGCGTAGCCCCTGGACACCGATTTCAGTTTATCGAAAAAATCCATCACCACCTCGGCCATCGGCATTTCATACACCAGCTTCACTTGCCGCCCGTGATAGTGCATATCCACCTGACTGCCGCGCTTCTGGTTGCACAGCGTGATGACACTGCCCAGATATTCCTGCGGCACGAAAATGGTGGCGGTAATGATGGGTTCGCGGATTTCCTCGATTTTCTGCGTCTCCGGCAGACGCGAGGGATTTTCCACCCGCAACGCCGTTCCATCGCGCAGCGCCACCTCATAGACCACGGTAGGCGCGGTGGTAATCAGTTCCTGATCAAATTCCCGCTCCAGCCGCTCCTGCACGATTTCCATGTGCAGCAGACCCAAAAAGCCGCAACGAAAGCCAAAGCCCAGCGCCTGCGACACCTCCGGCTCGTAGTACAGGGAAGCGTCGTTCAGCTTCAATTTTTCCAGCGCGTCGCGCAACTGGTCGTAATGATTGGCTTCCACCGGATACAATCCCGCGAACACCTGTGGCTTGATTTCCTTGAAGCCCGGCAGGGCGGAGGCGGCGGGCGCGTTCGCCAGCGTCACCGTATCGCCGACCTTGGCCGAATCCAGTTCCTTGATATTGGAAATGACAAAACCCACCTCCCCCGCCCGCAAGGCTTCGCGCTGCACGGATCTGGGCGTGAATACGCCAACCTGTTCGCACAGATGCTGCTTGCCGTTGGACATGAACTGTATCCGATCCCTGGGGCGCAACTGGCCATCCACCACCCGCACCAGCATGACCACGCCAACATAATTATCGAACCAGGAATCGATGATCAACGCTTTCAACGCCGCGTCCGCCACGCCCCTTGGCGGCGGAATGCGCGCCACCACGGCTTCCAGGATATCCGTAACCCCGAAGCCGGTCTTGGCGGAAACCAGCACCGCGTCGGTCGCGTCGATGCCGATTACGTCCTCGATTTCCTGGCGGGCGTTGTTCGGGTCGGCGGAAGGCAGGTCGATCTTGTTCAGCACCGGCAGCACTTCGACGTTCAATTCAATGGCGGCATAGCAATTGGCCACCGTCTGCGCTTCCACGCCCTGGGAGGCGTCCACCACCAGCAGCGCCCCTTCGCAGGCGGAGAGCGAACGCGAGACTTCATAGGAAAAATCCACATGCCCTGGCGTGTCAATGAGGTTCAGATTGTAGATCCTGCCGTCGCGCGCGCGGTAATCCAGCGCCGCCGTCTGCGCCTTGATGGTGATGCCGCGCTCGCGCTCGATATCCATGGAATCAAGCACCTGCGCCTCCATTTCGCGCTCGGAAAGCCCGCCGCAATGATGGATGATGCGATCCGCCAGCGTCGATTTGCCGTGGTCGATGTGCGCAATAATGGAAAAATTCCGGATATGTTCCATGCCGTCCGTTCAAGAATGCGGCGCTGCCGCGAGTCAAAAACGAAAGATTCTACCATCCGGAGGAGCAAAAATTTCGCCGACATCGCTTTCTGCCAAGGCAATCGCAACAAGAAATTAGCGGCAGCCCTTCATGGCTGCCGGTCTCACGTCATTGGGAAGGGGTTTCTCTCTCCTTCCCAATGGCTACGGTCGAAACCCCGGCCGTAAGAATGGGGTTCCAACCTTCGCGCCTTTCTTACGGGCGGGGTTTCAAACCGGGGTCAGGGAGTGTTCACACTATAGGAGGCACTCGACGATACGTGCGAAATGGATAAAACCAAGAAACATTACGTCGAGTTTCTCGAAGCGGGTGAAGACGCGCCGCAAGCCCTTGAGCCGACGGAACA
>JAIRLE010000073.1 GCA_031259605.1 Zoogloeaceae bacterium
TACCACGGAAAACCAGCAAGAAATTAGCGGCAGCCCTTCAGGGCTGCCGGTCCAACTCCATTGGGAAGGGGTTTCTCCCCCCCTCCCCAATGGCCACGGTCGAAACCCCGGCCTTCGCACCTTTCCAGAGCGTTGCGCCGGGCGCGCTACAGCGTCATGTTGCGAATATCGCCATAACCGCCGGCATTGCAACCGATGGGCGGATATTTGTCGTTTACGTTCGTAATCGTGCATTTCCACTGATCATCGTTATAGCGCGTAATGGCAACCGTGACGCCGCTGCCGCCGTCCTCTCCGGATTTCAGGTAGGCCGCCACGCTGCGCGAGCCATCCTGACGCAGCTTGCCTTCGATGACATAGAGTATTTCACGCGCGCAGGAATTGCTTCTGCCCTCAAGCGGCCTGCACGTCGTCTGTTCCTTGGCCTCCACCGTATGATAGCCGGGCGCGCCAAGCAGTTCGGAGACTACCGCGGTATGTTCCAAGCTGGCGCAGGGATAGCCCTTATCTACCGTACTGCTTCCGGGCACAACGAGCGACGCGGACAGATCCTTGCCATATTTGCCATCCACGATGCAGGTTTCAATTTCGTTGCGAATCGTCATTATTTCCTGAGCGGCACGGTTGAGCTGCGCCTTGATGACGTAATCCTGATACAACGGAATGGCGATTGCTCCCAGGATGCCGATGATGGCGACGACCACCATCAACTCGATCAGATTGAACCCCGACTGAATTTTTTTCATTTCAATTCCCCTCTTGAGCCTGAATGCAGCCAATGGTAAAAGCAAAACACATGCCGGACAGGAGTCAACCCGGTTACGCGCGCGAACATACATGATTCTAGACCATTCAGGCGGCGGATGACGGGAAAAGTCCGACGGCGCATTGTGCCGCGATGCGAAAAAAACCTACAATGTCGCGTTCGTTACTCATGCCTGAAGGCTTGGCCTTCCTTGATTCCGCTTTTTCCCGATGTCGCCGAATGCCCTGTCCTTCGTGTTTTGCCGTGCTTCCTGGATTGTGGCGGAGGTCATGGCGGGACGCAGCCTGGCGCAAGGAAGCCTGGATCGGGTGGCGGCGGCGGCGCGTCCGGCAACGCGGGAAATGGTCTATGGCGTCCTGCGCGCTCATGGCGAGGGCGACGCCTTGCTCGCGCCCCTGTTGCAAAACCGGCCTCCCGCGCAAATTCACGCGCTGTTGCTGTGCGCCGTGTATCGGCTTGCCGACTGGCCGGACGCGCATACCGTGGTCAATCAGGCGGTCGAAGCGGCGACAGGCATGGAACAAGGCCGCTACAAGGGCCTGGTCAACGCGGTATTGCGGAATTTCCTGCGGCGGCGGGAAGCGCTTTACGCCGGACTGACGGCGGAAAATCGCTGGAAACATCCGGACTGGTGGGTAAGAAGGCTACAGGCGGCCTATCCCGATGCCTGGCAAGACATCGTGGAAGTCGGCAACCAGCCGCCGCCCATGGGTTTGCGGGTGAATGTCCGCAAAACCACGGTCGCGGATTATCTGGGAGAATTGCAGGCGGCGGGCATGACGGCGAAGGCGGCGGGAGAATGCGGCGTAACGCTGGCGCAGCCGGTATCCGTCGAACGCTTGCCGGGATTCCTGGAAGGCAGGGTGACGGTACAGGACATCGGCGCGCAGCGCGCGGCGTTTTTGCTTTGCCCGGAACCGGGCAGCCGGGTACTGGACGCCTGCGCCGCGCCAGGCGGCAAGACGGCGCATCTGCTGGAACGTTACGATCTCGATCTGACGGCGCTGGACATTCACCCGGCGCGTTGTCGGCAAATCAGGCACAATCTCGATCGGCTGCATTTGTCCGCCCGGATACGCCAAGGCGACGCCTGCCGTCTCGGCGTGAAAGAGACGGGCGAGCGCTTCGACGCCATCCTGGCGGATGTGCCTTGCTCGGCGAGCGGCGTGGCGCGGCGCCTGCCGGACATCAAATGGTTGCGCCGCCCGGAAGACATTGCCCGCTTCGCCCGCCAGCAGGCGAAAATGCTGAAAAGCCTGTGGCAAGCGCTGCGCCCTGGCGGTAAATTGCTTTACGCGACCTGTTCGTTGTTTCCCGAAGAAAATGGCGAACAGATCCGGCGCTTTCTGGCGCAGACACCGGATGCCCGCCTGACGGGCGAGGAACAATGGCGCCCCGACGCCCAACATGACGGTTTTTACTATGCGCTCATCGAATCAGAGCACTGAGAACGGGAAACGGAAAACAGTAAAGCCAGCGCGGAACACGCCCGCGGGATGGTCGCGCACGCCTGGCGGATGGTTCCTGCCGCTTGTCTTCTGTCTTTTCTCCGCGCTGGCCCACGCGGCGGGCGTGGAGGCGCTGCGCCAGGAATTGACGGCGGCGGAAGCGGGAGGATATGCGCTGTCGGCGGATTTTCGCGTCGATTTCAGCGCGCGCCTGGAAGAAGCTGTGGCGCATGGCGTACCGCTGGTTTTTGAACTGGAATTCCGCCTGGAGAATCCGCGCTGGTATTGGGCGAATGAAGTGATCGTGCGCAAACGCCAGACCTGGCGGCTTTCCTATCACGCCCTGACGCGCCAGTACCGGCTGTCGATCGGTTCGCTGCATCAATCCTTCGCCACGCTGGAAGACGCCGTACAGGTATTTTCCCGCACACGCCGCTGGCGGGTGCTGGAAACGAACCTGAAACCGGGATCGCGCTACGCGGCCAGCCTGCGGCTGCGCCTGGATGTCTCGCAACTGCCCAAGCCGTTCCAGGTTTCCGCCTTTACCAATCGGGATTGGCATCTGGATTCGGACTGGCTGGAATGGGATTTCGTCGTCCCCCCCGCGGCAACGCCCGCCGCGCCGGAAGACGGCGCGCCAGAAACGCGGGAGAAAACGCCATGAGGCGGATACTGGCGGTTCTGGCAACACTGGGCGGTATTTTCGGCATCCTCCTGTGGTCGTTCCTCATGCGCGCCTCCACTTCGGCGGGCACCCTGAGCGGGCAATATCCGCTGATCCTGGCGGCCAATCTGCTGCTTGTGCTGACCTTGCTCGCGCTGGTGGGTTGGCAGATGTACCGGCTGTGGCGCGACTTGCGCGACAAGGTGTTCGGTTCGCGCCTGAAACTGCGGCTGATGCTGATGTTCGGCCTGGTGGCGGTGATCCCAGGCGCGTTGATGTATGGCGTATCGGTGCAGTTCATCACCCGCTCGATTGAAAGCTGGTTTGACGTGCGCGTGGAAAAGGCGCTGGAATCCGGGCTGGATCTGGGGCGTTCATCGCTCGATTATCTCCAGGGCGAACTGCTGCAAAAAGCGCACGGCATGGCGCGGGATTTAGCGGCAGGCGCGACGCCGGACGGTCGGTTGCGCTCCCGGATCTCGCGTCTGCGCGAACAATCCGCCGTGGATTCCGTCGCCCTGTTCGCGCCCAATGGACAGTTGATGGTCAGCGCCCAGAGCGATCTTTCCCGGCCCCTGCCGCCCCTGCCCTCCATAAGCGAGCTGAAACAGGCGCGCGCCAGCGCGCAGGCGCTGTCGATCATCGACAATCTGGATACCGGGCATCTGCAATTGCGGATATTGATTGCCATCGCGCCGAAGAATTTCTTTGAACCGCCGCAAGTGTTGCAACTGGCGCAGAACGTGCCGGAAAGTTTGAGCGCAAATGCCGAGGCGGTGCAGGCGGTGCATCGGGATTATCAGGAATTGCAACTGGCGCGCGAGGGATTGACGCGGATTTACGCGCTTTCCCTGACGCTTACCGTGCTGGTGGCGATTTTTTCCGCCTTCGCCCTGGCGTTCGTGCTGGCGCGGCGGCTTTCCGCGCCGCTTTCCATCCTGGTGGAAGGCACGCAGGCGGTGGCGCAGGGCGATTATTCGCCGCGTCAGGCGGTGAAAACCCACGACGAACTGGGCGTGCTCACCCAATCCTTCAACCGCATGACGCGCCAACTGGACGAAGCCAGACGCGAAACGGAACGGCATCGCAACGAAGTGGAAGCGGCGCGCGCCTGGCTGGAATCCATCCTTGCCAACCTTTCCGCCGGAGTGCTGGTGTTTGACCGCCATGCCACGCTGCGCACCATCAACGTCGGTGCCGTCAACATTCTTGGCACGTCGTCGAAGACGCTCATCGATCAAGGCGCCGCCGAATGGCGCGACGCTTTCTCCGCGCTGGGACAGGCCATTCACGCGCATTTTGCCGACAACGCGCGCGAATGGCAGGAACAGTTCGTGCAGGATGAAGCCGGCGGCCAGAAAAAAATCCTGCTGCTGCGCGGCGCGCCCCTGCCCGCCATGAGCGGCGGCGGGCATGTGGTGGTGTTCGATGACGTGACGCAACTGATCAACGCGCAAAGAAGCGCCGCTTGGGGCGAGGTGGCGCGGCGCCTGGCGCATGAGATCAAGAATCCGCTCACGCCCATCCAGCTTTCCGCCGAGCGTCTGCAACTCAAGCTCACCGATCATCTGGAAGGACGCGCGCGCGAATTGCTGGAACGCTCGACCCAGACCATCATCAACCAGGTGCTGGCGATGAAGCGCATGGTCGATGATTTCCGCGATTATTCGCAGCGCGCGACGCCACGGTTTGCCGCGCTCGACCTGAACGCGCTGATCCGCGAAGTGCTGGCGCTCTATGAACATTCGCGCATGACCATCACGGCGGAACTCGCCTGCGATCTGCCGCCGGTTGCGGGCGACGCCAATCAGTTGCGCCAAATCATCCACAACCTGCTGAAGAATGGCGAGGACGCGCTGGAATCCATCGCCGCGCCGCGCCTTTGCATCCAGACAGAAAAGGCGGACGCAAGATTCATCCACTTGCGGATCAGCGATAACGGCGAGGGGTTTCCGCCAGAAATGCTGGCGCGGGTGTTTGAACCCTACGTCACCACCAAGCCACGCGGCACCGGGCTGGGACTACCCATCGTGAAAAAAATCGTGGAAGAACACCGGGGCGGCATCGACATCCAAAACCTGGCCCAAGGCGGCGCGAGCATCCGTATTCGCCTGCCCATCGCCGCGCAGGACACCCCTGCTCCCCAAGAAAAGGAAAACGACAATGGCTGACATCTTGGTCGTAGACGATGAAATTGGCATACGCGAGCTGCTCTCGGAAATCCTGGCCGACGAGGGACACCAGGTGCGTCTGGCGGAAAACGCGGCCAGCGCGCGCAAGCAGCGCAACGAACAGACGCCGGATCTGGTGCTACTCGACATCTGGATGCCCGACACCGACGGCATTTCCCTGTTGAAGGAATGGAGCGCGAGCGGTCAGATCACCATGCCAATCGTCATGATGTCGGGGCATGGCACCATCGATACGGCGGTGGAAGCCACGCGCATCGGCGCGGTGGATTTTCTGGAAAAGCCCATTGCCCTGCACCGGCTCCTTTCCACCGTGCAAAAAGCCTTGAAGCATGACCGCATCGGCCTGCGTCCTCCGGCTACCCTGGCGGCGCTGGCGCATGCCCACGTCTTCCGGGATTTGCAAAAACGCCTGGAACTGGCCGCCGCCTGTTCCAATACCCTGTTCATCAAGGGCGGCACCGGCGTCATTGTCGAACTCTGCGCGCGCACCTTGCAGCGTCCGCATTCCGTCTGGCTGGATCTGCTGACCTATTCCGGCACGTTGAGCCAGGAAATGCTGCAAAAGACAGCGGGCGGACTGATTTACATCAGCGACCTTGCCGTCATGGGCAAGTTGCAGCAGATGAACCTGGCCTTCGCGCTGGAACGCCAGGGACAGCACAACATCCTTATCGTTGCCGCCGCCTCGCAGCCGCTGGAAGATTTGGCGCGGCGCGGTTGGGAATCTCCGGCGTTGGCGCGTCTGCCGGAAGTCTGGGTTACGCTGCCCGACCTGGGGGAACACGCGGACGACCTGCCGGAAATCGCCAGCCTTTTCCTGGGAATGCTGGTCGAGCGCCAGGAAGTGCCGCTGCGCAGTTTTTCCAGCGCCGCGCTGAACCTGTTGCGTGTGCGCTGGCCGAAGCGCGGGACGCCGCCGGAAATTTCGCCCTGGAATGAATTGCAGACCCTGATCCGCAATCTGGCGCTGACCACGCTGGAAGAAAACATCGGCGAAGACGATATTCTGCGGCTGCTGCCCGTCAAAACAGAAGACACCACAAAATCGCTCGCGCCGGAAGCCATCGAGTGCCTGTTCGCGCTCGCCGCGCGTGACGCGCGCGAAGCCTTTGAACAACATTATTTCCGCTACCTCTTGAACGCCGAACAGGGCAACATGACGCGCGTGGCGCAACGCGCCGGCCTGGAACGCACGCATCTTTACCGCAAGCTGAAGCAACTGGGCATCGCCGCCGGGCGGCGCAACGACTGAGACGGAGCATCGCATGAAAATCATCCTCCTCGGCGCCGGACAGGTCGGCGCCAGCGTCGCGGAAAACCTGACGTCGGAAGAAAACGACATCACCATGATCGACTGCAACGGCGAGGCGCTCGCCGCTTTGCAGGACAAGCTGGATCTGCGCGCCGTCACCGGCAATGCCGCCTATCCATCGGTGCTGAAAAGCGCGGGTGCCGAAGACGCCGATCTCATCATCGCCCTGACCCAGAGCGACCAGACCAACCTGGTCGCCTGCAAGATCGCGCAAAGCATCTTCAACATCCCCACCCGTGTCGCCCGCCTGCGTTCGCGGGATTTTCTCGAAGACGAACGCCTGCTCGCGCCGGAAAACTTCGCGGTGGATTTCACCATCTGCCCGGAACAGATCATCACCGACTACATCGCGCGCCTGGTCGAGTTTCCGGAAGCCTTGCAAGTGCTGGATTTTTCCGGAGGCCGGGTATCGCTGGTGGCGGTGCGCGCCAAGGAAGGCGGCCTCCTGATCTCCAGGCCCATCCGGGAGATGCGCGCCCAACTGCCGGTAGGCACGGACGCCCGCATCGCCGCCATCTTCCGCCATGACAAACCCATCATTCCCGATGGCGACGTGTGCTTGCGGGCAGGCGACGAAGTGTTCGTGCTTGCCGCCGCCGAGCACATCCGCGCCGTGTTGCGTGAAATCCGCCAGCATGAAGCGCCGGTGCGCCGCATCATGATCGCGGGCGGCGGCAACATCGGCCTCAGGGTCGCCGCCGCGCTGGAAGACCGTTACGAAGTCAAGATCATCGAACAATACCGCGCGCGCGCCGACGAGGTCGCCGGTGCCCTGAAGGACAGCCTGGTACTCTGCGGCAACGCCACCGACGAAGATTTGCTGGAACAGGAAAACGTTGCGGAAATGGACATGTTCCTGGCGCTCACCAACGACGACGAGGACAATATCATGGCCGCTTCGCTCGCCAAGCGCATGGGATGTTCCCGCGTGGCGGCGCTGATCAATCGCGGCGCTTACGCCGACATGATGCAGGGCGGCCCCATCGACATCGGCATTTCTCCGGCGCATGTTTCCATCGGCGCGCTGCTGGCAAGGGTAAGAAAAGGCGATGTCGCCGCCGTCCATGCCTTGCGGCGCGGCGCGGCGGAGGCGCTGGAAATGGTGGCGCACGGCGACAAGGGCAGCTCCAGGGTCGTTGGCCGCCGCATCGGCGAAATCCCCTGGCCGAAAGGCGTCACCGTCGCCGCGCTGGTGCGCGACTTCGATTGCGTCACACCCATAGAAGTGCGCGACGACGGCACCGTAGACCGCCGCATGGGGCGTGTCGAAATCGCCGACCATGATTCGGTCATCCAATCCGGCGATCATGTCATCGTCTTCTGCGCCCAGAAGAAACTGGTGAAGAAAGTCGAGCAGATGTTTCAGGTTGGACTTCACTTCTTTTGAGCAAGAGGGAAAATGGAACGCTTTTTCCCCGTTTTTCGCGCCCTGGGGCTGCTGCTGTCCCTGTTTTCGCTTACCCTGGCAATTCCATTGACATCAGCCCATATTTTGCGGGATGGCGCGGAATCGGCCTACGACATTGCTTTTTTCGCTACTCTGGGCAGCGGCCTGGCGCTCTGGTGCGTTACCCGGAGATTCAGGCGTGACCTGAACGTGCGCGACGGCTTCCTGCTGGTGGTGCTGGCCTGGTCGGTGTTGCCGGTATTTGCCGCCATTCCGCTCTATACCCAGCTCGACATCAGTTTCACCCGCGCCTATTTCGAGGCCGTCTCCGGCCTTACCGCCACCGGCGCGACGACGCTGGCGCAAATCGACAGCCTGCCGCCTTCCATCAATCTCTGGCGGCATCTGACCATCTGGATGGGCGGCATGGGGCTGATTGTGCTGGCGGTCGCCATTCTTCCCATGCTCGGCATCGGCGGTCGGCAGATGTTCAAGGCCGAAATTCCCAGCCCGATGAAGGACACCAAGCTCACGCCCAGAATCGCCCAGACCGCCAAGGGATTGTGGCTGGTGTATGTGGGCGTCACCTCGCTCTGCGCCCTCGCCTATCATCAGGCGGGCATGAGCGCTTTCGACGCGTTCTGTCACGCTTTTTCCACCATCTCCCTGGGCGGTTTTTCCACGCACGACGCCAATTTTGCCTACTGGAATTCGCCGCAGATCGAAGGTATCGCCATTTTCTTCATGCTCATCGCCGGGATGAACTTTTCCACCCATTACATCGCCCTGACCGGACGGGATCCGCGCGCCTATCTGCGCGATCCGGAAATTCGCTGGTTCATTGGCGTGTTGCTGGCGAGCGTATTGCTGATCACCTTCTATCTCTGGGGTTTTCAAATCTACGACACCAGCACCCATACCCTGCGCTATGCCGCTTTCAATCTCATTTCCATCGCCACCACCGCCGGATTCGCCAACGCCGATTACAGCCAGTGGCCGTTTTTCGCTCCCCTGTGGATGCTCTTCCTGTGCAGCTTCGTCTCCTGTTCCGGCTCGACGGGCGGCGGCATCAAGATGATGCGCGCGGTGCTGCTCTACAAACAGGTCTACCGCGAACTGCTGCGCGCCATGCACCCCCGCGCCGTGCATCCGGTCAAGCTCGGCGGGCATTCGGTGCCGCGGAACATGCTCTTTGCCGTCCTGGCCTTCAGTTTCATCTACATGGTCAGCCTGGTGACGATCACCCTGGCGCTTTCCTTTTCCGGCCTGGACATCATCACCGCCTTTTCCGCCGCCGTCGCCAGCCTCAACAATACCGGCCCCGGCCTTGGACTGGTCGGTCCCGGCGGCAGCTACGCCCCGATGAACGATCCGCAAATCTGGATCTGCACCTTCGCCATGCTGCTGGGACGGCTGGAAATTTTTACCCTGCTGGTCGTGCTGACGCCCGCATTCTGGAAGAAATAGGTTTCGGATGACGGAGAACGGAAGACAGAGCGACCGCCGCACGACCTTTGTACCCGGCGATCCGCAATCGGAGCCAATCGTGCCCATCATGCCAACAACGCCAAAGCCGCGACAACAGACTACTGAATACAACCCACAAGGCAAGCGCGGCGGCCGCTCCGTCTTCCGTCCCCTATCCTCTGTCCTCTGTCTTCTGCCCCACGGACGGCGCATCGTTGCCCTGGCGTGGCCGTTTTTCGTCGCGCAGATCGCCAGTATCGGCATGACGGTGGTGGATACCCTGATCGTGGGGCGTCATTCCACGACGCACCTTGCGGCGGTAACGGTGGGCGGCAGTCTCTACATCACCCTGATATTGGGAATGAGCGGCGTGCTGATGGCGCTGGGGCCGATCATCGGCCAGCATTACGGCGCGGGACGCACAGACGACATCGGCGCGGACATCCGCGAAGGCTTCTGGCTGGCGCTCATGCTTTCCGTCATCGGCATGGGGTTGCTTGCCTTTCCGCGTCTTCTGCTCGCGCCCGCGCGGCTTTCCCCGGAAATCGAAGTCATCGCGGTCGACTATCTGCGCTTGCTGGCCTTGTCCCTGCCCGCCCTGCTGGGGTTTCGCGTATTCCAGGCAACCGCCAACGCCCTGGGTTTTCCCGCGCCGCTGATGTATATCGGCCTGCTGGAAACACTGGCGCACGCCATCATCGCCTGGGCGCTGGTGGGCGGACATGGCGGCTTGCCGACTCTGGGCGCGCGCGGGGCGGCGCTGTCGCAACTCCTGGTCAACTGGCTGAGCCTGTGCGCCGCGCTGTATCTCCTGGCGCGTCATCGACGCTTTCGCCCATTTGCCGTCTTCTCCCGCTTTACCCCGCCGCACTGGGTAAACCAACGCGCCTTGCTGCGCCTGGGCATACCGATGGGCTGTTCCTACCTCGTCGAAGTCAGCGCCTTCACCCTGATGGCGTTTTTCATTGCCCGTCTGGGCGCGGAGGCGGTCAGCGCCTACCGTGTCGCCGGCAACATTTCCGCCATAACCTACATGCTGCCGCTGTCGCTGGCGACGGCAACCGCCGCCCTCACCGCCCAGGCCATCGGCGCGCGCGACAAGGCGCTGGCCCGGCGCGCCATACGCGCCGGACAGATGGTCGGCGTCCTGGTCGCGCTCATTGTCGCCGCCCTGCTCTACAGTCTGCGCTTTCCCATCGCCCGGCTCTCGAATCCCGACGCCCAGATCGCCATGATGGCGGCAGGCATGATGGTTTACATTGCCGCCTACCAGTTTTTCGACGCCATCCAGACCATCGCCGCCTTCGCGCTGCGCGCCTGCAAAATCAGCTTTGTTCCGCTGTGCATACACCTGTGCTGCTTTTGGGGTCTGGGACTGGGACTGGGCTACTGGCTGGCCTTTTACGCGCCCGAGCCGCAGGGAGCGGCAGGATTCTGGCAGGCGCTCGTCGTCGCCACCATCGCCGCCGCCTTGTTGCTGGGCAGCCTGCTGGCCATCGTGACGCGGGAATGGAAAACACGCGCCGGAGACGCCCCGTCTTCCGGAGACGCCCCGTCTTCCGCCGCCGCCCCCTGACCCGCATACTGTCGTCCCGCGTGCGGACTGCGCAGGATTTTCAAGTGTCGCCATCTTGCTCGCTGTTGCATGGCCGCGCTTTGTCGCCGCATATCCTTCCAGAAGCGGAATGGTCTTCGCGCACCGGAAGTTTTCCGGCGCGAACACGCTGGCGCGCTTTTGGCGTTGTTTCCGGTATTCGGGCGTGTATGCGATATTTGTCATTCCGGTCACGCGCTTCTCCTCGTCAGCCGTTCCGGCGCAAAACCGCCGCCTGCCGTGCGAGAAGCGTTATCCATCAGTCCGGCCTGTCTTTCACCCGCAAAGCGCGCCAAAAGGCGCAAGTCGTTGCCCAAGGGCTTGACGTCATGAAAAGCGAGCCTGGTGCGTGTAGCGAGCGTGGCCGGTTCAGGCAAGACCATGAGCGGGCGGGCGGCATCGCCCAGGAGGCAGGGCGCGAGGTAGAGCAGCAACTCGTCGGCCAGTCCGGCGGCAATGAATGCGCCGTTCAGTCTTGCGCCCGCTTCGCCGTGCACTTCATTCATGTCGCGCGCGGCCAGCTCCCGCATGAGCGCCGGCAAATCGATCTGCCCGTTCGCGTCCGGAAGACACAACCATTCCGCGCCCTTCTCCAGCAGCGGCGCGGCTCTTGCGCGGTCATCCACGGCGGAGACGACCAGCAGCGGCGCGCCGGAAGCAAAAAGACGCGCCTGTGGCGAAAGTTCCAGGCGCGGGTCAAGAACGATCTTCACGGGCTGTCGATCCGTTTCCACGTCACGCACGTCCAGATTCGGATCGTCTTCTCTCACCGTGCCCATGCCCGTCAAAATGGCGCAGGCGCGCGCGCGCCAGCGATGACCATCCCGCCGCGCCATCGTATTGGTAATCCACTGGCTTTCGCCGTTATTCAACGCCGTCCGGCCATCCAGACTGGCCGCGATTTTCAGGCGCAGCCAGGGACGACCGCGCGTCATGCGGGCGATGAAGCCGATGTTGAGTTCCCTTGCCGCCTCTTCCAGCAGACCGGTTTCCACCGCCACGCCCGCCGCCCGCAGCCTTGCCAAGCCGCGCCCGGAAACCCGCGGATCCGGGTCTTCCATCGCCGCCACCACCCGGCGCACGCCCGCCGCGATCAAGGCGTCCGCGCAAGGCGGGGTGCGTCCCTGGTGCGAACACGGCTCGAGCGTGACATGGGCGGTCGCGCCTTGCGCCTTGCCGCCCGCGAGAAGCAGCGCGTGAATTTCGGCGTGCGGCTCGCCCGCGCGTCGATGCCAGCCCTCGCCAACCACCACGTCGTCCTTCGTCAACACGCAACCGACGCGCGGATTGGGCGTGGCGGAATACAGGCCGCGTTCCGCCAGACGCAAAGCCTGCGCCATGGCGGCGCGGTCAGCGGCGGAGAAACTCATCCGGGGAAACTTCACGAATGACGCGCGAAAAGGCGTCGATATCCTCGAAATTACGATATACCGAGGCAAAACGGATATAAGCCACCTTGTCCAGCCGCTTCAGTTCGCCCATGAGGAATTCGCCCAATTGCTGCGAACTGATTTCCCGCTCGCCCAGAACGCGCAAACGTTCCTCGGTATCCGCGACGGCGCTGTCGACGGCCTCGGTGGTCACCGGACGCTTGCGCAGCGCCAATTCCAGACTGGCGCGCAACTTTTCGCGCGAGAACGGCTCGCGCGCGCCGTTTCTCTTGACCACCTGCGGCAACTGCGCCTCGACCCGCTCGTAAGTGGTAAACCGCTTGTCGCAGGCCGTACACCGCCGCCGCCGCCGCACCACATCGCCTTCCTCGTTGAGCCGCGTGTCGATGACCGCCGTATCCGCCGTGGCGCAAAAAGGGCATTTCATGACGCGCCCCGCCTTGTCCCGCTACGCGCCGTAGACCGGGAACTTCCGGCAAAGCGCGGCGACATCGGCGTTTACCCGCGCCAGCACGGTTTCATCCCCCGGCGCTTCCAGCACATCGGCAATCAGGTTGGCGACCTTTTCCGCCTCCAGTTCCTTGAAGCCGCGCGTGGTCATCGCCGGGGAACCGATGCGGATGCCGGAGGTCACGAAAGGCTTTTCCGGATCATGGGGAATGGCGTTCTTGTTGACCGTGATGCGCACGCGTCCCAATGCCGCCTCGGCGTCCTTGCCGGTAATTTGCCGGGCGCGCAGGTCGAGCAGGAACATGTGCGATTCCGTGCCGCCGGAAACAATCCGCAAGCCGCGCTCCCGCAACACCCGCGCCATGACGCGGGCGTTGTTCAGCACCTGTTCCTGCGCCCGTCGAAAGGCAAGGCCAGCCGCCTCCTTGAAACAAACGGCCTTGGCGGCGATCACGTGCTCCAGCGGCCCGCCCTGCAAACCGGGAAAAACGGCGGAATTGACGGCCTTCTCGTGTTCGGCCTTCATCAATATCGCGCCGCCGCGCGGTCCGCGCAGGGTCTTGTGCGTCGTCGTCGTCACCACATCGGCGTGAGGAACGGGATTGGGATAAAACCCCGCCGCGATCAAACCCGCGTAATGCGCCATATCCACCCAGAAAATCGCGCCGATTTCCCTGGCGATTTTGGCGAAACGCGTCCAGTCGATGCGCAGCGAATAGGCCGACGCGCCCGCAATGATGATTTTCGGTTTGTGTTCGCGCGCCAGGGCTTCCATCGCCTCGTAGTCGATGGACTCCTTGGCGTTCAGCCCGTAAGCGACGACGTTGAACCATTTGCCGGACATGTTGAGCGGCATGCCGTGCGTCAGATGCCCGCCTTCCGCGAGGCTCATGCCCATGATGGTGTCGCCGGGCCGGGCAAAAGCCATGAGCACGGCCTGATTGGCCTGTGAGCCGGAATTGGGTTGCACATTGGCGGCGTCCGCGCCAAAGAGGGTCTTGGCGCGGTTGATCGCCAGTTGCTCCACCACATCGATATGTTCGCAACCGCCGTAATATCGCTTGCCGGGATAGCCCTCGGCATATTTATTGGTCAGTTGCGACCCCTGCGCCGCCATGACGGCGTGCGAAACGTAATTTTCAGAGGCAATCAGCTCGATATGCTCTTCCTGGCGGCGATTTTCGGCTTCAATCGCTTTCCATAATTCCGGATCAACCGTTGCCAGCGTGTCTTTGGCGGAAAACATGAAAGATGTCCTCAGGGCGTTGGGAAAAGGAGATGGATTCTACATCAGGGGATGGAGGTCAGGAATCGGGAACGCGAAATATCGCGGAAGATCCCATTTCGCGCCATCCCCAGGGCAGTCGCATGAATGCCCGTTTTTCCCCATCCCGCCAAGCGGGAGAGAGAAAGGCAAGCGATAGCGCGAACTGAAAATACGATGGCGGCATTCATGCGTTTGCCCTGGAAAAACGCCTCCAGGAATCAAAACCGTTTTTTAGACGATATACTTGCGGCTTCCTGAATGAATCCGCGCCTGCACGAAAACGAAACTTGCCATGAAAGCCGTCATTCTGGCCGGAGGACTGGGAACCCGCATCAGCGAGGAATCCCACCTCAAGCCCAAACCCATGATCGAAATCGGCGGAAAACCGATTCTCTGGCACATCCTCAAGATCTATTCCACGCACGGCATCCATGATTTCATCATCTGCCTGGGCTACAAGGGTTATGTCATCAAGGAATATTTCGCCAATTATTTTCTGCACACTTCCGACGTTACCTTCGATCTGGCCGAGAACCACATGCAGGTGCATGAGCGCCATGCGGAACCATGGCGCATCACGCTGGTGGATACGGGCGAGAACACCCAGACCGGCGGACGGCTGAAGCGCGTCCGCGGTTATCTGCCGCCGCAAGAAGCGTTCTGTTTCACCTATGGCGATGGTCTGGGCGACATCGACATTGACGCCAGCGTCCGTTTCCACCGGGAACAGGGGCGGCTGGCGACCATCACGGCCGCCATGCCGCCGGGCCGCTTTGGCGCCCTGGAAATCGAAGACACGGCCGTGACCCGTTTCAACGAAAAACCGGCGGGCAGCGAAAGCCTCATCAACGCGGGATTTTTCGTGCTCTCCCCCGCTGTCCTCGACCTGATCGAAAACGAGCAAACGCCCTGGGAGGGCGTACCGCTGGAAACCCTGGCGGCGCGCCGCCAGCTTTCCGTCTGGCGGCACCATGGCTTCTGGCAACCGATGGATACCCTGCGCGACAAAAGCCATCTGGAGCAACTCTGGCAATCCGGGCGAGCGCCCTGGAAAATCTGGTCATGAGCGCGAGCTTCTGGCAAGGAAAGCGCGTTCTCCTCACCGGGCATACCGGCTTCAAGGGCGGCTGGCTCGCGCTCATGCTCGCCCGCCTGGGCGCGAACGTCACCGGCTTCGCCCTGCCGCCGCCGACCGACCCTTCGCTTTTCGAACTGGCCCGGATCGGGCGGGACATGCGTTCCATCCTTGCGGATATCCGCGATGCCGGAGCCATCCTTTCCGCCATGCGGGAGGCGCGGCCGGAAATCATCCTGCATCTGGCGGCACAACCGTTGGTGCGCCAATCCTATGCCGACCCGGTGGAGACCTATGCCACCAATGTCATGGGTCTGGTCCATCTTTTCGAGGCCGCGCGGCAGAGCGATTCGGCACGGGTGATCCTCAACGTCACCAGCGACAAGTGTTATGAAAACCGGGAATGGCCGTGGAGTTACCGGGAAAATGAACCGTTGGGCGGGCATGACCCCTACAGCAGCAGCAAGGCCTGCGCCGAACTCGTCACGGCGGCCTACCGCGACGCCTTTTTCCGCGCCGGGAATCCGCATGTGGCCACGGCGCGCGCCGGAAACGTCATCGGCGGCGGCGACTGGGGCAAGGATCGGCTGATTCCCGACATCCTGCGCGCCGTCGTCTCCGGCGCGCCGCTTCGCCTGCGCAATCCGCAGGCCGTGCGTCCCTGGCAGCATGTGCTGGAGCCACTCTCCGGCTATCTCCTCTTGGCGGAGAAACTCTACGAAGAGGGAGAGGATTACGCCTGCCCCTGGAATTTCGGCCCGGCGGAGGAGGACGCCCGTCCGGTAAAATGGCTCGTGGAACGGCTAGCGCGGGATTGGCAAGGGCGGCTCGCCTGGGAGACCGACCCGCGAGTGCATCCACACGAAGCGCACGCACTCCGGCTGGACGCCGCCAAGGCGCGCCTGCAACTGGGCTGGCGGCCCCGCTGGCGGCTGGAGACGGCATTGGCGCGTGTCGTCGACTGGCAACAGGCATGGCTGGCAGGCAAGGACATGCGGGAATTCACGCTCCGGCAAATCGCCGCCCATGAAGAGGATGTTTCCGCATGACGCCAGAAGAATCCCGCGCCAGGATTCTGGAACTTGTCCGCGCCTATGCGGAAAAAAGCCTCCCGCAAGCGGATTTCGTGTGCGGACAAACGCCCGTTCCGCCTTCCGGCAAAACGCTGGGCGCGCAGGAACTGGCATACGCGGTCGACGCCGTCCTGGACGGCTGGCTGACCACGGGGCGCTTCAACGCGGCATTTGAAGCAAAACTGGGACAGTACCTGGGTGTTGATTTCGTCCTCACCTGCAATTCCGGCTCCTCGGCCAATCTCTTGGCCATCTCCGCCTTGACCTCGCCGCTCTTGCAGGAACGCGCCCTGCAACCCGGCGATGAAGTCATCACCGCCGCCGCCGGATTTCCGACCACGGTCAATCCCATCCTGCAAAACGGCCTGATTCCCGTATTCGTCGATTCCGCGCCGCCCGCCTACAACCCGACTCCGGAGTCCATCGCCGCCGCCATCACCCCGAAGACCCGCGCCATCATGCTGGCGCACACCCTGGGCAATCCCTTTGCCGCCGCCGAAATCCGCGCGCTTGCGGACAAGCACCGTCTCTGGCTCGTCGAAGACTGCTGCGACGCGCTCGGCTCGACGTATCGAGGCAAGAAGACCGGCACGTTCGGACATATCGCCACGCTTTCCTTCTATCCGGCGCATCACATCACCATGGGCGAAGGCGGCGCGCTCTTCACGAGCGACCCCATCCTGAAACGCGCCGCCGAATCCTTCCGGGACTGGGGACGCGACTGTTGGTGCGCGCCGGGACGCGACAACACCTGCGGCAAGCGCTTTCAACGGCAATGGGATGGATTGCCGGAAGGCTACGACCACAAGTACGTCTATGCGCACCCGGGCTACAACCTCAAGATTACCGACATGCAGGCGGCACTGGGACTGGCGCAGCTCGAACGACTGGAAAATTTCATTGCCGCGCGCAAAAGGAATTTCGCCACGCTCAACAAGGCGCTGGCGGAGGCGGAGGAATTCCTCCTCCTGCCGCAAGCGACGCCCGAAAGCGACCCGGCGTGGTTCGGCTATCCCATCACCCTGAAGGCGCGCGCGGCAACCCGGCGCGTCGATTTGCTCCGCTATCTCGACCAGAAAAAAATCGGCGTCCGCCTGCTCTTTGCCGGCAACCTCACCCGCCAGCCCTACATGCGGGAACGCGAATATCGCGTTTCCGGCACACTCGAAGGCGCGGATCGCATCCTGAACGACACCTTCTGGATTGGCCTCCATCCAGGCTTGAGCGAGGAAATGCTCGCGTATTCGGCGCGCTGCCTGCACGAATTCTTCGGGCTTGTGTTCTGATTTTTCCGGACGCCCATCCACGCGGCAATCCAGCGGCATGGAACGCCAAGGCAAACCGGACGGCTCTCCGGGTTGCCTCGAGTCTGCGGCTCTCGCAATGACGAAGTAAATTCCTGCCGGATCAATCGCGTACGCTTCTCCCCTCGTTTGATCCATAATGACCGTCGTCTTTCAATCCGCGCGGGGGGGGCAAATAAAATGCTTGATACATTCAAGTGGGATCAGCGTTACGAGACCGGCATTCCCATTGTCGACAGCCAGCATCATCGCTTGGTGGACATGCTGAACAACATGGTCGACGAGGTCACCGAACGCCAGCAGCACATCACGCCCGACGACATCGTCACCCTGCTGGACGCGCTGGCGGCCTATGCGGTGGAACATTTCGCCGACGAAGAAAAACTGATGCGCGAAAACCACGACAACATTCCCAACGAGGAACTGCGCGCCGCCTTCCGGCAACACGAGGAACAGCACAAGCGCCAGCATACCGCCTTCGTGGAGCAAGTCGTATTGACCCGCGCCGAATATCTGGCTTCGCAGCATTCGCAGGCGACTCTCGAACTGCTGGTCAATTTCGTCACCAGTTGGCTTTCCTTTCACATCCTCGGCTCCGACAAGGAAATGGCGATATTGATCGAGCGCGTCCAACAAGGCAGAAGCGGCGGCCTCGAGCACGCCAACGGCGAGGAAGCGCCCACCAGCATCCTGCTCGAAGCGATGGAGCAGCTCTATGACCTGATGGCCCAGCGCAACATCACGCTGGTGAAAACCCGCGACGAACTCGCCGCCCTGAACGCCAATCTGGAACAGCGGGTGCGCGAACGCACGGCGGAACTGGAACAGGCGCTCACGGAAGTCGAGCGTACCCGCGAACGGCTGCTGCAATCCGAAAAAATGTCCGCCATCGGCCAGCTTTCCGCTGGCGTGGCGCACGAAATCAACAATCCCGTCGGCTTCGTCAGTTCCAATCTGGAAAGTCTCAAGCGCTACACCGCGCAACTCATGGAACTCATCGACGCCTACGACGCTTGCGCCGCCAGACTGCCGCCCGCCGATCGCATCGCGCTGGATGAAAAGCGGCAGGCGCTGGATTTTGATTTCCTGCGCGACGACATTGGCGACCTGTTGCGGGAATCCGCCGATGGCCTTGAGCGTGTAAGGAAAATCGTCCGGGACATGAAGGCGTTTTCGCATGTCGATCACGACGAATGGCAGGAAGTCAATCTCAACGACATACTCGATTCCACCCTGAACGTCGTCCGGCACGAACTGAAATACGCCGCCGATCTTGAAATCGATCCTGCGCCGGAATTGCCCAACATCCGCTGCCTGCCGGCCCAGGTCAGCCAGGTATTGATGAACCTGCTGGTCAATGCCGCGCACTCCATCGGTACGCCTCCCGGAAAAATCGTCCTCCGCACCCGCGCCACGTCCAGCGGTGTGGAATTCAGCATTCGGGACAGCGGTTGCGGCATGACGCCGGAGATCAAAAAACGCATCTTTGAGCCGTTCTTCACCACCAAACCGGTCGGTCACGGCACCGGGCTGGGGCTTTCCCTTTCCTACGAAATCATCAAGCGGCATGGCGGCGACATTCTGGTGGAAAGCCAGCCAGGACAGGGATCGACCTTCCATGTGCTCCTGCCGCTGGATCCGGATCAGGCGGGAGGGGACGCATCCGCAGCCAGCGCGCGCTGATTCTCCATGCCTGGCAAGACGCCGTACCCGGCGGAAATCGACCTGTTCTGCGATGCCATGTGGCTGGAAGAAGGTCTGGCGAAAGCAACGCTGGAGAGCTACCGCGCCGATCTGTCGCTCCTTGCCCGCTGGCTGGAAGCGGAAAAACGCGGCGCGCTGATGACGGCGGACGATGCCGATCTGGCGGCTTTTCTCGCCCATGTCTCCGTACAGCGCCGCGCCAGCACACAATCCCGCTACCTTTCCAGCCTGCGCCGTTTTTATCGCTGGCAGTTACGCCAGGGGCGCATCGCGCACGACCCGTCGGAATCCCTGGCGCGTCCCGTACCCACCGGACGGCTGCCCAAAACGCTCACGGAACCCCAGGTCGAACGCCTGCTCGACGCGCCCGACACGCAAACCCCCAAGGGTTTGCGCGACCGCGCCATGCTGGAAATCCTCTATGCCGCCGGATTGCGCGTCACGGAACTGGTCACGCTGAAACTGCATGCGGTCAGTTTCGATCAAGGCGTATTGCGCGTCATGGGCAAGGGCAGCAAGGAACGCCTGACGCCCATCGGCGAGGAAGCCATTGTCTGGCTGCGCCGCTATCTGACGGAAGGCCGCCCCGCCCTCCTGCGCGCGCGCCTTTCCGATGCCCTGTTCGTCACCGCCCGCGCCGCGCCCATGACCCGGCAGATGTTCTGGACGCTGATCAAAATCCACGCCCAGAAAGCCGACATTCCTGCCCGCCTGATCTCCCCGCACGTCCTGCGCCACGCCTTCGCCACCCACCTCCTGAATCACGGCGCCGACCTGCGCGTGGTGCAGATGCTCCTTGGTCACGCCGACATCACCACGACCCAAATCTACACCCATGTCGCCCGCGAACGCCTGAAAATCCTGCACCAACACCATCACCCCAGGGCATGAACGCGCGCGGATTTCGTGTCGCCCCGCACAGGAAAACGCGAATTTCCGGCAACAGAGAAAAGCAATGACGATTGACTTGAACCGCGCTTCCCTAATAAAAAACTATTCTATGAACAAAGAAAATTGTTCTATTCCCGATATAACAATCGTGTATCCTCCTGTGCAAGTCTTTCCCCACATACGGTGTCGCCATGTCCAAATCCGCTGACAAGAAACCCCGCAAACCAGCGGAAAAGTCCGCCGCCAAACCGGCGCAGGCAACCGCGCCCGCGCCGCTGAATTTCGCTACATTGTGCGTACAGGCCGGGCATAACCCCGGCGTGGGCGAGTCGCGCATTCCGCCCATCGTCCAGAGCACCACCTATAAATACGACGACATCGACCACGTCAACCGCATCATGACCCTGCAGGAATTCGGTCACAAATACAGCCGAACGAGCAATCCGACCGTAGCCGGTTTCGAGGCCAGGATCAATCAACTGGAAGGCGGCGCGGGCGCGGTGGCCACCGCTTCCGGACAGGCGGCGACGCTGCTTGCCATCGCCAGCATCGTGCGCGCGGGCGATCACATCCTCGCCGCATCCCAACTCTACGGCGGCTCGTTTACGCTTTTCAACTCCACCCTGAAGAAATTCGGCGTGACGGCGGACTTTTTCGAGCCGGACGCGCCCGCGCGCGCAATCGAAAAACTGTTCCGCCCGGAAACCCGTGTACTGTTTGGCGAAACGCTCGGCAATCCCGGCCTCGCCATTCTCGACTTCGACAAGCTCTCCGCCCTTGCCGGGAAGCATGGTGTGCCTTTCGTCGTCGACAACACGCTGGCGACGCCCTTTCTCTGCCAGCCCTTCCGCCACGGCGCGAACATCATCATCCATTCGGCGACGAAATATATCGACGGTCACGCCACCAGTGTCGGCGGCGTGGTCATCGACGGCGGCAATTTCGACTGGACAAACGGCAAGTTCCCCGATTTCACCGAACCCGACCCGACCTACAATGGCGTCATCTACGCGAAAAAATTCCCGCAATCGCCGTTCCTGTTCAAGGCGCGCGCCCAGTTTCTACGCGATTACGGCGGCTGCCTGAATCCCATGAACGCTTTCCTGTTCAATCTCGGCCTGGAAACCCTGCACCTCAGAATGCCGCGCCACGGTGAAAACGCGCTCGCGCTTGCCCGATTCCTGACGACGCGTCCCCAAGTCGCCTGGGTGAATTACCCCGGTCTCGATCCGAACGGCAAAAAGCGGATTACCCGTTATTTCAACCATAAAAACGGCAGCGGCATCCTGACCTTCGGCATCAAGGGCGGCGTCCCCGCCATCCGCCGTTTCGTGAAAAAACTGAACGTCGCGGCACTGGTCGTACACATCGGCGACGCCCGCACTGGCGTACTGCATCCGGCTTCTTCCACGCACGCCCAACTGAACGGGAAAGCCCAACGCGCCGCCGGCATCACGCCGGATTTGGTGCGCGTTTCCGTCGGCATCGAAGATGCAAATGATCTGATTGCGGATTTCGACCAGGCGCTTGCGCCCTGATCCTGTTTCACAACGCGTGTCTTCGGTCGCGTCTCATCGTAAAACCAACTCCGGTTTGAACCCCGCCCGTAAGAAAGGTGCGAAGGTCGAAACCCCGGCCTGAAGGGCGGGGTTTCGACCGTAGCCATTGGGGAGGGGGAGAGAAACCCCTTCCCAATGACGTTTGACCGGCAGCCCCGAAGGGCTGCCGCTAATTTCTTGCTGAGGGATGGCAAGCGGGATCCGCGTCTGGCGTCCAGAGAACCCAAGCCGGCCAGAAAGCCGCAATCGACAACCATTTCGCGTAACAGCATCGCATTGTCCGCTATAATCATTCTTCATTCTTGACTGGCTGTGACCAGGGAGACATGACATGAACCTTTATCGTCTGTTGGCAAGCTGCGCGGTCGCGCTTGCCGTTTCCGCGCCCGCGCTCACCCTTGCCGCGCCAAAGGCCGCACCCAAAAAAACCGTCGAAGCGGAAAAACCCAGGATGCGCTATGTGGTCATGCTCGGCAGTCACGATTTTGCGGGACTGGCGGCGGCGGAGAAAGCGATCCTGGACGACTACCGCAAGGGGCGCATTGACACCGATGAACTTTCTGTGCGACTCATTGACCTCGTTTCTCCCTTTTCCACCAGCTATATCCCGGACGCGGAAGCATGGGTGAAAGCGCAACCCGAATCCTATGCCGCGCGCCTCGGCCTTGGCCGCCTTCAGCTCTATGCCGCATGGGAAGCACGTGGCAATAAATTCGCGAGCGAAACCTCCCGGGAACAGTTCGATAAAATGGCGGAATTGGCGCAAAAATCTCTTGAGAACCTGCAAGCCTCTCTCTCGCTCTTTGAAAAGCCCTATTCCAGTTACACGAATCTGATCGAGGTCGACGCCCTGCTCTCGCAAGGCCAAATGCAACATTATCTCGACTCGGCCATCAAGATAGACCCTGCCGCAACGCACGCTTACCGCCGGTATTTAACATACAACACCCCGCGTTGGGGGGGATCGTTCAAGCATCTGGAATCCTTGCTCGCCGAAATAAAACAGGGGCCGATGCCGCCTCAAAAACAGGCTGATCTTGAAGCCGAGGCGCTCACTTTCAAAGGCAGTGATGAAAGCCTTCGTCGCAATCCCGCAGGCGCGGCCTCCCTCTACCTTCAGGCCTATGATCGCTTTCCCGGTCAAAATACGGTCTGGCGTTTATACTGGGCAGCCAAGGAATTCAAGAGAGCCAAGCAGACAGAGCGTACCATTGAAGTTTACACCCGGATTATCGAAGCCTATCCGGACGAGGCCAAGGCCTACTTCGAACGAGGATATCAATATGACCAGATGTCGAATTACGAACTCGCGCTCAAGGATTTTGTCGCCAGCGCCAAACTCGGCAACAAATATGCGCAAAACAATGCGGGCTACTATTACATGGTAGGGCGCGGCGGCGTCAAGGACCTCAATCTGGCGAAGTCTTACCTTTCACAATCCGCCGCGCAAGGGTTTGAACACGCCGGCGAAAAGCTCAAGGCACTGGAAGAGATGATGGCAAATGAGGCAAAGAAGCAATAATGAAACAAAATGCCGGGCGGGTCGCCTGCCCGGCATTTTGCGCTCTGTACGCTGTATAGTGTCGGCTCCTTTCACCCTGACAAAAAATACCGATGGATATTTCCGCCGCCCAATACCTGCAACTTGCCGCGCCGCCTGAACGTCTGCGCGAAAACCTCGCCATCGAAGTCACGGAGCACAGTTTTTTGCCCAGCATCGACGATATCCTGGGCGACTGGGTGGCGACCATCGCCACACCCGCCTTCAAGCTCATCCGGCAGAAAGAAGGCGCAAAGTCCGCTTTTTGCAGCATCGGAGCCGGCGTGGGACTGGACGCGCTGGCGGCCATTGAAATCCTCGACTCAATCGACATTGGCATTACCGATGTTCATGTGGATGTAGTTGCCGCCGCCGTCGCCAACATCCGCGCCAATCTGCGCGACCCTGAGCGCATCACGCTGAATGCCGGTTCTGGCGATTTACTGCAACCGCTGGCGGCCTTCCGGCCACAGTACGATCTCATTTACGAGAACCTGCCCAACGTTCCCATCGACGCCGCCGATCTTGCCGCGGCGCGCGCAAGTTCCGGACATACGCCGCCGCGCACGGAAAACATTCCCGAACTGTTGCAAAAAAACCTGCTGGCGCTGCACTATGTCGCGCTCACGCAGGCAAAGGATTTTCTGCGTCCCGGCGGATCGGTGCTTTCGCTCATCGGCGGACGCATTCCACTTGCCGTGTTTCAGGAAATGGGCAGGTTTGCGGGTTATCGCGCCGAAATTTTCACCTATGGCTGGAAAATCCAGAGCGATCCCGATGCAATGATTTCCGGCCATCTCGCGCAACAACAAAACGGCCTTGGCCCCTACCGCTTTTATCGCGCCGAACGTCTTGCCGAAGTGTTCGCGCGGGTGAGTCTGGCGGATTCCGGCAAACACGCCTTTGAAATCGAACAACGCCTCACGCCCGATCAACTCGACCCGCAACAGGCGCTTGCCGCTCATCAACGCGGCGAAACCATCGGGCATACGGTGGTCGCCTTGCGTTCCTTTCCCGCGTAAAGGCGATGCCGTCCGCTCTTTCTCCCGCCGCCGCGCTTGCCGTCATCGACGCCATCCGCCAGCACTTCGCCCAGCGTCTTGCCCAGAAGCTGGAGACACCGGCGTTAACCGCCGAGCTTGCCAAGGTGCTGACCCTGCTGGAGAACGTTGATTTTACCCAACCCGACGCGGCGCATCTGCGCGCCACGCGCCATCCGGTCATCACGCAACTCAAAAGCCTCGCGGCGGCAAAGATGGATGACGCCATCCTCGCCGCCTGTCTGCCTCACCTCGCTCGCCTGCCGTGGCGCTACAGCTACGATGCCCGCGCCGACCATCCCGGACTGGAAACACGCATGGCCTGGGCGGAACTGGTCGGCCCCATCGCGCCCTTCAAAAGCCAGCGCGTCTGCCTTGGCCTTACCGCCATCGGTCCGCATACCCTTTATCCCGCGCACATCCACCCCGCCGTCGAAACCTACCTTGTTCTTTCCGGCACGGCGCGCTGGGCGATGAACGATCTTGCGCAAACGCACCCGCCAGGAACGCTCATCCTGCATCCTTCAAATGTTGTCCACGTCATGCAAACCGATACAGAACCGCTGTTGGCGGCCTACGCCTGGACGGGGGACGTAAAAACACTGTCGCACTATCTGGAGCGGGATGGTTAGCGCGATTTCTGTTCAAATGCGGACCCGATGCGAATCGGGAATGCTGTTCGTCATCGTGCTTACAATAAGAATCCATGGAGGCGGATCTGTCGTGATGATGGGCCTATTGACTAACGCATGGCGGGGTGGAATCGCCCTCCCTCTTCCCTTCTCATCGTCATTGGCGTAACCATGGCATTGCTCGCCGCCGCGCCGCAGGCGCCCGATGTTCCCCCAGCGACAAGCCACCGCCGGGGTTGAGACCTTGCCGAAGCGCAATCCGCGCCGCTTCATGGCGCGTTCATGCCCTCTTCGAGTTCAAGGTCGTGGAGAATGAAGCCGAAGGCAGGCGCTCCGGCAGATCAAGAGCAAGAAATTAGCGGCAGCCCTGAAGGGCTGTCGCTGATTTTTGCTTCATCCTTTACTTGTTTGTAACGCCTTGCCGCAAGATCGAGGTCTTCCTTTCTCGCCCTACGGACAAAATCCCTCTCCTGTGGTTCGGGAGGGGGATTTTTTTGGGGTAAGGCCGTAAAATCCGTTCTCCGCTCCTTGATGCTTGGATTTCGATGCGCGTTATCATCCCCGCCGCGGGTAGCGGCTCCCGTGTAGGCGGCGTGTGTCCGAAACAGTATCTGCCGCTTTTGGGGCGACCTTTGCTGGCGCATACGCTGGCGGTATTTTGCCGGCATCCAAAGGTTGCGCGCGTCTGGCTGACGCTTGCCGAAGCCGATGAATTCTGGCGGCAGCCGGAGCAGCGGCGGTTATGGCTGGATTTCGCGCCGCGTCTGGAAATCCTGCGCTGTGGCGGCGCGACACGCGCGCAGAGTGTGCGCAACACGCTGGCCGCCCTGCAAGGCAAGGTGCCGCCGGAAGACTGGATCCTGGTGCATGACGCGGCGCGTCCCTGCCTTTCCCGCGTCCTGCTGGATCGTCTGCTGGACGCCTTGTCCGATGATCCGGTGGGCGGACTGCTGGCCGTGCCGCTCGCGGATACCTTGAAGCGGGGCGAGACGGACGGCGCGCAAACGAGGGTGAAGCAGACCCTGGCGCGGCAAGGCTTGTGGCAGGCGCAGACGCCGCAGATGTTTCGCTATGGGACGCTATGCGCGGCGCTGGCGGCGCACACGGAAGTCACGGACGAGGCGGGCGCGATGGAAGCCGCCGGTTTCGCGCCGCGTCTCATCGAGAGCGACATCAGCAACCTGAAGGTGACCCGTCCCGCCGATTTTGCGCTGGCGGAATGGATACTCAAGGGACAGGGAGCAAAAGACGGAGAACGATATGGCGACGCCTGAATTTCGGATAGGACAAGGGTACGATGTGCATCGGCTGGTTTTAGGGCGCAGGCTCGTGCTGGGCGGGGTGGAGATTCCCTTCGACAGGGGGCTGCAAGGACATTCGGATGCCGACGCCCTGCTGCATGCGCTGATCGACGCCTTGCTGGGCGCGGCGGGATTGGGCGATATCGGCACGCATTTTCCCGATAGCGATCCGCGCCATCGGGACGCCGACAGCCGCGCCCTGTTGCGCGAAACCTTGCTGCGTGTGCGAGCCGCCGGATGGCGTCCGGTCAATGTCGATGCCACGCTGATCGCCCAACGACCGCGCCTTGCCCCGCACATTCCCGCCATGCGCGCCATCCTCGCCGCCGACCTGGAATTACCGCCCGTTTGCATCAACATCAAGGGCAAGACCAACGAAACCCTGGGCTACCTGGGACGCAACGAAGCCATCGAGGCGCAGGTAGCGGCGCTCATCGCCCGTAACCCGTGATCCGAGTGACCGAGGAGGGATACGGAACCGACGCGTCACCCCGCCGCCCACTGCCCCTCTCCCACAAAGCAGGCGAGGGAAACCCCATGGAGACCAGCAAGAAATTACCGGGCTTTCATGACTTCGTGAATTGCCGCTTGTCGAGCGTCGCGTCATGCCGCCTTCGACGAATTCCACGGCCTTTGCCGCCATGTCTCGCCGCCGCGCCTCGTCATTTTTGGGTACTCTGGGCCTGGGCGAATTCACGCACTTCCTGGGTGATTTTCATGGAACAGAAACGCGGGCCGCACATCGAGCAAAAATGCGCGGATTTGGCCGCCTCGCGCGGCAGCGTCTCGTCATGGAATGCGCGCGCCCTGTCCGGGTCGAGACCCAGGTTGAACTGGTCTTCCCAGCGGAATTCGTAACGCGCCTTGGACAAGGCGTTGTCCCGAATCTGCGCCCCCGGATGTCCCTTGGCCAGGTCGGCGGCGTGGGCGGCGAGCTTATAGGTGATGATGCCTTCCTTGACGTCGTTCTTGTCCGGCAGTCCCAGGTGTTCCTTGGGGGTCACGTAGCAGAGCATGGCCGTGCCGCGCCAGCCGATCTGCGCCGCGCCGATGGCGCTCGACAGGTGGTCGTAGCCTGGCGCGATGTCGGTGACGAGCGGCCCCAGGGTGTAAAAAGGCGCTTCCTTGCACCAGGCGAGTTCCAGTTCCATGTTTTCCCGGATGAGATGCAAGGGCACATGGCCGGGACCTTCGATCATGGTCTGCGCGTCGTGCTTCCAGGCGATTTCGGTCAATTCGCCCAGAGTCTGCAATTCGGCAAGCTGGGCCGCGTCGTTGGCGTCATGAATGGAGCCTGGGCGCAGGCCGTCGCCCAGCGAGAAGGCCACGTCGTAGGCGCTCATGATTTCGCAGATGTCCTCGAAATGGGTATAGAGGAAATTCTCCCGGTGGTGCGCGAGGCACCATTTCGCCAGGATGGCGCCGCCCCGGCTGACGATGCCGGTCAGCCGGTTCGCGGTGAGCGGAATGTGGGAAATGAGGACGCCCGCGTGCAGGGTGAAGTAATCGACGCCCTGCTCGGCCTGTTCGATCAAAGTGTCGCGGAAGACTTCCCAGGTGAGTTCCTCGGCCTTGCCGTCTACTTTTTCCAGCGCCTGATAAATGGGTACGGTACCGACGGGCACCGGCGAATTGCGAAGGATCCACTCGCGAGTTTCGTGGATGTTCCTGCCGGTGGAAAGATCCATCACCGTGTCGCCGCCCCAGCGAATCGCCCAGATCATCTTGTCGACTTCCTCGGCGATGGAAGAGACCAGCGCAGAATTGCCGATGTTGGCGTTGATCTTGGTCAGGAAATTGCGGCCGATGATCATCGGCTCGGATTCTGGATGGTTGATGTTGGCAGGAAGGATGGCGCGTCCGCAGGCGATTTCGGCGCGCACAAATTCCGGGGTGATTTCCTCGGGAATGCGCGCGCCAAAGGCTGCGCCGGGGTGCTGGCGCATGAGCCGCGCCGCCATTTTTTCGCCGCCGGATCCGGATTCCCGCAGGCTTTGCAGGTAGTTCCGCCGGTTCATGTTTTCGCGCAGGGCGACGAATTCCATTTCCGGCGTGACGATGCCGTTACGCGCATAGTGCATTTGCGTCACATGCTTGCCGGGGAGGGCACGGCGCGGTTGGCGCGCCAGCGCGGCAAGCGCCGGATCGGCCAGACGGCGGCGGCCATATTCAGAACCCAGGGCGGGCAAGGCTGCGCTGTCGCCTCTTTCCTCAATCCATGGTTCGCGCAGTGGCGGCAACCCGGAACGGATGTCGATCGATACATCCGGGTCGGTATAAGGGCCGGAACAGTCATAGACAAAGATCGGCGGATTGACGCCGCCGCCGTAGCTGGCGGGCGTATCGCCCTGGCGGATTTCCCGCATGGGCGCGCGAATGTCCGGGCGCGATCCCGTGACATGCACCTTGCGCGAATTGGGCAGGGGTTGCACGGCAACCCCATCCACACACGCGTCGGCGGCGGAAAAGACAGGGCAGGAAGAAACGGAAAGCGGAGCGGTCATGGTCTTTATCGTTACGGATGCGGCGCGGGAAAAGCGGGAAAGCCGCCTGACAAGGGCATGAAGGTACTGGAAAGCGAGCCTGCGCGCAACCGGGGCAGGGAACGATTGCCCTGGGGCGATCGCAAACTTTTGTGCCCCTTGTCTTTCGTCCCCTATAATGGCGCGCAAGCCCGTTTCCCCGTTTGGGCGCACGGAGTGCACGAATTGCCCCTTGCGTCAAAAGCAAGAAATTGGCGACAGCCCTTCAGGGCTGTCGGTCCAACTCCATTGGGAAGGGGGTTCTCTCCCCTCAAGAATGGCTACGGTCGAAACCCCGGCCTCGACCGGGGTCTCAACCTTCGCGCCTTTCTTACGGGCGGGGTTTCAGACCGGAGTTGGTTTTACGATCGACGCTGCCGGGTTTCGCCTGCCCGCGCGGCATCGTATTCCAGGGATCGAACCGGACATGTTATATTGTACGCCTTCTTGCGCGTCCGCGTGGATGCAATCGCCAAGAACGCCGTGCCCTTCAACCGGAATCGAGATCGACATGCCCAGATTCGCGCCCCGCATCGCCTTGTTTTCTTGGCCTTCCTTGTTTTTGCTGTTCGCGCCGTTCCTTGCGGGCTGCGTCAATACGGAAAAGCCGCCCCCGGTAAAAAGGGTGCCGCAAGCGCAATGGCACGTCATTGGGCCGGAAGAAGCGGTAACGTGGGCAATTGCGCCGCGTTTCAGGGACGCGAAGGCGTTTGCCGCCAACGGGCTTGCCCCGGTCGCGTCGGGACT
>JAIRLE010000102.1 GCA_031259605.1 Zoogloeaceae bacterium
TGGGTCGGGCGAGACTCGAACTCGCGACCAACGGATTAAAAGTCCGCTGCTCTACCGACTGAGCTACCGACCCCACGACAAAAGAGCGGCGATTATAGGCATCCTGCCTGGAAGCGTCAAATCCAGAGCGCGATGCCGCGCCGTTTACGTTCCCTTGCGGATCAGGTAATCGAAGGCGGAAAGGCTGGCCTTGGCACCTTCGCCCATGGCGATGACGATCTGCTTGTAGGGTACAGCGGTGCAGTCGCCGGCGGCGAACACGCCGGCAAGCGAGGTCTGGTTCTTGCCGTCGATGACGATTTCGCCCGCAGCGGAAAGTTCCAGCGTCCCTTTCAGCCAGTCGGTATTGGGCAACAGGCCGATTTGCACAAAGACGCCTTCCAGATCGAGGCGATGCGTTTCGCCGCTGGCGCGATCCGTGTAGGAAAGACCGGTGACTTTTTGTCCGTCGCCATGCACTTCACGGGTTTGCGCCATTTTCAGAATCGTCACGTTGGCGAGACTGGCGAGCTTTTGTTGCAGCACGGCGTCGGCGCGCAAGGCCTCACCGAATTCGAGCAGGGTGACATGGGTAACGATGCCCGCCAGATCGATGGCGGCTTCCGCGCCGGAATTGCCGCCGCCGATGACCGCCACGCGCTTTCCCTTGAACAGCGGGCCATCGCAATGCGGGCAGTAGGCGACGCCGTGAGCGCGATATTCGGTTTCGCCGGGCACGTTCATCTCCCGCCAGCGCGCGCCGGTGGAAAGAATCACGCTCTTGCCCTTCAATATCGCGCCGCTGGCGGTGTGGACTTCAATCGGCGCGCCGTCCTTTCCCGGCACGAGGCGCGCCGCCTTTTGCAGATTCATGATGTCGACGCCGTAGGCGCGCACATGTTCTTCCAGCGCCGCCGCCAGATGCGGGCCTTCGGTTTGCTGGATGGAAATGAGGTTTTCAATGGAGAGGGTATCCTGCACCTGACCGCCGAAACGCTCGGCAAGTACGCCGACGGCAAGCCCCTTGCGGGCGGCATAGATGGCGGCGGCGGAACCGGCGGGACCGCCGCCGATGACGAGCACGTCAAAAGCATTCTTGCCGTTGATTCTCTCGGCGGCGCGCGCCGCCGCGCCAGTGTCGATCTTGCCCAGGATTTCCTGCAAGCTCATGCGTCCCGCGCCGAAAGGTTCACCGTTCAGGTAAACCGTCGGCACACTCATGATCTGGCGCGCTTCCACTTCCTTCAAAAAACCCGCGCCGTCGATCATCGCCGCCTCGAAAGCGGGGTTGAGCGCGGTCAGGGTATTCAACGCCTGCACCACGTCCGGACAGTTGATGCAGGAAAGCGAGACAAAGGTCTCGAAACGGAATTCGCCGGAAAGCGCCTTGATCTGCGCGATTTCCTCCGCTTCCAGGCGGGGCGGATGACCGCTGGTCTGCAACAGCGCCAGCACCAGCGAGGTGAATTCGTGTCCCAGCGGGACTCCGGCAAAATGGATGCGCGGCTTTTCGCCGGATTGGGCAATGCCGAAGGAGGGGCGGCGGACGTAGCTGCCGTTTTCAGAATACGTCACCTTGCCGGAAAGACTGGCGATTTCCGTGAGCAACGCCCGCATTTCGGCGGCTTTCGGGCTGTCATCCAGTGTGGCGACGAGTTCGATGGGGGAAACGAGCTTTTCCAGATAGGCTTGCAACTGGGTCTTGATGTTGTTGTCGAGCATGATGTTCTCCTCGCGGGACAATGGAAAAAGTACGGATAAAAAAAGCGCCAGCGTGTTTTCTGGCGCTTTTTTACGCGCCAGCCTTCCGATAACGCGGAAGACAGGCCAAAACTGAAAATCAGATCTTGCCGACCAGATCCAGGGAAGGCGAAAGCGTCTTCTCGCCTTCTTTCCATTTGGCCGGACAGACTTCGCCCGGATGGGCTGCCACGTATTGCGCCGCCTTGACCTTGCGCAGCAGTTCTTGAGCATTGCGGCCAATGTTGCCCGCATTGATTTCGATGACCTGAATCCGGCCTTCCGGATTGATCACGAAGGTGCCGCGTTCCGCCAGACCGTTTTCTTCGATCAGTACGCCGAAATTACGGGAAACGACCTGCGTGGGGTCGCCGATCATCGGGAATTGCAGCTTGCGGATGGTATCCGAAGTATCGTGCCAGGCTTTGTGGGTGAAATGCGTATCGGTGGAGACGGAATAAATTTCCACGCCCAGTTTCTGGAACTCGGCATAGTTGTCCGCCAAATCGCCCAGTTCGGTGGGGCAGACGAAGGTGAAATCCGCCGGATAGAAAAACAGCACGGACCATTTGCCCTTCAGGCTGGCTTCGGTCACTTCCACGAATTTGCCGTTGTGGAACGCGGTTACGGCAAAGGGCTTGATTTCGGTATTGATCAGGGATGGCATCAGAAAACTCCTTACAGTGATGAGGTGGTTGAACAAGCAGGTGAATGGTAAGCCGCGCCAAGAGATTGTTCCAATTGTTTGTTATCATGAATTACATAGTTCAAGGCTATGATACGCAACGCGGGGAGATCCCGGCTCGCGGCAAAACATCCATTGCCTTTTACGCGCCCCGATCAACATATCCGGGGCAGTTGGTCATCGGCGCGCCAGTCCACCATGCGTTGCCCGCCCATGCGGGTGGTCATGCGCACGAAATGGCGGGAGTCTTCCGTGACAATGCCAATCCTTGCCGCCTTGCCGCCCAGCGGATGAGCGGTCAGCGTGGCGAGTACCCGTTCGGCGTCGGCGGGCGCGCAAAGGACGACGAGCTTGCCTTCATTGGCAAGATGGAGCGGATCGAAGCCAAGAAATTCACAAGCGGCGGCAACGGCGGGCTGGACGGGAATTTGCGCCTCCTCAATCTGTATCCCGACGCCGGACTGATGGGCAATTTCATTCAAGGTCGCGGCCAGGCCGCCGCGTGTCGGGTCACGCAGGACATGCACCCCGGCGCCGCTTGCCAACACGGCGGCAATCAATCCATGCAAGGCCGCCGTGTCGGAGATGATGGCGTCGCCGGAAAAAGCGGAGTCTATGCCGGAAAGATTTTCGCGCGCATGGAGGATCGCCATGCCGTGATCGCCCAGAGTGCCGGAAAGAAGAATCGCGTCGCCCACCCGCGCCCGTTGTCCGCCCAAATTCACACCTGCCGCCAGCGCGCCGACGCCAGTCGTGGCGATGAAGACGCCATCGCCCTTGCCGCGCTCCACCACCTTGGTGTCGCCCGTGACGATGGGGACATTCGCTCGCCGCGCCACCGCCGCCATGCTGGCGACCAGACGATCCAGCACGGTAAGCGGCAAGCCTTCTTCCAGGATAAAGGCTGCCGCCAGCCACAGGGGGCGCGCTCCCATGACAGAAATATCGTTTACCGTGCCATGCACCGCCAGGCAGCCAATGTCGCCGCCGGGGAAGAACAACGGCGAGACCACATGGCTGTCGGTCGTCATTACCAGCCGCTCGTCCGGCAGAAGTCCCGGCAACACGGCGCCGTCATTGCCCGCGCGCAGCCACTCGTTATCGAAATGCCGGAAAAAGATCGCCTCGACCAACCGCCCTGTTGCCCGCCCGCCCGCGCCATGCGCCATTTCGACGAGATCGGAAAGCAAGGAAGCGGAAACTGGAGAAGACATGCGACGATACGCCCGAAGCGCCGCGCCATCCGGCATTCGCAAGCAGAGCGGCGGCGCGCAGCGCTTCGGGATGGAGATCAGTCCTGGGTCTTGCTGCGCTTGATGGCTTCGTTGACGGCGCGTTCGGCGCTGGTCATGCGGTGTTCCTGTTTTGCGGGTGTCGTCGTGGGGGCTTTGCTCGCCAGCGCGTCCGTCCAGGATTCCCCGCCCCAGGGCATGAAGACGCGCATGGAAACGCGAGCGGCTTCGGCCAAGCCAGCGGCGGCGTTGCTTATCGGTTGCAGGGGCTGGATTTCGGCTTCGACCTTGGGTAGCCAGGGAGTGAACAAGGAAAGCCAGGCATCAACGGAAGGCACATTGGGAATCTGCGCCGGGAAAGGCATGTTCCTGGCCTGTTCCTTGGGCGTTTCCGTCAGCGCGGTCAGTCCCGGAGCGTAGAGACGCGCCATGTCCAGCCAGGCACGCTGGCAGTATTCAAGGTAATTCACCCAAAAAGAAGAAAAGTCCTGCATGGTGTGTTCCTCCACGTCATGTTTGTCTGAAGAATGGAATCTAACACATCGGGGGGTTCAGGGGGCAAGGAATACGGGATGCAATCAGGGCAATCGCGCTATCTTTTCCTGATTTCAGGCACGGCATATGTGGATTTGAGGTTTTTGTTGCGCATGGATCGCTCCCTCTCTCGCCCCTGTCGGGACACTCTCTCCCGCGAAGCGGGAGAGAGGAAGGCAAGCGCCGACGCAGGTTCTACCCTCGCCCGCTTGCGGGAGAGGGTGGCGCGAAGCGCCGGGAGATGTCTGGGAAAGAGGCTCTGCACCCTGCAAAAGGCTGTGCTTCGCTTATCCATATAGGACGCATATCAGGAAAAAATCAGCGGCTTGACCTCGAATGACCACAACTTGGTACGCTTATCAAAATGCTGTATCACGCAGTTACGCACTTCCAAATGCCAGTCCGCGCCCAAATCCTCCATGCCCACTATATCCGGGTACAGCCAGCGGTTTCCGTTTGCTCCGCGTGTATTCGACGAACACTTCTCGTCGATACGCCTGGAATACATGCCAAATTCATCCAGCAGATACTGTGAAAGCAACGGGTACAAGTCGTGCTCGTTGAGCTTCTTGGGTTGTTCTGCATCCAGCGCGGACGCGCCTGCCGAACTCTCGACCTCGACCGCTGCGACCTCTGTGCTGTCGGACATCAAAGTATAGTAAAACTTGCGCGGACGACCTTCTGTGGTTTTTACATCGGCGTACTGTCGACACTGTCCGATCTCGGCAACAAGCTGATTCAGAAACTCGGTATCGGTGTAACTACCGCCAGACTTCTTTTTCTGGCAATCGGCAGGATACGTGGCGACCACCCACTCAGCGAGCTGCCGTGCGGTGAATTTTTCTTCAGGATGCGCTTTCAGATAGTCGATGACTTTCTTTTTGAGACCTATTCCAGGGCGCGGCATGCGTTTTCCTTAAATTATCTCATCTTCACCAAGCTAAAGCGCCCAACCACGGCAACACAGTACCGGGGCGACACGTCGGCTTACATATTTGCGGACAAACATATCGCATTTTGTCACAAAGGCAGTCGTCAACGCGAAAATTTCATTCGTTCCTGGCTTCGCTGCGATGTTCGATCAACAGTTGCGGCGTCTGGACGCCGCGATATTCGTTGATGCCCAAGCGGTAGGCGAGATGCATCCGGGGCGCGGAAGGCAGGCGCGTGTCGGCGTTGAATTCCATGCCTTCGATGCGGTGACCATTTTTATGGAGGCGCAGTTTCAGGTGTTTGTCTTTCAGGAGTTTTTCCGCTTCGATCGTGAAATCGTCGGCAAAGAGCGGCACGGGAAAGCCCTGTCCCCAGATTTCCTGTTCCAGCAGACGCGCCGTTTCCAGATTGAAGCAGGAGGCTTCCAGCGAACCGTCGGTTTCCAGCGCTTGCTCCAGCGCCGCCGGGGGAATGCGTTCGCGCACGACCTCGGCAAAGAGGGCGCGAAACCGCGGAAAATCTTCTTCCCTCAAACTCACGCCCGCCGCCGCCGCGTGACCGCCAAAGCGCAACAGCAATCCTGGCGCGCGTTTGGAAATCAAGTCCAGCGCGTCGCGCAGGTGCAGACCATGAATCGAACGTCCCGATCCCTTGAGTTCGCCGGATTCCCCGCGCGCAAAGGCAAACACTGGACGATGGAACTTTTCCTTGACGCGCGCCGCCAGAATGCCGACCACGCCCTGATGCCATTCGGGTTCAAAGAGCGCCATGCCGGGCGGCACTTCCTGCGGGTTGAGGCGTTCCAGCACGGCAAACGCCTGATCGCGCATACCGCTTTCGATTGCGCGGCGCTCTTGATTCAAGGCGTCCAGTTGTTGCGCGTATTGCAGCGCCTTGCCGGGATCATCGGCCATCAGGCATTCGATGCCGATCCGCATGTTCTTCAGTCGTCCCGCCGCGTTCAGGCGCGGCGCCAGGATGAAGCCGAGGTCAAAGGTGGAAAGCCGGGCGCGGGCGCCGCATGCCGCCGCAAGCAGCGCCGCGATGCCCGGCGAAAGCTGTCCGGCGCGCATCCGCTTCAACCCCTGGCTGACCAGGATGCGATTGTTGTGATCGAGCGGCACGACGTCCGCCACCGTCCCCAGCGCCACCAGGTCCAGCAGGTGCGCCAGATTGGGTTCCGGCGCGTCGGCAAACCAGCCGCGCGCGCGCAGCTCGGCGCGCAGGGCGAGCATGACGTAGAACATCACTCCCACGCCCGCCAGATGCTTGGAAGCAAAGGTGCACCCCGGTTGATTGGGGTTGACGATGCAATCCGCCTCCGGCAAGCGTTCGCCCGGCAAATGATGATCGGTAATCAGGGTGGCGATGCCCAGTTCGCGGGCGCGGGCGACGCCTTCCAGGCTGGCGATGCCGTTATCCACGGTGATGATCAGATCCGGCGCGTGCGTTGCCGCGCTATCCACAATCGCCGGAGAAAGGCCGTAGCCCATGGTAAAGCGATCCGGCACCAGATAATCCACCTGCGCGCCGCGTCCCATGCTCATCTGGCGCAGGGCGCGCAAGCCGACGGCGCAGGCGGTCGCGCCATCGCAATCGTAGTCGGCCACGATCAACAGCCGCGCTCCGGCTTCGAGCGCATCCGCCAGGAGCGTGGCAGCGGCGTCCGCGTGGGTCAAGGCGGCAGGCGGCAACAGGGATTTCAGGTCGTAATCCAGTTCCTTGCGATCGGTCACGCCGCGCGCCGCATAAAGCCGCGCCAGCAAGAAGGGAAGCCCCTGCGCTTCCAGATGCGCGCGCGCGGCGGCAGGCACGGGGCGGCGCAAGAATTGCATGGGAACGTTCAGGAAGACGCGGCGGCGTCCGCGCCCGCCGGGGGCGGCGCTTCTTCCTGGGTCGGCTGCAATGCCGGCGGCACGGGTTCGCCCAGCAGGCCGGGATGCACCTTGAACACATCGGGCGGCGTCACTTTTTCAGCCGCCGGCTGCCTGTGCGCGCAAGCGCCCAGGACAAGAAGAGAGCAACAAAGGAAACAACGGCAGCGTTTCATCGTAAAACCAACTCCGGTTTGAAACCCCGCCCTTCAGGGCGGCGCGAAGGTTGAGACCCCATTCTTGCGGCCGGGGTTTCGACCGTAGCCATTCTCGAGGGGAGAGAAACCCCTTCTCAATGACGTCAGACCGGCAACCCTTCAGGGCTGCCGCTAATTTTTGGTGGAATTTTTTTTAAAAGTGGCAAAACGGGAGAATGATAACGCCACTTTCCCCGGCAAATTTCATTCACGGCAAAATTTGCGGCAACAGTCGAACGGCGCGTTCGGATCATCCCGCCTGCCGCGCGGAGAACCGGTTCTCACGGCAATGATGCGAGCAATCGTTCGTAGCGTCGCAGGTCTTCCGGCAAAAAGCAGCAAAAGATGACTTCCCGCAATTCCGGCAGACGTTCCAGCATGGCGCGGACGGTCGTGACGGCAATGCCGACGGCTTCATCCGGCGGGTAGCGGTAGACGCCGGTGCTGATGCAGGGGAAGGCCAGCGTGGCGAGTTGCGCGGCATTCGCCAGTTCGAGACAGTTGCGGTAACAGGCGGCGAGCAACGCCGCTTCGCCGTGTCGCCCATCCCGCCAGATGGGGCCAACGGTGTGGAGGATGTGGCGGGAGGGGAGACGAAATCCCGGCGTGATTTTGGCTTCACCGGTTCTGCAACCGCCCAGTGTGTGGCAAAAAGCCAGCAATTCCGGGCCAGCCGCGCGGTGTATCGCGCCATCGACGCCGCCGCCGCCCAGCAGTGTAGTGTTGGCAGCATTGACAATGGCGTCGACATTCAAGGTGGTAATGTCGGCCTGAAGGGCGCGTAGGATCGACATGAAATACTCCAGCAAAGCCAGATGGGGCGCATTCGGCAACCGGACACGAAGCGCCCGCAGATATTACCGCCTTCTGTCCTCCGATCCCGGGGATGTTCGGCAATCGGGTGCAATTTTTTGCTGCTCCGGCCTGGCCGTGTTGGCTGTCGACAAATCATGCGTCCGCATCTTCTGTACAATCTGGAGCGGTTCGCCATATCGCTACCTGCCGTTACAAAAGTGGTCCCCGCCGCGCGCTCCCTAATCCCAGCATGAAAACAGATTTTTCACATATATCACCGCGTTTTCGACGATTTTACCGGATTTTCCTGTGCCTGCACCTTCTGGCGCTTTTGGCGCTTTGGGGCGGGACGGCACTTGAGACGCGTCCGGTGGCGCTGGCGGATTTGCGTCTGGCAGAAGGGGAGAAGCTGGATTGCGTCTCTTACGCGCCTTACCATCTGCCAGGGCAAACGCCCTTGAATCCGGAGATACGCATTTCCAGGGAACAGATGGCCGCCGATCTGGCGACCCTGTCCTCCCTGGCCCGTTGTGTGCGCACCTATGCGGTCAACCAGGGCTTGGAAGAGGTGCCGGAACTGGCGCGTTCCCTGGGAATGCGGGTGTGGCTTGGCGCCTGGATCGGCCATGACACGGCATTGAACCGCAGGGAGCTGGAGACGGCCATCCGGCTGGCCAACCGTTATCCTGGCACGGTGCGTGGCCTGATCGTGGGAAACGAGGTGATGTTGCGCCGGGAACAGCCGGAAGCCGCTCTGAAAAGCCTGCTGGACGAAGCCCGCCGCCAGACGCGGGTGCCCGTGAGCTACGCGGATGTATGGGAATTCTGGCTGCGTTATCCCGATCTGGCGCAAAGCGTGGATTTTTTGACGATTCACGTTTTGCCTTATTGGGAAGACCATCCGGTAGGTGTGGAACAGGCCGTGGCGCATGTGGCCCAGGCGCGCCAGCGGGTGTTGGCGCGTTACGGGAAGCCGGTGTTGATCGGCGAGACCGGCTGGCCCAGCGCGGGACGCCAGCGGGAGGCGGCAAGACCCGGCAAGGTGGAACAGGCGCGTTATCTCCGCGATTTTGCGCAAGTCGCGCATGCTCAAGGCTGGCGATACAACCTGATGGAAGCCATCGATCAGCCTTGGAAACGCTATCTGGAAGGCACGGTAGGCGGTCATTGGGGCATTCTGGATGCGCAACTGACGCCCAAATTCGCGTTTCAGGGGCAGGTTGCCCAGCGCGCGTCCTTCATGCCGGTCTTGCTGTCTTCGGCGGCGGGCATGGCGCTTGCCCTCTCCTTGAGCCTGTTTGGCCGCCGCAATCTCAAAAAAAGCCTGTGCGCCGCCGTGGCTGGGGCATGGCTGGGCGGCGTCCTGCGCATGGCATGGGAGCATGGCGTCGTGGCGTACCGCGATATTCGCGAGTGGGAACTCCTTGGCCTGGTGGCGCTTCTGGGAGCGCTGCTGACTCTGGGCCATGCGCTCGGGCGACGCGCCAGAATGCCGTTTTTGACGGCGTGGCAACGGTATCGGCATGGGGCGCTGTGGCGGATGCCCGCCTTGCGCCTGGCGATTTTCTTTGCGGGCGCGCTGGCGGCTTTGCTGCTTTTTGCCGACCCCCGTTACCGGGATTTTCCGTATTGGCTTCATGTGATTCCTGTGCCGACCCTCCTGGCGCTGACGATTTCCCGTTTGAGCCGTAATGGGCAGGAGGAGGGTATCCTGGCTGCCGTTATCCTGTTTTGCGGTCTGGGGCGCTGGCTGATGGAGCCGCAAAACGCGCAGGCTCAAGCCTGGGGGATGCTTTGCCTGCTTTTGGCTTCCAGCGGGTTGTTGGGGTGGGGAGGGCGCGCCAGGAGCAGCAAGGCCAACAATGCGGCAAAGGCGGAGGCTTCGAAGCAATAGAGCGTCAGCCCCATGATGCCGCCCATCCAGCCGATCCAGGCCAGACGTCTCGAGCGCAGCCCGAGCGCGAGGAGGGCGGCAGCCCCGCTCAAGAATCCCAGGCGACCGTGGAGGAAACTTTCGATGACCCCCTGACGCAAAACGCAGCGCCAGTCATTTGTCTGCCTGCACCATGCGCCCATTTCTTCCGATTCCACCCAGCAGTGGCGCAGCGCCAGCGCCAGGCCAAGGGCGCACAGGCCGGAAAGAAGCAGGTGGAGTGGCGAACGCGTGGTTTGCGCATACGGTTTGTTGGGGGCTTGCGGCATGGATGTTTACCTTTATTTTGTGCCCAGCGTTTGCCGTTCCAGGCGCGCTTCGATTGCGGCAAGGCGGGAGTCAGCGCGCAGGCTCAAGGTGTGTCCGTCCGGCAGGGCGCGGCGAAGGTAGTCGGCCAACGCCCGGACTTCCGCGGTTTTTGGATCTCCGGCAAACAGTTGCCAAACGAATGTTTGTCTGTCATGGGGCGGCGTCAGGATAGCGGCGATTTTCCTCCATTGCGTCGCGTTTGCCGGGTAGAGGATGACCAGATCCGCCTGATTTTGCGACAGTACCGCGGAGTGGGCGTCCTGTTCGGATTCCGGCGATGGCGGCAAGGTTGCCGCCGCCGGATGTTCCTGCTTCTTCAAGGGAGCATTTCGTTTGGATTCCAGTGACTGTGGCCGCATATCCATGCGGGGCGCGACCGCTGCAACCATTTCATCCGATAGCGCAGCCTTGCCGACCGGTGGAACCGGCGCGGCAGTGAGTCTGGAGGCGCGGACGGCGGGTGGCGAGGATTCGAGCGCGCGGGCATTGGCCGCCGTGGTGCCTGATCGGGCGGCGGGTTCGGCAGCGGGCGGGGGCGGGAGAACGGGAGATTTCGGCGCGGACAAGGATTCGCCGGGAACGGGTGCCAATGCCGCGGTTTCGTTTATCTCCGCCATGGAGGGGGGGACTGCGGCTTCCGGCATGACAGGCATGAACGCGACCTTGTCGGACAAGGGCGAATCGTAGACGTAGACGCGCAGAAGCAGGCCGCAGAGCAGGACGAGACAAAATGCCCAGCCCAAGGCGAACGGATGCCGCCAGGCAAATTTCACGCGCCACTGCCGCCAGAGGGACGCCCCAAGCGGCGCGGGCACGTCCTGTAATTCAGAGCGGGCCGCCTGGCGCAGCCAGTCTTTTGCTTCCTGGCTGAGCTGTCCGCCAAACAGGCGGCTCAAATCTTCTTCCTGTGCCGCCTGCCGCAAAATGGCGCGGCGGCAGTCGGTTTGCGCGGCGTGCAGGGCTTCGGCCTGCCGCAAGACTGCTTCTTCCAGTGAATCGGGCGGCGCGAAGCAGGCGTTTTCTTCTTGTTGCCGCTGTGCTTCGGCGGACAGGGCGGCGTCCCGGATACGTGCCGCAAGCCCTGCCGGGGCTTCGTGGAAAGGCAGGGACAAGAGCACCGCGCTCAAGCGGTCTTCCCTGGCGACGAAGCGTTCAAACGCGCGCATCGCATGGCTCCAGGACACGGCGCAAGTGCGCGAATCCATAACGCATCCGGCTTTTGACCGTCTCGAAGCCGACGCCCGTCAGACCGGCGATTTCTTCAAGCGTCATGTCGCTGAAAAAGCGCAACACGATCGCCTCGCGTTGCGCGGCGGGCAGATCCAGCAAGGCCTGGCGCACCTGGCCGATATTCCGTTTCAGCAATATCTCGGTCTCCGGCGAAATATCCTCGCCGGGCGCGGCGCATTCCGCTTCTTCATGGAGCGGTTCGCGCCGCCGCGCATAGGCGTCGCGTTTGGCGTCGATCAGGGTGTTGCGCGCGATCTGGTAGAGAAAGGCGCGAAACACCGCCGTCGGCTGATAATTTCCATGATGCTGCATCAGTTTCACCCAGGTTTTCTGGCAAATGTCTTCCGCTTCGCCGATATCGCCCTGGCACAGCCAGGCGATGAAATTGAAGAGTGGCCGGTTGTGCCGCCGGAAGAGTTCGGCGACCGGCGGCGCGATGATGCCCTGCCCGATCAGGCGCATCAGGTCTTCGTCGGGCAGACGGGAAAGTGCGGCGTGGTCATTATCCATATCCACAGTATAAGACCTGATAACCAAAAGGAAGAAAGGCGCCACGGGAACGCCTCTCAAGGTATTTTTACTGACCGGTCGCTTTGTTGGTCGCCAAGTAACACAGTAACCATGCTGGTTCTGGGTATATCATTGTCACCTTATTTAGCGACTTATGAGTAAAACAGGTTCTTGCTTACCTGCCTTGTGCCAGGGTTTGCGCCAGGGCGACGAGTTTCACGAATTCCGCGCGATAACCATAGGGGTCTTTTCCGATGGCGGAAGCGGCGAGTTTGCGCGCGTCTTCGTATTGCCACACGCCAGTATGGGCGTTATCGCGCAGGAGTTGCCCGAAACCGGCCACCGCGACCGCGAAGCGGAATTCGCTGCTGGCCTGGCTAAGCGGTTGCAGGGCCTGGCGGGAGATGACCTGTTCGATCAATTCGCTTTTTTCGGTGTTCGGCTTTTTATAACGCAATTTGACGTAGGCCAGTTCGTTCTCGGGGAGTTTTCCGCCAGGTTTGAGCGTCTCCTGCACGGCATAACGCAGGGCGTCGATCGTGCCCTTCCTGTCGGCAGGCGTCAGTTCATAGATCGCCGTGACCGTGTGTCCCGCCCCGATGTCGCCCGCGTCGACCTTGTCGTTGTTGAAATCCTCGCGGTTCAGCAGGCGGTTTTCATAGCCGATCAGACGGTATTCCCGGATGGCGGCGGGGTTGAACTCGATCTGGATCTTCACGTCCCTGGCGATCGTCGCCAGCGTCGAAGTGGCTTCGTTCACCAGCACCTTGTGGCCTTCCATCAGGCTGTCGATGTACGAATACGCGCCGTTGCCGGCGTCGGCCAGCTGCTCCATCAGATGCTCGTTGTAATTGCCCGCGCCAAAGCCGAGGGTGGAGAGGAAAACGCCGGACTTGCGTCTTTCCTCGATCATTTTCTTCAGTTGCCCGAAATCGGTGATGCCGACGTTGAAATCGCCGTCCGTCGCCAGGAGGATGCGGTTGATGCCGCCCGGGATGAAGTTCGAGCGCGCTTCCCGGTAGGCAAGCTCGATGCCGGAAGCGCCCGCCGTGCTGCCGCCCGCCGACAACTGGTCGATGGCGGCGAAAATTTTGTTCCTGTCGCTGCCAGGGGTAGCCGAGAGCACGACTTGCGTATTGCCCGCGTAAGTGACGAGCGAAATCCTGTCCTGTGGGCGCAATTGCTGCGCCAGGAGTTTCAGGGAGGCGGCGAGGAGGGGGAGTTTGTCGGGGCTGTTCATGGAGCCGGAAACATCGGCCAGGAACACCAGATTGACCGACGGCATTTGTTCCTTGGCGAGATCCTCGCCTTTCAACACGATACGCAGCAGGATATTGTCCGCGTTCCACGGCGAAGGCGCGAGGGCGGTATGTACCGCGAAGGGCGCGCCCGGTTTTGGCAGGGCTTCGTCATAGGGAAAATAGTTGATCATTTCCTCGACCCGCACCGCGTCGGCGGGCGGAAACTGCCCGCGATTCAACATGCGGCGGAGGTTGCTGTAGCTGCCCGTATCGACATCGATGGAAAAGGTCGACACCGGCGCTTCGGCGACCAGCTTGACCGGATTGTCGTGAAGCGCGCCGTAACGCTCCCGGGAGGGTGCCTGGTAAATGTACAGGGCGTCCTCCGCAACGATTCCTGCTGTTCCCACTCTCGTTCCTCGCTTTTGCTCGTATTCGCGCGTCGTTGTGGCCCTGGATGCCGCCAGCGCTTCGGAGGATTGCGCCGGGGCGGCGGCAGGGGGCGGCGCGGGCGGGGAAGGAGGTTCGGGTTTCGCCGCCATGTCTGGCGTTTGCGTGACGGCATTTTCGGAAGGGATTGCGTCGGGCTTCTGGCTGTCGGGTGTCGTGCAGGCGGCCAGCAAAAAAAGAAGGACGGCGCTGACGCGGCAGATTTTTCTCATGATGTTCTCCGGTAAAAAGGTTCGTCGGTCAAGACACCGGAAAAAGGAAGATTGCGCTGAAATTACATTTTCTCCGCCCGTTTTTTCCCGTGCTTTCCTTGAAACGAAAGAAAAGGCGTTTCGGGGTTATTCCCAGGGCAATCGCAGCAAAAATTAGCGACAGCCCTTCAGGGCTGTCGGTCCACCTCCAGTGGGAAGGGGGGTCTCTCCCCTCCCCAATGGCTACGGTCGAAACCCCGGCCGCGGCCGGGGTCTCAACCTTCGCGCCTTTCTTACGGGCGAGGTTTCAAACCGGAGTTCGTTTTACGATGAATGCCGGCATCGTATTTTCAGTCCGATCCGCCGTTTGCCGTCCACTCGTCCGCTTGGCGGGAGAGGGCGTCGTTTCTTTCGGCGAAGCCGCAAACCAGATATTTGGCGGCGCTTCGCGTCGGAGGGTTGCGCTCCCTCTTCCGGCCTTCGGCCGCCCTCTGCAAGGTGCGGAAGCCTCTCCGGGAAACGGGAGGGAAAAAACGGGCATTTACGCGATTGCCCTGGTGTTATTTCCGGGTGGCCCCGCGCGCATGGCGCGGATGGCCAGATTTCCAATCACATTATTTTTCCGAGCGCATGGAACAGCACCGCCGCAAGCAGTGCCGATACGGGGACGGTGATGACCCACGCGGCGACGATTTTCAGGATTTGCGAGCGTTTGACCAATTCCTTGCGGTAATACTTCTTCAGTCCCTTGCGTTCCGGTTTGGAGAAGTTGGCGGGATCGAGCTTCAGCTTGGACTGCATTTTCAATTCCGTCAGCATGACGCCTTTCTGTTTCAGGCTGGCTGCCTTGAAGCGGACGAGGAAGTCATTGACGGCCGGAATATCCCCCTCTTCGTGGTGGGCGCGGATTTCATCTTCCAGGCGCACATAGCTGGCTTTCAGGTACTCGCGCAAGAAGCCGACGCCAAAAACGCCGCCGACCGCGATATGCGAGGAGCTGACCGGCAATCCCAGTTGGCTGGCGATGATTACGGTGATGGCGGCAGACATGGCGATGCAGTAGGCGCGCATCTTGTCCAGTTCGGTGATTTCCGAACCCACAGTGCGGATGAGCCGGGGGCCGAACAGCGCCAGTCCCACCGAAATCCCCAGAGCGCCCACCAGCATCACCCAGAGCGGAATTCCAGCCTTGCCGCCGCTCGTGTCCGTCACCTCGGCAATGGACTGCGCTACCGCCGCCAGCGGGCCGACCGCATTGGCGACATCGTTGGCGCCGTGCGCGAAGGAAAGCAGCGCGGCGGAAAAAATGAGCGGCAGGGTAAACAGATGATTGACGCCTTCCTTGCTGTTTTCTATCGTCGCGGAGCGCAACAGCGGACGCAGCAGCAGGAATGCCGCCAGACCGATGAAAAGACCGGAGAGCAGTGCGGTACTCACGCTGATTGCGGGCAGCAGTTTTTGCAGTCCCTTCAGCAGCAGGTAGCTGGTAAAGACTGCCGCCATGACGCCGACCAGGATGGGAACGGCGCGCGCGGCAGCGGCGGCCATGTCCTGCTGGTAGGTGATGCAGCGTTTGATGAGATACAGGAAGGCCGCCGCGAAAATCCCGCCCAGCAAGGGCGACGCCAGCCAACTGATGACGATGCCCGTCATCGCCTTCCAGTTGACCACATGCCAGCCCGCCGCCGCGACGCCCGCGCCCAGCACCGCGCCAACGATGGAATGGGTGGTCGATACCGGCGCGCCGATGGCGGTGGCGAAATTGAGCCACAACGCGCTGGCCAGCAAGGCCGACATCATCATCCAGACAAAGACCTCGCGGTCGGCCACGCCCGCGGGGTCGATGATGCCGTCGCGGATGGTCTCGACCACGTCGCCGCCCGCAATCAACGCGCCCGCCATCTCGAATACGGCGGCGATCAAGAGCGCGCCGCCCATGGTGATCGCCTGTGAGCCGACTGCCGGCCCGACATTGTTGGCGACATCGTTGGCACCAATGTTCATCGCCATGTAGCCGCCGATGATGGCGGCGACAATGAGCAGCAGGCCGCCGGAGGAAATGCTGTCCGCCGCGATTTCCAGCGTGCTGGAATACAGCATCACGCCGATGATGAAGAGAAGCGCCACGCCAAAACGGAAAAGCTCGTTCTGGCCGGGCTGGGTCGCCTTTTCGATTTCGTTGATATGCTTGAACTTCACGCTTTGACCTCACGTTGTTCCAGAAGAGCGCCCAAGATCAACAATGCCGCGCCCGCGGTAATGCCGGAGTCGGCCAGGTTGAAGGCCGGCCAGTGCCAGCCCGCCAGATGGAAATCCAGGAAATCCACCACCGCCCCATGCAGCAGACGGTCGATCACATTGCCCAGCGCCCCGCCCATGATCAGCGCCAACGCCGTATTCTGGAGCCTTTGCCGGGGGTGTTTCCACAGCATGACCAGTATCCACAGGCAGATGCCCAGCGCCAGCAGGGTAAACAGCCAGCGTTGCCAGCCGCCCATGTTCGCCAGCAATCCGAAGGACGCGCCGGTGTTATAGACCAGCGTCAGATTGAAGAAACCGGTCAATGGCAATTGTTCGCCATGGCGAAAATACGCGAGGATGACGGATTTGCTTGCCTGGTCGGCGGCAAGAACGGCGGCGGCGACCAGGAGCCAGAAAAAAAAGATGCCTTTGTTGGGCATGTCTGGAAGCGGGTTCATTATTGCCTCAGGCGGCGCGCCGTGTCTCCCCTGCGCCATGAAGGTTGTCGATACAGCGGCCGCAGAGTTCCGGGTGGTCGGGATTTTCACCCACGTCTTCGCGCACATGCCAGCAACGTTCGCATTTCCTGCCGCTGGCGGCGGTGACTTCGACGGCGAAAGGGCCGCGCCGCAAGGCGGCGGCGGAAACGATGAAGACGAACTTGAGATCGTCGCCGAGCGCGTCGAGCGCGTCGAACGGTTCGCCTTCGGCGCTCAAGACGATGGCCGCCTGCAAATCCGCGCCGATTTTTCCCTCGATGCGCAAGGCTTCGAGCGCTTTCAGCACTTCGGCGCGCGCAAAGGAGATATGTTCCCAGCGCGCGGCAAGCGCGGCCTCGTCCGCGATTTGCGGGAGTTCGTGCCAAGTATGCAGCATTACCGAATCTTCCGCGTTACCGTTGAGTGTCTGCCAGATTTCCTCGGCGGTAAAGGAGAGTATCGGCGCCATCAGTTGCGTCAATGTCCGGGTGATGTGCCAGAGCGCGCTTTGCGCCGAGCGGCGCGCGCGCGAGTTCGCCGCCGTGGTGTAGAGGCGATCTTTCAGGATGTTCAGGTAGAACGCGCCCAGGTCTTCGGAACAGAAGGTTTGCAGGGACTGCGCGACGCGGTGGAATTCGTAGCGTTCATAGCTTGCCGTCACCTCCGCCTGCAAGCGACGCACAAGCAGCAGGGCGTAGCGGTCGATTTCCAGCCATTCGGCGACCGGCAGGGCGTCTTTGTCCGGATCGAAATCGGCGGTGTTGGCCAACAGGAAGCGCAGCGTGTTGCGGATGCGGCGATAGGCTTCGACGACGCGCTTCAAGATTTCATCGGAAAGCGAAATTTCTCCGGAATAATCCGTGGAGGCAATCCACAGGCGCAGAATCTCCGCACCCATCCTGTCCGCGATTTGCTGTGGCGCGATGACGTTGCCTTCGGACTTCGCCATCTTGCGCCCATTCTTGTCCACCACGAAGCCGTGCGTGAGCAGGGCCTTGTAGGGCGCGCCGCCATCCAGGGCGCAGGCGGTCAGGAGCGAACTCTGGAACCAGCCGCGATGCTGATCGGAGCCTTCCAGATAGAGGTCGGCTGGCCAGTCATGCGCCTTGGCGTGCGAGCCGCGCATCACGTGCCAGTGCGTTGCGCCGGAATCGAACCAGACATCGAGCGTGTCGTTCATCTTGACGTACTGCCCGGCATCCTCGCCCAGCAGTTCGGCGGCGTCGAGCGCGAACCAGGCTTCTATGCCGGATTGTTCCACCCGTTTCGCCACGGCTTCGATCAGTTCCGCCGTGCGCGGATGCGGCGCGCCGCTTTCCTTGTGCAAGAAGAAGGGAATCGGCACCCCCCAGTTGCGCTGGCGCGAAATGCACCAGTCGGGGCGGGTTTTTACCATGCTCTCCAGACGGGCGCGTCCCCAGGCGGGGAAGAACTGCGTCGCCTCCAGCGCCTTTTCGGCGAGTTCGCGCAGCGTGGACGCAGCTTTTCCGGCGCGCTGCTCCATGCCAATGAACCATTGCGTCGTGGCGCGGAAAATGATGGGCGTTTTATGCCGCCAGCAATGCGGATAGCTGTGGCGGATGGCCTCCTCCTTCAACAGCAATCCCTTGGCCTCCAGTTCGCGGATCACCAGCGGATTGGCGTCCCAGACGCTTTTGCCCGCCAGGACGCCGACGGAAAGCGGCGGCGTGCCGGGCAGGAAACAGCCGTCGTCGCCCACTGGATTCCGCACCGGAAGCGCGTAGCGCTTGCCGACGTTGTAATCGTCGACGCCGTGCGCCGGCGCGGTGTGCACCAGCCCGGTGCCGGCGTCGGTGGTGACATGCAGGCCGCAGATGACCGGTACTTCCCGCTGCCAAAAGGGATGCAGGAAACGCAGTCCTTCGAGTTTCGCGCCCGGACAGCTTGCCCGCGTCCTGCCTGCGAGTCCGAAACGTTCCAGCGCCGACGGCGCGAGTTCGCGCTCCAGGAGCAGCAGGCCGCGCGTCGTCTCGATCAATTCATAAGTCAGTTCCGGATGCACGCACAGGGCTTCGTTGGCGGGCAGCGTCCACGGCGTGGTCGTCCAGATGACGGCCAGGACTGGCGCGGAGGTGATGCTCACGCCAAGGATTTGCGCCAGTTTTTCCGTCTCGCCGCGCGCCAGCGGGAAGGCGACATCGATGGCGGCGGAGGTTTTGTCCGCGTATTCCACTTCGGCTTCCGCCAGCGCGGAGCCACAATCCAGGCACCAGTTCACCGGCTTCAAGCCCTGATGGAGATAGCCCGCCGCCAGGATTTTCCCCAGGGCACGCAGTTCGTCGGCTTCAGCCTGGAAATTCATGGTGAGATAGGGGTTGTTCCAGTCGCCCAGCACACCCAGGCGGATGAAGTCCTTTTTTTGCCGCGCCACCTGTTCGGCGGCATAGGCGCGGCAAAGTTCGCGCACCCTGTTCGCGGGCAGATGCTTGCCATGCCTTTTCTCGATCTGGTGCTCGATCGGCAGACCGTGACAATCCCAGCCCGGCACATAGGGCGCGTCAAACCCGGCGAGCGTCTTGGCGCGGACGATGATGTCCTTCAACACCTTGTTGACCGCGTGACCAATGTGGATATCGCCATTGGCATAGGGCGGGCCGTCGTGCAGGATGAAGCGCGGGCGTCCCAGGGAAACGGCGCGAATCTTTTGGTAGAGCTGTTTTTCCTGCCAACTGGCGATCCAGCCCGGTTCGCGTCTGGGCAGATCGCCGCGCATGGGAAAGGGCGTATCGGGAAGGTTCAGGGTGTGTCGATAATCCGCCATGATGATGTTCGCTGGTTGCCGGTTGTCAGGAAGATGCCGCGAGAAAATCCCGCGCCGCGCGGACATCGGCGGCGATACGGGTTTTCAGGGCGTCGAGGTGGGAAAAGGTCATTTCGTCGCGCAGCTTGTGCAGGAAGGCGATGTTCAGATGCGCGCCGTACAGGTTGCCGGAAAAATCCAGCAAATGCACTTCCAGCAGCGGGCGCGTGGCGCACGCGCCGTCGGGATTCAGCGTCGGACGCAACCCCAGGTTGGCGACGCCGAAAAAAGACCGCTCGTTTACGCCGGAGGCGGCGACGACAAAAACGCCCTGCATGGGCAGGGGATTGTGGCGGATGCGGATATTGGCGGTGGCAAAGCCCAGTTGCCGCCCCAGTTTTTGTCCGTGCACCACCTGCCCGGCAATGGCGTAGGGGCGGCCAAGAAAATCCGCCGCCTTTGCCAGTTCCCCCGCCGCCAGCGCCGTACGCACCGCCGAACTGGAGACGCGCTCGCCCAGAAGGGTCACGGTCGGCACGGCTTCCACGCCGAACCCAAGCGCGCGTCCCGCTGCCTGTAGATAGGCAAAATCCCCCAGACGCTCCGCGCCGAAACGAAAGTCGTCGCCCACGATGACGTGTCGCGCTTTCAGTCTCCGGCAAAGCAGGTTTTCGACAAACGCTTCCGCCGGTTGCGCCGCGAAGGCTGCGGAAAACGGCGTCACATACACCGCGTCCACGCCCGCTTCGGAGAAGGCTTCCAGCTTTTCGCGCAAGGTGGAAAGCCGCGCGGGCGCACAATCCGGCGTAAAGAACTCGCGCGGGTGCGGCTCGAAGGTCACTACCGCCGCCGTCGCCGCCAACGCGCCTCCCTTTTCCAGGAGCCGCGCCAGCAAGGCGCGATGCCCCCGATGCATCCCGTCGAAATTGCCCAGGGTCAGCACCGTGGCGGAAAGAGCCGGTTGATGAAAGCCGCGAAAAACGCGCATGAGGAAGAGACGCCAAAAAAACAGCAATTATAGCGTCCATGGGACGGAAGACAGAATCGAGGCGTGATGCGCACACAGGGCAATCGCATGAATGCTGCCGCCGTATTTTCAGTTCGCCCCTTCGGGGCGAGAGAGGTCGGCAAAGCCGCATATACCGCGCCTGAAATCAGGGAAAGATAGTGCGATTGCTTTGGGGGGGAGCAAGAGAACTGCGCTCGCTCAACATCCGCCAGCAATGTATCTGCCTGGCGTGCCTGCAAAAAAAAGGGGGGGAGCCGTCCGGTAAGCCGGGTTCTGTACGGCGCTTTCGCGCCTGGCAGCCATTCCTCTAGGCCGCGCATTGCTGCGCGGCTCGAGCGACCTACCCGGAAGCGGCGCGGAGCCACGCCTTGCGCTTCCCTATGCGGTCTTGCTTCGGATGGGGTTTGCCGTGCCAGTCCTGTTGCCAGTACTGCGGTAGGCGCTTACCCTGCCGTTTCACCCTTGCCTGATCTCCTCACGGAGCCATCGGCGGTTTATTTTCTGTTGCACTTTCCGTCGCCTTCAGTCTTTGCAGACTTTATAACGCCCGGCCGTTAACCGGCATCCTGCCCTGTGAAGCCCGGACTTTCCTCCCCCTGTTTGCCGTTCATCACGACAGACAGGCAGCGACTGCCTGGACGACTCCCGGTGGGGATTATAGTCTGGCAAGCGCGGGAAATGCACGGCACGTTTCCTTTGCCAAGGCAATCGCATGAATGCCGTCACCGTATTTCCAGTCTGCGCTGCCGTCCGCCATTCCATCGAAATGGCGATTTTACGAGATTCCAATTCCGTGGAAGAGCACTGATCGTCCAGCCGGTCAGGGAAGAGGCAAAGTTGGCCGGATTGGTGAGCAGGCACCGCGCGCCGACGATGGCGGCGATTTTTTCCAGAATCGGGGAATCATTCTTCCGCATCGGGCGTCCGCTTGTTTGGAGAATGCGCGCATTTTAACGGATGCGCATGTCGGCGGCGCGGGGGTTACCCTCGCCCGCCTGCGGGAGAGGGTGGTTGAAGACCGGGAGAGGGTAGCCGGGCGGCTCGGCGGTTGAGCGCGAGCGGCGGAAATCCCCTCTCTCGCCCCTGTCGGGGCACTCTCTCCCACCAAGCGGGAGAGAGAACGGCAGGCGGCAGCGCGAACTGAAAAAATGTGATACCGGCATTCATGCGATAACCCTGGCGTTTACGGTTATCCGCCCCGGCTCATCCCCTTCGCGACATCGACAGGGCTTGCCGCGCGGCTTCGTCTCGGAGAATCACGGTCAATCAGAATTTTCCAGGCGTTCGGCCAGGCGTTCCACCCATTCCACGATCAATTGCCGGTCGGCACGATCGAGCGTCATCAGCAGTTGGCGAATGCAGTTTGCCTGATCGTCCGGGCGCGGACTGACGCTGGTCAGCAACTCTCGCGGATAAAACGCATCATGCTCTTCCTGTACGCCTTGCTGGCAGCCTGGAGTTTCCTGCGCTGCCGGATGAAACCCTTGAAAGTCCGGGGAGAAAATCTTGGAAAACCCTCTACGGATTATTCAAAATGCTTATTGTACGGTTGCACGGGACAAGCAGTTGTCTGCACTAATTCCTATGGATTCGACCCCTACTATTTTTGGATGATTTGTCCAAGCACTGAACTCGAAATTTATATCGCCAGTTAATATCCACTGCCTGCCAATCGATTGGCAAGCTTGCAGCATTCTATATACGGACAACTCCCAAGATTCATAACAAATATTAACTTGATAACAATATTTTCCCCCTTGCAGAACATCTTCCTTGAATTCGTTATCAAGAAATCCTTTTATTTTTTTTACAACATTTTCCTTGGACTTCTCCGATTTTGCCAACAAAAAAAAGTTAAGATTGATCAATGTATTCATTTGTGTGTTACCCTCCCTCCAAGAGAAATATTCGCATGGGAACTATCACGGGTAGTCCAACCTATTTGTTTTCTTCCTGTATCTGATAGCTGAACATCCCATTCAAAAGGTTCTCCTTTTGTTCTAGAAGGCCCTTTTTTCCACACGTTACCAAATCGATCTAGATAGCCACCATCTTTTTTTTGGTAACGGCGTCGTAGGCTTCCAATCTTTAGGAGGCACATAACGAATTCGTCCTTTTGTTGGCAAGCCTACGGCTTTAATTGCACCTTTCTTAGTAGGACACCACCCCCAAGGATCAATCCAATTGGCCGCATTGGGCGCATATTGGTAGAGATTCAGTCCTCCCTGAATGTTGATCGGATCGGGCGAGATGAAGCGTCCGCACCCCGGATCGTAATACCGTAAGGTGTTGTAATGCAAGCCCGTTTCCGCGTCGAAGTACTGTCCCTGGAAGCGCAGGGCGCAGTCCGTGCCGCTGGGGGCGGCTTCTTCCGGATCGAGCGGCAGGGCGTACTGTCTCTCGCCCCAGGCCGAGTAATCCGCGCTCCATTTCCTGCCTTCGGCGTCCATCTCTCCCGCGGGATGTCCGTTCTCGTCATAGGCATGGCGGGACACGTTCCCCGAACAATCCGTGTGCGAAACAAGATTGCCGCGCTTGTCCCACTCGAAATACCGTTCGTCTCCCCCAGATCCCGTCACTTTCTTCGGCCCAAAGGGCGTCTCCCATTCGTAGCGCGTCTTCTGCCGCAACGGGTCTTCCGATTCCAGCAACACCCCCGTCCGCGGCTCGTACAGGTTCCGCCATACGCCTCCGTCCGGGCCGGTTTCACTCAGGATGCGCAGACCACCCACTCCCGACGGGTCTCATGGCCCAGGGGATCGGTCATCACCGTCACACGCCCCAGCGCGTCGTGCGCTCCGGCAATGAGCAGGACAACCGCAAGAAACAAGAGACGAATCATCATGACGAAAGACTAAAACATCAGGCGAAATACGCAACGGAAATTTTTGCTATACTTGCTCGTCCCATCCAAAAACGCTTGGAGAGAAATCATGACAACGCTGACCGTTACCCCAACGGGACAATTGCCATTCGAGAGCGAGATGTTGCAATATCTTGGCGTCAAGCCAGGGGAAAACATTGAAATCGAAAAGCTGCCCGATGCCAGGATTATCCTGAAAGCTGCAAAATCCCGGAGCTTTCGGGATTTGCAAGGTTGTTTGAAAGGGAAAACCAATGGCCAGGTACTGAGTATCGAGGAAATCAACGAGGCCATCGAAGAATCCGCCATCGCCGCGATGGAAAGAACATGAGGATCACGGCGGATACCAACGTTCTGCTGCGAGCCTGTGTTGCCGATGATCCGGTACAAGCGCAAAAGGCGGTGGAAGCATTGGAAAATGCTGAACGGGTTGTCATCAGTCTGCAATCTTTTTGCGAACTGGCATGGGTTTTAGGACGCCACTACCAGACGGCGCGTTCCGACATCGCAGCCACGATCCGTGCGCTTTTGGATACACACAATGTCGTCACCGACCGATCCGCCGTCGAATCGGGTCTGGCCGTGCTGGAAGCGGGCGGGGATTTTGCTGATGGAATCATCGCGCATGAAGGAAGACAATTGGGCGGCGAGGTGTTTTTATCGTTCGACAAAAAAGCGGTAAAGTATTTTCTGTCACAAGGGTTTTCCGCGAAACTGTTGTAATCAGAATAGCGCGCAAACACAGTGGAAACGCGCGCCTTCTTCAAACAGAAAGGAG
>JAIRLE010000135.1 GCA_031259605.1 Zoogloeaceae bacterium
ATAGACGTGAAAAAGCCCGCTCTGCATGCCCCGCATTGAACGGGATTGAGCGTGGCATCGGCGTCAGGGACGTTGCGACCGCCACGACAGGCGGGCAGTACTAAATGTAGCGCAAATTACCGAAAAGTCAAGGCACATGAAAACAGCAACGCCACGCGAGTTCATGCCCGTCAGTTCGGGATACGCCGTGATTTTTGCCGCAATTCATCGATTCCTCGGAGAATTTCTGCAAACTCGCGGCGGAGAATTTGAACTTCCTGATCTGCGAGCCAGCGAGAAAGCGCCTCCGGGGTATTTGGGTGCGTCTTTTTCCCGGCCTCCGCCAGCATCATGGCAATAACCCTCTCGAAGGCGAAGGGCGAATGGGCGAGCCGCTGGAAGCCTGCCGCGCTGAAGGGGACGACGCTCTTGCCTTCGGCGAAGACCGGGGAACGCTTTCGGAACGAAATCGCCCTGCTCACGGAGAAGATGATCCGGACGGTGGAACGCGACGTTCTGGCGCTCTTTCGCTCCCCGGCGGCGCGCGCGGTCATGGACGCGGACGGCGGCGCAAGGAAGCCCCTGACGCGAACGACCGGCAGCATTGCCAGCCAGTCGCGCATTCAGATCAACCGGCTCGCGGAGACCTTTGCCCGGCTCTTCGAGCGGAGAGCCAAACGGATTGCCGAGGCGATGGTTTCCGGCATGGCGAAATCCAGCCAGACGGCGCTGACGGCTTCCCTCTCCAAGGCAACCGGCGTCGGTCTCGCCATATCCCTGCAAAGCGGCGCGCGCCAAGAAATCGTCAAGGCCATGCAAAGCGGCGCGCTCCATGAAATCGTCAAGGCCAGCGCCGAGGAAGCGGCCTCGCTCATCCGGCGCATCCCGCAGGACTACATCGGGCGCGTGCGGGAATCCCTGCTGCGCTCGATCACCCACGCGGGCGAACCCTCGCTGTTCGAGACGCTGGAGGCGGAAGTCAAGGAACACGGCATCAAGGTGAGGAACTGGGCGTACAACACCGCCCGCGACCAGACCAACAAGGCATTCACGAACCTCACCCGCGAGCGCATGAAGTCCGCGGGCGTCGATACATTCGAGTGGATTCATTCCGGCGGCGGCAGCAAGCCGCGCGAATACCACCTGAAGGACGCGAAGGACGGCGGACTGAATCACGGCGTCTTTTCCATCGCCGATCCGCCGGTCATCGACGAGAGAACCGGAGAACGCGGCATGCCCGGACAGCTTCCGAACTGCCGCTGCAAGTTTCGCCCGATCATTGATTTGGATGACGTTTAAATGAGCAACAGAGTTCCCGACACCAACGGCTGGATCGAAATCAAGGACAACCCGCTCTCCAAGGCGGGCGTCTTCGCGTATTCCGGCGCGTCCATCGGTCATGCGGACGCCGACCCGCGGGAAGTCTATGGCGTCCTGCGGCCGGAAGAGGAGCTTGCCGACCCGGAATGCGTCGCCTCCGCCCGGCTGCTGCCCTGGACGAACGATCATCCGGAGCGGCTCCTGGGCGATCCGGAAGAGGGGCGCGTCCCGGCGGAAGAAAAGGGTGTCGAGGGCGTCACCGGCGAGGATGTTCATTACGATGACGGCATCCTCTACGGCAACATCAAGGTCTTTTCCCGGACGCTGGCCGACGACATCGAATCCGGCAAGACCGAACTTTCGATGGGCTACGCCTGCGTCTGGGAAAAAGAGGACGGCACATGGCGCGGCAAGCCCTACCAGTTCGTCCAGAAGCAAATCCGTTTCAACCATTTGTCGCTTGTCGATAAAGGCCGCATGGGGGCGGAGGTCGCCGTGCTGGATCATCTCAACCACACTCCCGAAGGAGAAAACACCATGTCGCAAGACGAAGAAAAGAAGCCCGAGCCTGAAAAGAAGCCCGCGCCCGGCGAGGCGAAGGACGCCGATCAGGGCGCGCTCTTGAAAACCGCCATCGAGGCGCTGACGAAACTGGCGCAACTGATGCCCGGCGGCACGCCCGCCGAATCCAATCCCCCTGCCAACCCCGCCGCCTCCCAAACCGACGGCGAAGCGCCGGAAGAAAAGCTGATCGAGGCAGCCGGGGAAGTCATTGCCGCCGCAGAAGCCCCGGACGCCCAACCGGACGCCCCGGACGCCCAACCGGAAGCCAAGGACGAAGACAAGCCTGTCGAGACCGAGGACGAAGGCAAGGAAGCGGAAAAGACCGGTATGGACGCCGCCGACGTGAAGCGCCTGCTGCGGCATCTGGCGGTGCGCGATCGCATGGCGCAGGCGCTCAAGCCCCATGTCGGCGTCTTCGACCACGCGGACATGACGCTTGCCGACGTTGCCCGCTACGGCGTCAAGAAATTGGGCATCCAGGCGAAGGCGGGACAGGAATTCGCCGCCCTCTCCGGCTACCTGCAAGCCAAGTCGCCGCCCCGTCCCGTCGCGTCCGCGATGGACGGCAAGGCGTCGATCATCGATCAATACATTCACGGAGGTGAACAATCATGACGTTCCAGAAGAACATCGACTATGACCAGGGTTTCGGCGTCGTCGGCGAAATCGCCTTTGACGGCCCGACGCGCGCCCTTCCCGGCGTCCTCAAATCGGCTGTTGCCGCCAACAATGTCGTCGGACGCTGGTTCACCAGGAATGCCGACGGCACCTTCGGCGCGGGCGGAACCGGTGCCGAGGGCGGCATTCTCGCCAATCCCAAGACCTATGCCGCGCAGGGGACGATTGCGGACGGCACGCTCGCGCCCACGCTCACCTTGCGCAACGACGAAGTTGTGGAATTCGTGACCGAGGGCGAGATCATCGTCTCGCTTGCCGCCGCCGCCGCGCAAGGCGACGACGTGCATTACGCCACTGCCACCGGCATCCTGAAAGCCGTCGCCCCCGGAACCGCGCCCGTGACCGGCTACGCGGCCGTGCCCGGCGCCAAGGTTTCCCGCTTCCCGCAAGAGAACGGGACGGGAGGACTGGCCGTCATCTGGCTCGCCAAGGGCAACACCACCTACAACATCACCATCGAATAAGGAAGCTGACATGAAACCCAAAATTCACAGTCACATCGGCCCGCGCCAGCAGCGCCCGCTGAATCTCAAAGCCGACGACGTTGCCGCCTGGCGTGACCTGGGACGGCTGGGCATCTGCCTGTCGCGCGTCTCCGACATGCAGCGGCATCTTTCCGGCGCTTTCGACGCCAACGATGTCGGCGTCAATCCCTCGCCGCTTCCCGGCGTCACGACCGCGACCGTCACCACGCCCGTGCAGTTCCTGCAAGCCTGGCTGCCCGGCTTCGTGACCATGGTCACCGCGCCGCGCAAAATCGACGAACTCATCGGCGTGACCACCATCGGCAGCTTCGAGGACGAGGAAATCGTCCAGGGCGTCCTCGAACACCTGGGCGAATCGGTGCCCTATTCCGACTACGGCAACGTGCCGCTGGCCTCCTTCAACACCGGCTTTGAGCGGCGCACCATCGTCCGGCAGGAGCTGGGCTTTTCGGTGGGCAAACTGGAAGAATTGCGCACCGGCAGGGTCAGGCTTTCCGCCGCCGCCGAAAAGCGCGCCGCCGCCGCCCGCGCCCTGGAAATCCAGCGCAACCGCATCGGCTTCTACGGCTTCAACGACGGCGCGAACCGCACCTTCGGCTTCCTCAACGATCCGGCGCTGCCCGCCTACGTCACCGTGGCCGCGGGCGCATCCGGGGGAACCCAATGGGCGACCAAGACCTTCCTGGAAATCACCGCCGACATTCGCGCCTGGCTTGCCGACCTCAGGGCGGCCTCGAAGGGCGTCATCGATCCGCAGGCGGCTTCCATCACCATCGCCCTGCCGGAGACCGCCGTCGATTATCTGGGCGTGACTTCCGACTTCGGCGTGTCGGTGCGGGACTGGCTGAGCAAGACCTATCCGAACGTGCGCTTCGTTTCCGCGCCGGAACTCATCGACGCCAACGGCGGCGCGACCGCCGTCTATGTCTATGCCGAAACGGTCGATGACGGCTCTTCCGACAACAGCCGCGTCTTCGAGCAGTTCGTCCCGGCGAAATTCATCACCCTGGGCGTCGATCGCGACGCGAAGTCCTACATCGAGGATTTCGCCAACGCCACGGCGGGCGTGCTCCTCAAGCGCCCCTACGCGGTTCGCCGCTTCACGGGGGTGTGAGATGGGCAAGCTCTATGTGTATTCCACCCTTTCCGCCGCGCAGGAGTACGCGGGGTGGGCGAAGGGCGCGAACGACCTGCCGCGCATCCGGAAAATGGTGCGGATCAACGGCGGCGCGAATCTGGCCGACAAACATCTGATCACCTCGAAGGGCGCGGTGACGGAAATCAGCGAGGAGGACGAAGCTTTTCTGCGCGAGAATGAAATCTTCCGGCTGCACGAGAAGAATGGCTTTGTGCGCGTCGACCGGAAAAAAGAGACCGTCGACAAGGCCGTCGCCCAACTGGAGGCGCGCGACATTTCCGCCCCGGACAGGCCGGATGATTTCGTCGAGTTGCCCAAGGAATCGGCGGGCGGCGTCACCGGCGTCAAGGCGAACAAGAGAACCCGGAAATAGGGATCAGGATGCTTTCTGTTGCGGTCTTCCGGGCGATGTTCCCGGAATTCGCCGACCCGGAAAAATATCCGGACGCGACCATCGAGGCGAATCTTGCCCGCTCCAGGGAATGGCTCGCCATCCCCGGCGATTGCGCGGAGCCGTATTACCTCCTGTCCGCGCACTTTTTGGCGCAAACGGGGGCAGTGGCCGCGCGGGAGGCGCAGTTTGGCGTGGTCACGTCGGCGTCGGTGGGCGCGGTGTCCGTCTCCGTGCAGGCTCCGGCGGCAACGCGGGCATGGCAGGCGTATCTTTCCGGAACCCCCTACGGCCAGCAACTCTGGGCATGGCTCACGCTGAAATCGGCGGGCGGCTGGTCTCTCGGCGGACTGCCGGAACGCGAAGCCTACAGGAAGGTCGGCGGCGTGTTCTGGTGATCGGAGGACAGAGGACGGTAGGGGCGGGTTTCAACCCGCCCGGCACGAATCAGGGAAATCCATGAAAACGATCCGCGTCAATGTTGGGCGCGCGGCGGCGGAGGCGTTCATTGCCGACCTCTCCGGCCTGTCCGTCAAGGTGGGCTGGATGGAATCGGCGAAATACCCGGATGGAACGCCGGTCGCGCTCGTCGCCTCGGTGCAGGAATACGGCGCGGCCGCGAAGGGCATTGCGCCTCGCGCGTTCATGCGCCGTACCCTCGCCGCGAATGAGGACAAGTGGGGCAAGCTCGTTTCCCGGCAAATCAAAAAGCGGCTGGAAAACGAGGAACCGGCGCACCTGGTCTTCGACGCCCTGGGACTGTCGGCGCAGGGCGAAACCCACAAGACCCTCTCCGCAATGGGCGACTACCCGGAGGACGCGCCCGTGGTCAAGCGCCGCCGCAGCCGCAAAAAGCCGCCGCCGAACCAGTCGACCGCCATCCTGCGCGACACGCTGACGCTGTTCAATACCATGACCTATGTTGTCGAGAAAAAATGATTCCAGGATCGAATCTGCTGCGCCAGGCCATGCGCATCATCGGCGGACAGGGCGTCCTCTGGTTTCGCAATACCGGCCGGACGACGACGGACGCCGGGCTGGACGTGCCCGAATACGCGCCGCCCGTATTCATCGACACGGGCAGCGTCCAGCCCATCGATTCCGCTCGTTACGATTCCGCTCGTTACGCGCAAATGGGGCTGGACATGGAAAAGGTCTATATCCTCTGGTTCGTTCCGGCTGATGTCGTGGGGGTAAAACGCGATCTCTGCGGCGACGTCATCGAATGGAACGGCGGGCGCTGGCAGTGCAGGCACGACCTGCCCTGGTTCGGGCAGGACGGCTGGAAACAAGTGACCTGCGTGCGCGTGGGAGACGCCCATGCGGGATGACGCGCTCTTTGCCCTCCTGCGTCAGACGCTGCTTGCGGGGCTGGCCAGACGCGGACTTGGCGACGTATCCGTCCGCCAGAATTACCAGCCCGTCCAGCAGGGGAGAGCGTCGGAAACCTCGCTCTATCTGCACAAGGTCTCCGACCGGCGGCACGGATCGCCCGGCGTGCGCGCCCGCTGCGACCCGGTAAGCGGGCGTATCGTCCGCGAGGAAATCCAGGTCATCGAAAGCGTCATCCAGATTACCGCGCTCGTCAATGAGCGTGACCCGAAAAACGCCGACGCCCCGACCGCCGCCGATGTCGCCAGAACGACCGCCGCCATCCTGCAAGGCGAAGACGCCCTGGAGGCGCTCCATGCGCGCGGCGTCCAGGCGCTGCGCATCCAGGGCGTGCGCTTGACCCCGGTCGAAAACGAGCGCGACCGCTTCGAGTTCGAGGCGTCCTTCGACGTGACGCTCACCCATAACGAGGTCTTCGTCACCCATGACGAGACAATCAACCGCTTCGGTTTCGACCTTCACCGCGTCTGAAGGTCAGGCCGCGAGCAGTTCAACATGGGTCTTTCTCCCCATGTGCGCGGCCATGATGACCAGCGCGTCGAGCGAGAAGCGGGAAACGCGACCATGCAGGAGATCATTTACGCGCGGTTGCGTGACGCCCAGATGTTGCGCGGCCTCTGCCTGTTTCCAGCCGTTCTCGCGGACGATGCCGATAATCTCGCGCATCAGCCCGGCGCGGGCGGAAAGATTCGCGGCCTCGGAAGACGAATCGGCAAGAGCGTCCCAGACGCTTTCGAATCGTTCGTTGCTCATTTAACGCTTCATGCCGCCAATCGCCCAATTTCTCCGAGCGTTTGCCGCATGGTTTCCCGGTGAGCTTCGGTGTCGTAATACGTTTGCAGGTTGATCCAGCTTTGCGCGTCCGTGCCAAAGAACGCGGCCAGGCGCAACGCGGTGTCGACGCTGATGCCGCGCTTGCCATGCACGATTTCATTGATGCGGCGCGGCGGCACATGAATGGCTTTCGCCAATGCGTATTGCGTGACGCCATGCGGCTTGAGCCAGTCTTCGAGAAGGATTTCTCCGGGATGAACGAGGGGAACGTCGCGGGGCATGATGTCTCCTTTAATGGTAATCGACAATTTCAACCGATGTCGCCTTGCCCGCGTCGAAGCGGAAACAGACGCGCCACTGGTCATTGATACGGATGCTCCATTGCCCGGCGCGGTCGCCGGAAAGTTTTTCCAGACGGTTGCCCGGCGGCACGCGCAGAAAATCAATATTTGTCGCAGCGTGGAGTTGTTGCAGTTTCCGCATGGCGACGGACGCAATGGCGTTGAATCGCGCCACGCGGCTGCCGTGAAACAGCTTTTCCGTGTCGGGACAATGAAAATTCGTAATCATGAACACATATTAACGGAAAACGTTAATATCGTCAAGTGTTTTTTGGTTTCAATCCACGTCTTATAGCAAGCATTTCCCACGATTTTTTTCACGGAGGCAATCATGGCCATCAGTTTTGAAAAGTACGTTCGCATCACCAGCGGCGTGGTCGGCAACGTCGGCGTTCGGCAGCGGGAGTTGATTCTGCGCGTCTTCACGGAAAATGCGCTGGTATCGCCGGACGAGGCGCTGGAATTCACCAGTCTGGACGACGTGAAGGCGTTTTTCGGCATGGAAAGCGCGGAATATCTGCGCGCCCAGTTCTATTTTGCCTGGGTGTCCAAGCAGGCGACCAGGGCGCGGAAGATTTCCTTCGCCCGCTACGCGCCGGAGGGCACGGCTCCCTCTGTTTATGGCGGCGGCGACGCCAAATCGCTCAGCGCCATCAAGGCGGCGGGCGGCGCGCTGTCGATCAACCTGGGCGGCACGGTCTTTCCCACGACCGATATCGACCTTTCCGCGGCCGATTCCTTGGCCGCCGTCGCCGCCACCGTCCAGACGGCGATACGGGCGCTTTCGGGTTCGTTTTCGGACGCGACCGTCGCCTATGACGCAAGCTCCCGCCGCTTCGTCCTTGCCCTCCCCTCCGGCGGCGCGGCAACGATCGGCGTCGAGGAATCGCCGCTTGCCGCCGCGCTTGATTTTACCCGCGAGAATGGGGCGCTCTTCATTACCGGATCGGAACCCAGGAGCGCGGCCGAGACTGTTTCCGATTCGGCGGAACTGACCAACAACTTCGGCGCTTTCCTGTTCCTTGCCGATCTCGACGACGAGGACATCGCCGCCGTCGCCGCCTGGACGGACGCGCAGAACGTCAAGTTCCTCTACCTCGTCCCGGTCAGGACGCGAAGCGAGGCCGAGGCGAAATTCGCCGCGCTCGCGGGCTTCTCCGGGGTCGCGGTGACGCTGCTGTACGCGGGCGCGGACACCGGCTATCCGGAAATGTGCCCGGCCGTCGTTCTTGCCGCCACCGACTACACGCGCCGCAATTCCACCTGCAATTACATGTTCCAGCAGTTCAATTTGCAGCCGTCGGTCACGACGACGGCACAATCCGACGCCTTGGACAAGGCGCGCTGCAATTACTACGGCGTCACCCAGACTGCCGGGCAGTATCTCGCCTTCTACCAGCGCGGGCTGTTGATGGGCGGCTCATCGGCGCCCACGGACATGAACGCCTACGCCAATGAAATCTGGCTGAAAGACCTGGCCGGGACGCAGATCATGAGCCTCCTGCTGTCGTTGCAGAAGGTTTCCGCCAACGCGCGCGGGAGATCCCAGATCATCAACATCCTGCTGCCGGTCGTCGACGCCGCGCTCCACAACGGCGCGATTTCCGTGGGCAAGCCGCTCACCGAGACGCAAAAGGCGTTCATCACCGAGGAGACGGGAGACGCGGACGCCTGGCGGCAGGTCGCCGACAAGGGCTTCTGGCTCGACTGCTCGATCCTCACGGAAGTCACAGAGGACGGCAGGACGGAATACTACGCCCGCTACATCCTCATCTATTCCAAGGACGACGTGATCCGCCGCGTCGAAGGCTCGCACGAACTGATTTAACCGTCAAAGGAGAATGAAACATGTCTGTCGATATTTCCGGCTTTGGCCTGGAGCTTACCCTGAAGGCCAGCAAGACCTTCCCCTCCGGCATTCAGATCACGCAGTTTGCCGATGACGCCGATCCGTTCGACGCGCCCTCGATCCAGATCATGGACAAGGGCATGGGCTTGAACGGCGATCTGGTCGTCTGGGGCGTGGCGACGCCCACCACCATCACCCTGGCCGTGATTCCCGGCTCCGACGACGACAGGAACCTGGAAATCCTGCTGGAGAACAACCGGGTGAAGAAGGGCAGCGCCTACAACCGGGACGCCATCGATCTGACGGCGAAATACCCGGACGGCAAGGTGGTCAGTCTCACCGGCGGCGCGATTACCGACGGCATTCCGTTGAACGCCGCCGCCTCCGCGGGCAGGCTCAAATCGAAGACCTACGCCTTCGTCTTTGAATCGAACGCCAGGAGTTGATGATGGCCGAACTGCGCGAACCGAAGGACGTTGACATCGAGTGTCAGGACGGAAGCACAAGAACCTACACCATCAGCAAACTGCCCGCGCGCGCGGGCATGAAGCTGGTCACGCAATACCCGTTGATGGCGACGCCGAAAGTGGGCGATTACGGCAAGCTCGAAGGGCTGATGCTGGAACTCCTGGGCTATGTCGAGGCGCGTCTGCCCGGCGGCGGACGCCAGCGGCTTGCAACCTGGGAACTCGTCGAC
>JAIRLE010000176.1 GCA_031259605.1 Zoogloeaceae bacterium
TAACGGAAAGTGGGTAGCTTATGCAAAAGTCCCAGGCTATACCTTGGGAAAAACCGCATCTGAGCAACGCCGCGGGAAATTATTCCCTCTCTCGTCGCTTGGCTACAAGATCTATTGCTGGACGGCAGATGATGGGTACAAGAACTTTGCTACTTGGGTTGGCTGACAGCCAAGTGTCTGGCGCTCGCCGACAGAATGATGCTCAACATACCATGAGTCGTAGCCGCCGCAAGACACCCATCATTGCGCACACGACGTGCCGCAGCGAGCGCGAGGACAAGAAGTTCTGGGGCATCCGCGCCGGCGAACCCGCGAACGCACGGCGCTGGCCAACGCATCGCTGGATGCGCTGAGCGTCCATCTGCCTTTGCTGGAAAAGCAGATCAGCAACGTCTGGTCCGGGGTGTAAGGATGGCCGCTCCTACTGGCCAGTCAAACGCCAGCCCGACACGACAGATCGCATCACCAACCACAAGGGACGCAATCCACAGGAACGCGCTTTCCTGAAAAAGCGTCTGCTGCGCAAGTGGATGAGCAAATAAGCATGTTCAGCATCAAGGCGCTAGACCAGATGGCGGCTGGTGACACGACTGCTTGTTCTACCCCAAGACAGGAGGGAGGATAGTCGATTCATGGCGGTGAAGCCTTGAAGGATTTTACCGCGTTGCGCTTTGTTTTCCCAATCTGGCGAACAGGGCAACCGCGGCAAGAAATCAGCGGCAGCCCTTCAGGGCTGCCGGTCCAACTCCATTGGGAAGGGGGTTCTCTCCCCTCGAGAATGGCTGCGGTCGAAACCCCGGCCGCGGCCGGGGTTTCGACCTTCGCACCTTTCTTACGGGGCGGGGGTTCAAACCGGAGTTGGTTTTACGATGAAGTCGCCATCGTATTTTCAGCCCGCGCCGCCGCCTGTCGTCCCCTCTCCCGCTTGGCGGGAGAGCATGCCCCAAAGGGGCGCGAGAGAGGGTAATTTATTCTCTCCTCTGTTCCCCGATCCCTGTCAATCCAGGAAAGTCAGGCGCGCGCGCAGGGTGTCGGTCATTTCGATCAGGCCGCTGGCGTCGATTCGCAGCACGTTATCCGCGTCCAGGTCGTGGGCGACGGCGCGCCAGTGTTTTGCGCCCGCGAGAAATATGGGCTTGGAGAGCGCGTCCGAGCGCGTTCCGGCGTCCGGCGCGGGGGAGATGAGCAGGGTAACGGCCTGGGTATGGCGCGGCGGCTGGCCTTTGGCCGGATCGAGCAAGTGGCTGTAACGTTGTCCATCCAGTTCGAAATAGCGTTGGTAATCGCCGGAAGTACCCAGGGCTTCGCCATCGCGAAGATCGAGTACGGCCAACGCTCCCGGTCGGCGCGGATGCTGGATGCCGACCTTCCACGGCTTGCCGTGCTTGTCGCCCATGGCCATGACGTTGCCGCCAATGTTGATCAGCGCGTTCCTGATGCCCAGCGCCTTGAGCCGCGCCGCCGCGCGATCCAGCGCCACGCCCTTGAGGTAGCCGCCGAAATCCAACGCCACAGACCTGTTCGTCGCGGACAGCATGCGTCCTTCCAGGCGCAGTTGGGCAATGGAAGCCGGATGCGCCCGCCATTTCACCAGCGCCGCCGCATCCGGCAGACGCGGCGTGAATTCATCCGACTGGAACCCCCACAACGCAATCAACCGTCCGATGCCCGGATCGAAGCGATGGTTCGACGCGGCGGACAGCCGCTGCGCGTCGGCAATCAGGGCGGCCAGTTCCGCGCTGACTTCCAGGGTCTGCCCCGCGGCAATGGCGTCATTGACGGCGGTTAGCGCCGAAGGCTGCCAGGCGTGGTAATTGCGGTGCAGTTCGTCGAAATCGCGCAACACGGCAGCGGCGGCGGCGCGCGCCGCATCTTCCGGAGCGTCGGCGATGAGGATTTCCACGCGCGTGCCAAAGACAAAGGATTCCTGGCTGACAAGCGGCCGGGAAGGCGCGCAGGCGGCAAGCCACAAGAGGCAGCACAGACCAATGAGGTCAACGCAAAACCTCATGACCGGGGTGTGATTAAAAACTTTGCCGCCGCAAAGCAAAAGTATCCGTTGCTTCGCTCCGCATGCCTGAATCCCCCTCGCCTGGCCTTCGGCCACCCTCTCCCCCAAGGGGGCGAGGGGAAGCCTTTGGTCATGAGAGAACAGCGACTGGAAAATCGGGCGCGCAGTCCTCCGCTTTCCATTGCGCCTCATGACAGGGCTTCGCCGCCCGCAAGGGACAGTTCCTTTGCTGCTGCCAGACAGGCCAGCCGCCCGACGACGCCATAGGCATAAAAGCGGTTGGGCGGCGCATCCGGGGTTTCACATTGGTCGGGCAGGTTACAGCCGGTTTCGAAGGCCAGTGGCGCAAAGCTCATGCCGGGCGCGTTCAGGTTTTCGTCCTTGCCGCGCGCCGTGTGCACCCGGTAGAAACCGCCTACCACATAACGACCGATCATATACACCACCGGTTCGGCCACTGCGTCCCGCACAGTCTCGAAGGTATGTACGCCTTCCTGGAGGATGACCTCGGATACCGCCAATCCTTCCTTGACCACGCTCATCTTGTTGCGTTGGCGGCGGTTCATCCGGGTTACCTCGCGCGCGTCGCGCACTGTCATCACCCCCATGCCGTAAGTGCCCGCATCCGCCTTGATGACCACGTAGGGACGCTCGTCGATGTCGTATTCGCGATACTTCGCGCGGATACGGGAAAGCAGCTCGTCTACGCGTTCCGCCAGGATTTCCTCCCCTTGCCGGGTCTGAAAATGGATCTGGTCGCAGGCTGAAAAACAGGGCGTGATGCACCAAGGGTCGATGTTGATCAGATCGGCGAATTCACGGGTCACTTCGTCATAGGCGGCAAAATGCCGGGTCTTGCGCCGCGTCGCCCATCCGGCATGGAGCGGCGGCAGCAGGGTTTGTTCGTCCAGTCCTTGCAGGATGGGCGGAACGCCCGCCGACAGATCGTTGTTCAACAGAATCGCGCATGGGTTGTAATCCGCCAGTCCCAGGCGATTGCCGCGCCGCAGCAGCGGTTCGAGGCGCAGGGATTGTCCATAGGGCAGTTCGATGGAAACGGGCGCGGTCACTTCCGGCGACAAGCTGCCAAAACGTACTTCCAGCCCGGTCTGGCGCAGAATGACGGCGAGCTGTGCCAGATTTTGCAGATAAAAACCATTGCGCGTATGGTTTTCCGGAATCAACAGGAGCTTGCAGGCTGCCGGACAGAATTTTTCCACCGCGCTCATGGTTGCCTGCACGCAGAGCGGCAAGAAGGCTGGATTCAGATTGTTGAAGCCGCCGGGAAAAAGGTTGGTGTCTACGGGCGCGAGCTTGAAGCCGGCATTGCGCAGATCGCAGGAGGCATAAAATGGCGGCGCCTGTTCCAGCCACGCGGCGCGAAACCATTGCTCGATGGGGGCGCTCTGCGTCAAGAATCGACGCTCCAGCTCCAGGATGGGGCCGGACAATGCGGTCTTCAGATGGGGAACCATGACACTCCAGAAACAGAATTAAAGAATGCGGAACGGACCCGAAGTTACAGAAACAGGGAAAAACAGAAATTCTTCAATCCCCTGGCACCCGGAGCGGAACTCGAAAATAAGCATCAAAACTGCGGATGGCGGCAAACAGCGCGTCGATAGTGATGCGCGTTATTCCATCTGGAGCGCGCTGGTTGGTCTGCAATCCCATCGGCGCGCGCCCATTCTCTGGCGGGGCGCGCTGGAAGTCACCAACAACGCCGTTTCCATGTTCAGTCATGCTTCGGATTCGTACCGCTACACGAGCCTGAACGCCTATCTTTTCATCCCTTTGCGTTAAAAAAACTGCGAATTGGGGGAAAAGCCCAATCCGCAGTTTCTGGTTCTTCAGTCCGTGCGCGGAACTTACAGGCGCTCGTAGATGGTGGTGATGCCTTGGCCGCCGCCGATACACATGGTGGCCAGGCCGTAACGGCCATTGACGCGTTGCAGTTCGTGCAGGAGCTTGGTGACGATCACGCTGCCCGTGGCGCTGACCGGGTGTCCCAGGGCAATGGCACCGCCATTGGGGTTGGTCTTGGCGGGGTCGAGGTCAAGCCCCTTGGCGACCGTCAGGGATTGCGCGGCAAAGGCTTCGTTGGCTTCGATGACGTCGATCTGATCCAGCGTCAGTCCGGCTTTTTTCAGCGCCAGCTTGGTCGAGGGAATCGGGCCTTCGCCCATTACGTCATTGGGAACGCCGGCAATGCCGTAAGCCACCAGCCGCGCCAGCGGCTTGTAGCCGGCGGCAGCGGCCTTGGCGGCATCCGCCAGCACCAGGAAGGCCGCGGCATCGTTGATGCCGGAGGCGTTGCCCGCCGTTACCGTGCCGTCCTTCTTGAAGGCGGGACGCATCTTCGCCAGCGCTTCCAGCGTGGTTTCAGGCTTCAGGTGTTCATCGGCATCGAACACGATGTCGCCTTTCCTGCTCTTCAACGTAATGGGGACAATCTGTCCCTTGAAATACCCGGCAGCGCGGGCGGCGGCGGCGCGTTTTTGCGATTCCAGCGCGAAGGCGTCCTGCTCTTCGCGGGTAATGCCCCACTTGGTCGCCAGGTTTTCGGCGGTGATGCCCATGTGACCGACACCGAAGGGGTCGGTAATCACCGACACCATCGCGTCGATGGCGGTGGTATCGCCCATGCGCGCGCCGGAGCGCAGCGCGGGCAGCAGGTAAGCGCCGCGCGACATGACTTCCACGCCGCCCGCCAGCGCGTAATCCGCGTCGTCGAGCATGATCGCTTGGGCGCAGGAGACAATGGCCTGCATGGCGGAACCGCACAGGCGATTGACCGCGAAGACGACGGAATCCATGGACAGGCCGCCCTGGATGGTGGCCACGCGCGAAACGTAGGGGTAACGGCTTTCCGTGGGGATGATGTTCCCCATGGCGGCAAAGCTGATCTGTTTGGGGTCGACGCCGGAGCGCGCGATGGTTTCCTTGATGACCAGCCCGCCCAGTTCGGCGGGTTCCTGGTCCTTCAGTGAACCGTTGAACGCGCCAATGGCGGAGCGGGCGGCACTGAGTACAACAATATCCTTAAGCATTTTCAACAACTCCTCTTTCAAGATGGATAGGCCGCCAGTTTGGCAAACCCGAGCAACAACAACGACAACAGCCACAAGACAATGGCGCGCCAGACCAGACCCACGGCGCTTTGCATGAATTCCACATCTGCCGCTTCACCGATACCCGAATCACCACCGCCGTTTTCCTTACGGCTCGCATCGCCTGGCCAGACGGCGCTCTCCGGAACGCCGAGGCAAAGACGCACACCCAGAGCGCCCGCCCCACTGGCGATGACAATGCCGAGACCGGGATCATACCAGCGCGTCGCATATCTGCGCCAGCAATAAAACGCATCGACAAAATTGCCCATGCCCGCGAAAATCACGGCGGTCACGCGCGCGGGCAGCCAATCCAGCACCCAGAAAAGCTGGCGTGAGAAGCATCCGAACGCTCCGCGCATGTGCCAGTTTTCGCACAACAAATGCGACAAACGATACAAAACCGCTCCCAAGGGTCCCGGCAACAGCACAAACCACAACAGCACGGCAAAGACATGCCGGTGCGCCGAAGCCAGCGCCGTCTCAATCGCCATCCGTGCCAGATCGCCCGCGTCGTCGGCGGAAACGGCCTCTCCGCGCCATTCGGACAAGAGCGCCCGCGCCCGCGCCACATCGCCCAGACGCAACGCCAGTTGAATATCCGTATAAAAGTGGCTGAACTGGCGAAAGCCCAGGGTCAGGTAAAGCGCCAGCACATTGAGCAGAAACGCCAGAATCACATTGAAACGGTAAAAAACCGCATACGCCACACCCAGCAGGAGCACTGGCACGAAAACCGTGATCGCCGCGCCCAGCACACCCTGCGTATACTTTCCCGCGTCCATGTGCCGCGCCCAGAAGCCCGTCCACGCCCGCACAGGCCGCGCTATCCAGCGCGGATAATTCAGCGGCTGCAACTGCTCCAGCAGGAAAACGACAATGAGCGCGAAAAAACTCATCCAGCGACCAACCCATCAAGGATGGAAAAATTGCAATCATACCAGATCAGCGGGGCGGCGCTTCGCCCTGAAGCGCGCTTTCCCGAGGCAGTCGCATGATGACCTGCGCCAAGCGGGAGAGGGGACGGCGGGCGGCCACAATCCGCTTCTGCGCGCGATGGATGGGCATGTATGGGAAGAACACTTCATGCGCCAGCCCTGCCGGACGGCGCGCCGGATTGCCCTGCGTTTTTTCCGTTGCGATGGATTGACAACGCCTGGTTTTTTCCAATGAGGCCGGGCGTTTATTGTGCAAACGGCGTGCTCATGCTTTCGGCAAACTCTTGTCTCATGGCGATGTCCGTCCGTTTCAGCACATCCGGACGCCAGGCGGCAAGGATGGCCTGTTCGTCTGAAAACAAGGCCGCGCGCCCTTTTGGTATTTTGACAATGTGTTCTGGCGGCGCATCCTTCAGTTCCGCGTATTTGGCGACGAAGCGTTTGGCATATTTTCGATGCTGGCGGTCATAGTTGCCGACCGACTCGTGAAAGAAGGGAATGTCGCAGCAGACGCCAAGTTCATACCCGGCGTGATAGGCCGCGAAGCTGAAATCCAGGTCGTAAAGATGAAAGCCGTCAAAGGTCGCGGCGTCAAAGCCGATCGCCTGGGCCGCCTCGTGGGTTGTGATCATGCATTGTCCGTCAATGGCCTGGATGCCGCCGATCACCGGCCAGCCGGAAACGCCGTATACACTCAGCTTGAAATGGGTTTTATACGGATGCGCCACAACGCCGTGTTGATGGGAAAGTCCGGCCCCGAACCAGATGGCGTTAATCAGGCGGCTGGTTCCCGTAAATCCAAGAATCGTCCAGGTTTGCAGGCGTTCGCTGATCTTGGCGGCGAAATCGGGGTCGATGATCATGACGTCGTCGTGAGAGAAAATCAGGATGTCGCCGCGGGAACGGGCTATGCCCCGGTTGTAGCCTTCGGCAATGGAAGAAGCGTCGTGTATGCCGATGATTTCATGCGGCCAGCTCGCCAGCAGGCGCGCGTAACATTGACTGACCTGCGCGAATTTCCAGGCGTTGATGCTGCAAATGATGACGGAAAACCGGGGTTGCGCGTCTGTGTTCATGTCAATTCTCTGGGGAAAAATGCCGCGGCATTATCGCGCAAATAGCGCTGTCATGCTTTCGGCAAATCCTTGCGCGAAGATTTGCGGGTTGTTCATGCCTGCTTTTTCCATGCGGGCGCGAAAATCGGGGTTGGGCGCGATGGGAAGCTGCTGGGCGCGGTTGATGTAATCTTCGGGGGTTTGCGCAATCCATTCCCTCGCGCCCGCCAGTTCCAGGAGCGCGGCGGGACGGCGCGACCAGGGGAGCGGCGATGCCAGTGCGAGATAGGGGCGTCCCATCCACAGGCAGGCGGGCAAGGCCGGATCGCCCGCGTCGGTCGGCGGCGCAAGGCCCAGATCGACTTCCCGCCAGAAGCGGCACAGGTCTTTTGGCGTATGCGCGCGGACGAAATCCAGGCGTTCCGCGGCAACGCCCGCGCGGGCGAATTCCGCACGGATGAAGTCCCGCGCGGCGTCTCCCAGATATTGCAGGTTGAGGCGCAAGGCGCTTGCGGGACACATTTTGAGTACCTCGGCAAAAAGCCGCCAGCCTTCCCGACCGATGCGCATGGCCGGTGTGAGGCAAGCCAGGCGCGCGGGTTTTTCGGCAGGGCGTGATGGCGTCTCCATCGGCAAATCCGGCAAATCGCAGTATTCGCCCATTTCGGGCAAGGTTGCGTGAGGCAAGGCGGCGAAAGATTCGGCATCGGCCAGACGCGCGCCCGTCAATACCCGGCAGCGCGGCGACAGGGGCGGCATGGGCGCTTCGCCCCAGAGGAACTTTTCGGGAACTTCCGCTTGCAGGAAAACCGTCAGCCGTTCCGTCGGACCATAGGCGTCCAGGTCGATCAGGATGTCCGGCGCCGCCGCGTGGATGGCTTGGAGCACATCCGCGTCGTGCATGGCGTGAATCGGCAGAACCCGATCCGCCAGCAAGGCGCAAAAATTGGCGCAATCCCCATGCGGATCGCTGGTGAACAGGAAAGTGCGGAACCTTTCCGCGGGCAAATGACGAAGCAGCGCCGGGAGTCTTTGCAAGCGTTCTTCCTGCGCGAAATCGCCTGCCAGAAAAGCGATTCTCAAAGGAGTTCCCGGCGTTCGTCTCTTCCCGGCGGGCTTGTCCGTCTCGTCCGTACAGGCATCGGCCAGTTGTCGCTGCACATGGCCCAGGGTTTCCAGCAGATGTTCGCCCTCTGGATCGAAGCGGGAAAGACAGCGCGCCGCCAGAAGATCGTCGGCAAGCCCGCGCGAAAAACGCAAACAGGCGCGTGTGAATTCGTCCAGATCCCCTCGCTGGATCAGAATTTCAAGGAGGACGTTCCGGATGGCGGCCTGTGTTGGAGAAGCTATTCCCGCCGCGGACTGCAACAGCGTGACCGCCGCCTCGCTTTGCCCCGTCAAATGCAGACTCTGCGCATAGGCGGGGTAGGCGTCCAGTAAATCGGGGCGCGCCGAGATCGCTTCTTCCAGATACCTTGCCGCCAGAGCGGGATTGCCCGCTTTCAGGAAGGACTCTCCCAACGTCGCCTTCAGGTCGGCGCGTTCCGGGGCAAGACGCCCGGAGATTTCGATGAAATCCGCCGCCGCTTTGGCATCTTCCTGCCGCGCGGCAATGAAGGCCAGATAGGCGGGCGGCAAGGGGTTTGTCGGTTCCGTTTCGAGAAGCGCGGTAAAAAGAGAAATGGCCGTCGCAAAATCTTCATTGGAAAATGCCGCAATACCCGCTTGCAGCGAACTGCATTCCACATATGGAGCAGCGTCATCCTGTCCTGTGATCTCAACAAAATTGACGATACTGAAATTATGTATAGACTCTATTTTTTCCGCGCGCGACGGATTGGAAATCAATTCAAACAAAATTCTTTTGGCAAATGATTTGGCGGAGGCGTTACATGAAAATTTCAATATGGACATTGCCAGGACAAAATCGGGATCGGCATCCGGGTGGCCGCAATATTCCCGAGCCTCCGGGAATATCCGCAACAAATCCCCGACGTCACGAATATGGCGATAGTTTTCCAGCACCAAAGGATATTCAAATTTCATGCGTCTCGCACTATCCGGCTTCACTGCGCTGGCGTTTGAATTATCGTGGTGAATTCTGAATCTTACCAAACGCTCATCGAGAATGAAAATCTGGTATTTCATGCACAGGCGCACCCACATATCATAATCGCCAAACTGCGCCAACCCCGCGCGATAGAATCCGCAAGCAAAATAACAGGATTTTCTTATCAGGACGCTTGGATGGCACAAGGCATTGCCATGGCAGATAAAATGCCTCAGCCATTCATGTCTTGTTTTATTTTCCTGGTTGAATATTCTCACGTATGCAATATTTTCATCATGTATTTCTAT
>JAIRLE010000210.1 GCA_031259605.1 Zoogloeaceae bacterium
GCGATCACCATGCGCCTGATGGTGGAAAGCGTTCCCTTCGCCGGCGGGCTGATCGGCGCGAGCGTCGAGCTTTCCTGGCCGCGCCCGGTGCGGCCTGGCGATACGCTCCATGTCGAGAGCGTGATTACCGAAATCAGGCCCTCCCGGAGCAAACCCGATCGCGGCCTCGTCAGCCTGCACAGCGAGACTTTCAACCAGAAGGGCGAGCCGGTGCAAAACTTGCGCTCGCAACTCCTGCTCTTTCGCGGGCCGGAAGAAAAAACGGCAAACGCCGGTTCACGCGGATAAAGGCAATCGGCATGCGGGTCAGAGGACAGAAGACAGAAGACAGAGGACAGAAAAAACCTGTCCCGCGTCATTGCGAGGCGCATAGCGGCGTGGCAATCCATGCGGCGGTTCCGTCGTTGGAAACGCCCCGGCAACTTGCAAGACCCGCTGGATTGCCGCGAGCCTTCGGTGCCTTGCGCCGAAAAGACGGGTGCCGTTCCGTGTGCGAGCGCCGTAACTGCCGCGGGCCGGGAGGAAACCCAGGCGGGCTGTCCGCCCTCACATTCCTGGGCGCGGCAAGGCGGCTTGCCCTCGCCGCGCTGTTCTGTTTTTCTTGCGTCGCCGCCGCGCGGGCGGAAAATCCTCCTGCCGCGCCGTCCGCGGATACGCGCGTTCTTTCGCTTGGCGAGTTCAACCGGACGCTCGGCTCGTCGCGCCCGGTTTCCCGTTATACGCTGGAAGCCTATGTCATCGCAGTGGAACATCCGCTGTGCGACGCCCAGGGCAAATGCGCCCCGGCTTTCGCGCTCTTTTCCGACACGCCGCCTGAGCGCGTCGCCGACGAGAGGGTCACGAGCCTGATCCGCCAGTTTCCCATGTACGAATACAACACCCGGTCAATGGAAAACATGCTGAACGAAACGCGCTCCGGCCACGCCTTTCTCACGCTCAATGCCGAAAGAACGACGCGGTTGGAAGCCGGAAAACGCTACCGCCTGCGCATTCGCGCAACCCAAGATTCCTGGCGCTACCGGACCGGTTTCGTCGTGGAAGATTTTTCCGCCGCGCCCGCCTCCGCCGCGCCCACCATGTCCGCCAAAAATCCGCGCGTCTACTCGGTCGACGATTTCAACCGGCTGCGAGCGCCGGTCATTTATACTGTGGAAGCCCATGTCGTCGCGCTGGCGTACCCAGAATGCAAGCCGGGAGGCGTCTGCCTCCCGATTTTCGCGCTCCTCTCCGACACGCCGCTCGAGCGTATCGCCGACGAAAAGGTCAAGACCCTAATCCGCCGGTTCGGAGAAAATGCCGGGGCGGCGGAAAAGGCGCTGCATGAAACCCGCTCCGCTCGCGCCTTTCGCGCAATCGATCTCAAGGTCAACAAAAAATCGGGACTGGAACCCGGAAAACGCTACCGTCTGCGCATCCGCGTCAGCGCCATGAACGATTCCCGCTATTTCACGGGTCTCGTCCTGGAAGATTTCTCGCCGCAAACCCAATAAAGGAACCGACATGGAACACCTACTGAGCCTCTTCGTCCGCGCCGTCTTCATCGAGAACATGGCGCTCGCCTTCTTTCTGGGGATGTGCTCGTTCATCGCCATCTCCAAGAAGGTGGAAACCGCCATCGGGCTGGGCATCGCGGTCATCGTCGTGCAGACCATCACCCTGCCTGCCAACAACCTCATCTATACCCATCTTCTGAAGGACGGCGCGCTTGCCTGGGCGGGGCTGCCGGATGTCGACCTTTCCTACATCGGCTTTCTTACCTACATCGGCGTCATCGCCGCCATCGTGCAGATACTGGAGATGCTGCTCGACAAATACCTGCCCGCCCTCTACAACGCGCTCGGCATTTTCCTGCCGCTCATCACCGTCAATTGCGTCATCATGGCCGGTTCCCTCTTCATGGTCGAGCGCGACTACAATTTTTCGGAAAGCGTGGTCTATGGCGTCGGCTCCGGCGTCTCCTGGGCGCTGGCGATTGCGCTGCTGGCGGGCATCCGCGAAAAGCTGAAATATTCGGACGTGCCCGCCGGGCTGCAAGGCTTGGGCATCACCTTCATCATCATCGGGCTGATGTCCCTGGGCTTCATGTCGTTTTCGGGCGTGCAGCTTTGAGGGGCGCGGCGGTGAATCGGGAAATGGCGGAATAGGGAATGGGCAAGAAAATCATCCTTGTCGCTGGCCCGAATGGCGCGGGGAAAACGACCTTTGCGCGTTCGTTTCTGCCCGTGGAAGCGCACTGCCTGCGATTCATCAATGCCGATCTGATTGCCGCCGGACTATCCCCTTTCGCGCCAGAAGCAGCGGCAATCAAAGCTGGCCGGATCATGCTGGCGGAAATTCTGGCCTGTGTCCGGCTTGGTGAAAGTTTTGCCTTTGAAACCACCTTGTCCGGCTTGGGCTATCTGCGGCATATCCGGCAGTGGCGGGCGCAAAACTACCATGTCAGCCTGTATTTCCTGACCTTGTCCGATGTCGAAACCGCCGTTTCCCGGGTTTTTCGCCGCGTCCAGCAAGGGGGGCACGACATTCCCGAACCCGTCATCCGGCGTCGTTTCGCGGCGGGATTGCGTAATTTTGAACAGCATTACCGCGGCAATGTGGATGATTGGGTAATCTATGACAATTCTGGCAAGACGCCCATCGTGACCGAATGGGGAGAAAACACATGACGCAGCAGGATATTTCCAAGGCCAAAAACCCAGATTTGCGCGGTTCGCTGGCCGCAATCCAGCGCGCGGCGGAGGAAGCGCGCCGGATTGCGATTCAAACCAACACGGGAATCGTGATCGTGCAGGAGGGAAAACTGGTGCACCTTTCGGCGGAAGATTTGCGTAAACAGGCGCAGACGGGAACAACGGCATGAACACTCCCGCGAAAAAACGCTTGAACGCTTGCCGCGCTCGCACAACTTGCGGTGGCAATGGCGCAAGAATGCCCCGAAACTTCCTTTTTTTCTGGCTTTTCGGGCGTGCAGCTTTAGCGCCAACGGCCATTGCGTTCCGTGCCGAAAAAGGAGAAATTAATGAAGCTTGACAGGATAATCGTCACCCGTCAGGAAGCCATTGCGCCAGAGCATGTGGAGCGTGGCGATTTCATCTACGACAAGCGCCTCGTCGTCTCCAAGACGGACAATCAATGCACGGTTGCCTTCATGGAAATCTTTCCGGGCAAATCGGCTTATCCGCGCCATTATCATTTCGACATCACCGAGGTGTTTTATGTCATCTCTGGAAAAGGCAGGGTCGAAACGCCGGAAGGAGACCGGTACGTCTCGGCGGGTGATGTCATCGTATTTCCTCCCGGCGCGGCGGGCGCGCACAAAATCTGGAACACATCGGAAAACGAGAACCTGCGCTATATCGACTTCGACACCACCGCGGTCAATGATTTGATGTGTTACCCCGATTCCGGAAAAATCGGCTTCGACCTCAACGGAAAAAGAGGGCTTTTTTTCCGGGAAAACGACGCCGTTGATTATTACGAAGGAGAATGATGTGTGCATCTTCGTGTCCTTTTCGGTCGTGCCGCTTTTGGGGGAAAAGGGATGATTGCGCGTACATTGCTTTTTCTGGGCCTGTTCGCCCTTTGCCTGGGCGCGAACGCGGAACAGCAGGAAGCCGCTCCCGGCAACGCAGCGGCGGACGGTCAGGATAAAACGGTCAAGGCTTATTTCTACGCCAATACGGGCGGCGACATCATGGATGGCTCGGCTGGCTCCTACCGTCTGGAACTCTATGTCGAATATACCGACCCGGATTCCGGAAAACACATGTCCGTCAAACGCCTGATCGCCCAATGCGGCAGCATTTCCAGCGGCAATGTATTCGGCGGGGATGGCGTGCGGGTGATCGATGTCGCGATCTGCGAGGGCAGCGCGCGTCATGCCGACATCAATGCGCAATACGAGGGTTCGTACTGGCTCATCAGCGAGCCGGGCGAATTGACGGTCCGAAAGGGATGGCTCGATGAACCGCAGGAAATCATCGTCGCCTGCAGAATGCCCGCGTCCGACATTCGCGCCGTTGGAGAAATGCGGTTCTGAAGGGAAAAAGCACATGACGCCACCGGAAAAATCCGCGCAAGGATACGCAAGGACGCCAGACATGCGGCATGTCTGGCTGCTCCAGCACCTGCATGTCCTGCCCGGCGGGGAGGAGGACGTGAAAACCATCGGCATCTACTCGTCCAGAAAAGCCGCGCTGACCGCCGTGGCGCGCCTGAAAACGCAACCCGGATTCCGGGATTTTCCCCGCGTCGTGAATCCCGACGCGGAGGAATCGCCGGAGGGGTTTTGTATCGACGAATACCTCGTCGACCAGGATAACTGGTCGGACGGCTACGTCACCGTATCTTGAGGCAAATATGAAAACCTTCTTCCTGACGAAAACACGCATCCT
>JAIRLE010000028.1 GCA_031259605.1 Zoogloeaceae bacterium
CTGGAACTGGAAAAGCGCGATTTCGCCAGTCTTTCCAGGGAAGAAATCCGTTACCTGAAACAAAAGGGGTTTTCCGACCGGCGCCTGGCGTATCTCACGAAAACCACGGAAAGCGAAGCGCGCGCGCGCCGTCATGCCCTGGGGGTGCGTCCGGTCTACAAGCGGGTGGATACCTGCGCTGCCGAATTTGCCAGCGATACGGCCTATCTGTATTCCACCTATGAGGAAGAATGCGAGGCCGCGCCTTCCAGCCGGAAAAAAATCATGGTGCTGGGCGGCGGGCCGAACCGCATCGGGCAGGGCATCGAATTCGATTATTGCTGCGTACACGCCGCGATGGCGATGCGCGAGGACGGCTTCGAGACCATCATGGTCAATTGCAATCCGGAAACCGTCTCGACCGACTACGACACTTCCGACCGCCTCTATTTCGAGCCTTTGACGCTCGAGGACGTGCTGGAGATCGTCGCCGTGGAAAAGCCCTTGGGCGTGATCGTCCAATACGGCGGACAGACGCCCTTGAAACTCGCGCTCGACCTGGAGACGAACAATGTTCCCATCATCGGGACTTCGCCCGAATCCATCGACGTGGCCGAAGACCGCGAGCGTTTCCAGCAACTCCTCCATGAACTGGGCTTGAAACAGCCGCCCAACCGCACGGCGCGCGCGGAAGAGGAAGCCCTGACGCTGGCCGGAGAAATCGGCTATCCGCTGGTGGTGCGGCCTTCCTACGTGCTGGGCGGACGGGCAATGGAAATCGTCCATGAGCAAAAGGACCTGGAACGCTACATGCGCGAGGCCGTCAAGGTCTCCAACGATTCGCCGGTGCTCCTGGATCGCTTCCTGAACGACGCCTGCGAAGTCGATGTGGACGCGCTCTCCGACGGTGAGGAAGTGATCATCGGCGGCGTCATGGAACACATCGAACAGGCGGGTGTGCATTCCGGCGATTCCGCCTGCTCCTTGCCGCCCTATTCGCTCTCGCAAGCCATCGCCGACGAATTGCGGCGGCAGACGAAATTGATGGCCAAGGCATTGAACGTGGTGGGCCTGATGAACGTACAGTTCGCCATCCAGAACGACGTGGTCTATGTGCTGGAAGTGAATCCCAGGGCCTCGCGCACCGTGCCCTTCGTTTCCAAGGCCACGGGCTTGCAACTGGCGAAGATCGCCGCCCGCTGCATGGCGGGAAAGACGTTGAAAGAACAGGGCGTGACGGCGGAAGTGGTGCCGCCCTATTTTTCGGTGAAGGAAGCGGTGTTTCCCTTCATCAAATTTCCCGGTGTCGACAATATCCTGGGGCCGGAGATGAAATCCACCGGCGAGGTGATGGGCGTGGGCAGGAGCTTTGCCGAAGCCTTCGTCAAATCCCAACTGGCGGCGGGCGTCAAGCTGCCGTCTGGCGGTAAAGTGTTTTTGTCGGTCAAGGACAGCGACAAGGCCAAGGCGGTGGAAATCGCCCGTCACCTGTCGAATGCGGGGTTTTCCATCGCCGCGACACGCGGCACGGCTTCCGCCATCGAAGCGGCGGGCATACCCGTGCAGGCAGTGAATAAATTCACCGAAGGCCGCCCGCACGTGGTGGATATGATCAAAAACCACGAAATCGCGCTCATCATCAACACTGTGGAAGAAAAGCGCCAGGCGGTGAGCGACTCCCGCTCCATCCGCGTCTCCGGCCTGCAAGCGCGAGTGACAATGTACACCACCCTCTGGGGCGCGGAAGCGGCAACGGAAGGGATTACCTCCGGGGGAGGGCTGGAAGTGTATTCGGTGCAGGGGTTGCATGGGGCGTTGAACGGCTCATGAACTGTCGAAGAGTGGAATATCCGGGCGGATGGCTCGTTCGTGGCGCGCATATTCCGCGCATCATCACCGTTCGTGAAAGCCGAGGGTTTTGGGGGATCGCGGCACGATGAAAGCAGACAAGGCCATCGCGACTTACCAGCGCATGCGGACACAGCCCCTGTGGCGGCTGCTTGCTTCGGACAACGGACCTACCGTCATCGGTCTGCTTCAAGTCCATCTTTACGAGAGCGAGCGGAGCCTTCCGGCTTCCATCTTTCACGAACGGATCGAAAGGGCGCTGGAGGAGCTTCGCGCGCAAGGCGAAGATTTCCCCCGGACGGCGCAGGCCTATGTCGCTGGCTGGCTTGCCGATGCTTATCTTGAGCGGCGCTTTCCGGCGGGCGCTTCCGAGGAGGAATATGAACTCTCCACTGCCGCGGTCGAGGCCATTCGCTTTGTCTCCGGTCTGGCGCAGCCGCATTCGGCGGCGACCGAGAGCCGCCTGACGCTGGTCATTGAGGCTCTGGCGAGGCTTGCCGAGGATACCGACAGCGATAAATCCCGCCGTATCGACCGGCTCATGGCCGAGCGGGCGCGCATCGACAAGGAGATAAACGCCATCCAGGCGGGCCAGATGCGTGTACTGCCTCACGCAACAGCCCTGGAGCGCACACGGGAGATCATCACGCTGGCCGATGATCTGGCCGGCGACTTCCGGCGCGTCCGCGACGAGTTCGATCAACTCAATCGGGAACTCCGCGAACGCATCATGGACAACGACGGCAATCGGGGCGACGTGCTGGATTCGCTGTTCGCCGGCATCGACCTGATTTCGGAGAGCGAAGCGGGCAGGACGTTTTCCGCGTTCTGGCACCTGCTTACGGACCCTGAGCAGGCGGCCACGCTCGACCAGGCGCTGGATAGCGTGATGTCGCGGGAGTTCGTGGGCCGGCTCGAAGCCAGGGAGCGGCGGTTCCTGCGGCGGCTGACGCGGACCCTCCTCGAACAGGGAGGCATGGTCCATGAAGTGCTCCGGACCTTCGCCCGCAGCTTGAAGCATTTCGTCCAGAGCCGTGAGTACCTCGAACAGCGCCGGCTCAATCACCTGCTGAAAGACGCCCAGCGCGCCGCGCTCGCCTTGAAGGACGAGATCAAGGCCACGGAGACCCTCCAATACACGCTCGAACTTACGAGCAGCCGTTTGCGCTCCCTGTCCCAATGGGTGCTGTACGACCCGTCCCTGCAAGCCCCGCCCGGCCAGATGGCGGAGGGGGAGGCACCGCTGATCGACCTGGAGTCCGTCAGCGAACTGGTCGCCCAGTCCGAGATCGACTTTCGCACCCTGAAGGCCAATGTGCGGGCGGTCCTTGCGCAGCGATCCCAAGCATCCGTCGCCGATGTCCTGGAGCGGTTCCCCGCGGCGCAGGGGCTGGGCAGCGTGGTGGGCCTGCTGGCCCTGGGCAGCCGGCACGGGTTCAAGGCCGGCCAGGATGAAACCGTGGGCTGGCTTGGCGGCGACGACCAGCAGCGCCGCGCCCGGATTCCAAAGATTTTCTTTTTGAGGGAGCGGGCCGATGAACTGGCCTGAGGAGGACGAAACCGTCCCGCCGGACGAGGAACCGGAGGCGGAGGCCGCGCCGGCTTTCGCCAACGCCCTGTTCCTCGGGGACAGCGGCGAGCTGCCGCTGGATACCCGGCGCGCCTTGGTGCAGCTTCTCGCCGGGCCGTCGCTCGACGGGTGCCGGCATCCGAAACTCTGGCCGATCCTGGTGCGGGACAAGGTTCTGATCTGCCGCCGCCTGGCCGAATTCTTCCTCGAACTGGTCATCGACCCGGATGTGCAGGTCGCGTTCACTCGCCAGGCGGATACCGGCGATCTGGAAGTGCCGCTCTTGCTGCGCCGTGCCCAGCTGAGCTTCATCGAATCCATTTTGCTGCTCTACCTTCGCCAGCGGCTGACCCAGGCGGATGCGCAAGGCGACCGCGCGGTGGTGTCGAGCGACGAGATCCTGGAGTTCCTTACGTTGTATGAGCGCGCTTCCAGCACCGACCGCGCGGGATTCGCCAGACGGGTTCATGCCGCCATCGAGAAAATCAAGACGCACAGCATCCTTCGCAAGATTCGCTCCAGCGACGATCGGTTCGAAATTTCGCCCACCTTGAAGCTCCTCTTTTCGGCCGAGAAAATAGAAGCACTGACCCGCTTGTATCAGCGCATGGCCGCGGGCGAGGTGCCCGTGCGCGAAACTCCGTCCGAATCCGGCGAGGAGTACGAAGAATGATCCCGGAACACCAGAGCGCCTCCCTGTCCGCCCGGGAACAGCAATTCCGGATGTCCCGCCTACAGGTTTTCAACTGGGGCACGTTTTCCGGTCTTCATGATGTTCCCGTCAGCGAACGCGGTTTTCTGTTCGTCGGCCGATCGGGGTCGGGGAAGTCGACGCTTCTCGACGCCTTTTCGGCGCTGTTGGTGCCTCCCCGCTGGATCGATTTCAACGCCGCCGCGCGCGAGGCGGAACGCAGCGGCCGCGACCGCAACCTCGTCACCTACCTGCGCGGCGCGTGGGCAGAGCAAAAGGACGGGAAATCGGGCGAGATCGCCACCCGCTATCTGCGTCCGGGAACCACCTGGTCCGCCCTGGCGCTGACCTACCGGAATCCGCGGGGGCAGCGCGTGGCGCTCGTCCAGGTGTTCTGGCTGCGAGGCAGCGCCACGGACGTCAAACGTCACTATCTCCTCTTCGAACGGGCCTTCGACCTGCGTGAGCTGGAAGATTTCGGCCAATCCAACTTCGATATCCGTAAACTCAAGCAATCCTTCCCGGAGGCGTTCGCCCGCGACGAATTCCGCCCGTATTGCGAGCGATTCCGCCGCCTGCTCGGCATCGAGAGCGAAATGGCGCTGCGTTTGCTGCACAAGACCCAGTCGGCCAAGAATCTCGGCGACTTGAACGCCTTCCTCCGGGATTTCATGCTCGACAAGCCCGAAACCTTCGCGGTGGCGGAGCGTTTAGTCAGCGGGTTTGGCGAACTCAACGCGGCTCACCAGGCGGTGGTCACCGCCCGCGAGCAGATCCAAACGCTCGCGCCGGCGCGGGAACAGCACCAGCGCAGGGAGTCGCTCGTACTACGGCGAAATGAACGGGATGAACTGCGCCTCGGTGTGGATGGCTACCGGGAAACCCGCCGGATCGATCTGCTCAAAGAGCATCTGTCATCCCTCGAAGTGCATGCCGGCGGCGCGCAAGGCGAGGTCGTCCGGCGCCAGAGCGCCCTGGATAACCACGCCACGGCCTTGCGGGATCTGGAGCGGCGGCAGCTTGATGCGGGCGGCGACCGGATCGCGCAGTGGGAAGCGGAGAAAAAGGGGCTGGAAACCCAGCGCGAGGATCGCTCGCGAAAACGCAAACAAGCGGAAGAGGCTTGCAAGAAGCTTGGCTGGAGCCTTCCCGACTCGCCCCGGGCCTTCGCCGAATTGCTGGGCAGCGCGCGGCAGGAAGTCGAGGACTGGGAACGGCAAAGCAGCGAAAGCCGCGAAGAGCAGTTTCGTCTGGCCAGTCAGAAAAAGGATGCCGAGACCGCGTTTTCGCAAGCGGTGAAAGAAGTGCAAGCGCTCCAGCGCCAGCCGTCGAACCTGCCCGCGGACATGCTCGAACTGCGTCGCGACGTCGCCACGGCCATCGGGATCTCCGAATCGGCGCTCCCCTTCGTCGGCGAACTGATCGAAGTGAAACCCGACGATGCTAAGTGGCAAGGTGCCATCGAACGGGTGCTGCACGGCTTCGCGCTCTCGCTCCTCATCGACGAACGCCATTATCCGGCGCTCGCCAATCACCTCAATGGCATCCATCTCGGACAGCGCCTGGTGTATTACCGGACCGGGCGTCCGGACGCCTGTCAGGCCAGGCCCATCGTGTCCCATTCCCTGGTCCTCAAGCTGAACCTCAAGGAAGGAACGTATTTCGAATGGTTGCAAGCCGAGCTGCGGCTGCGCTTCGACTACGCGTGCGTCGACTCCATTGCGTCGTTCAAGAGCGCCGACCGGGCACTGACCCGGGAAGGCCAGGTCAGGCACAGCAAGACCCGGCACGAGAAGGACGACCGCCGCAGGGTCGACGACCGGAAAAACTGGGTGCTCGGGTTCGACAACCGCGAGAAGCTGGCGATCTTTCAAAAGCAGGCGCAGGAACTGGCGGACACGATTTCACGTCTCGCAGGAGAGATCGGCGCTCTCGGCGATCAGGACAGGAACCGCACGGCCCGGGCCATGCAATGCCAGACGCTGGTCAATCTCCAGTGGCAGGAAATCGACCTCATTCCCTTGCTGCATCGCATCCACAGCATCGAACGGCAGATCCGGGAAGCGCAGGAAGGCAATACCGCCTTGCAGCAGATCAATGAGCGGATCGACAAGCAAAAGGCGCTGGTCGAGCGGGCCGAAAAGGCGCTGCGAGACGCAAAGGTCGCGCACGAGTTGGTCTCAAAACAGATCAAGGACCATGCGCAGAAACTCGAATCCCTCCTCCAGGACGCGTCCAGAGTTTCATTGACTCCTCATCAGGTCTCGGGGCTTGACGAGCGGTTCGCCGGGCAGGCGGACGCGCTCAGGATCGACAACCTTGACAAGGTTGCGACTTCTGTCGAGCGAGCGCTCAACACGGAGATCGAAGAGATCAATCGCGCGATTGGCGTTTGTGAAAAGGAAATGGAAACGCGCTTCGCCGATTTCAAACGGCAGTGGCCGATGGATGCCGGAGACATGGATACGAGCCTGGCCAGCGCGCCGGACTATTTCGCCAAACTGGTCCGCCTGGAG
>JAIRLE010000038.1 GCA_031259605.1 Zoogloeaceae bacterium
ACGGACCATCGTAGCCATGACAGAATTGCAAGACCCGCGGTGCGTCACGGATTTCCGTCATGACACCCAGTCTCGCTTGTCTTTTATCATGATCGGAATATGGCAAAGGGATGGAAAAAAAGAGGCTTTCCCAAGCGTATGAAGTTTATGCATTTTTGCGCGGAATTATGCTTATTCTCTCAAAACAATCCAGCAATTCCAGCAAGGGACGATTGAGTTCGTGGAATTTTGGAACCGACATTTATGTTGCCTTCCTCACCAACACATCCTGCATGACGAGATATTGCAGGTCGCAACCGTAAAACATCTCCAGCGCGTCCGTCGGCGAGCAGATCATCGGTTCGCCGCGCCGGTTGAGCGAGGTATTCAGCACCACGCCGTTCCCTGTAAGTTTTTCCAGCTCCCGCATCAAATCGTAATAACGCGGATTGAATTCGCGGCGCAGCACCTGGGCGCGGGAGGTGCCGTCTTCATGGACGACTTCCGGCACGCGGGTTTTCCATGCTTCGCTGACCTCGAAAGTAAACGTCATGAACGGCGCGGGATGGTCGTTGGCGAACATTTGCGGGCCAACGGTGTCGAGCATCGAAGGACAGAAAGGCCGCCAGCGTTCGCGGAATTTGATTTGCGCGTTGATGCGGTCGGCCACGCCGGGCACGCTCGGGCAGCCCAAGATGGAGCGGTTGCCCAGGGCACGCGGGCCGAATTCCATACGCCCCTGGAACCAGGCGACCGGGTTGCCCGCCGCGAGGATATTGGCGACCCGCTCCGGCACGTCGCCGATGCCGTGCCAATCCAGCGCGATGCCGCGCCGCGCCTCAAAGCGGGCAATGGCGGCGATGACGTCTTCGTTGGTGTATTCGGGACCGAGATAGACGTGTTCCATTTTTTCCACCGGCGCGCCGCGCTGTTGCGAAACGAACGCCGCCGCGCCGATCGCCGTGCCCGCGTCGGACGCGGCGGGTTGAACGAATAGTTCTTTCACGTCGGGACGGGCGATGATCTTCTGGTTGAGCTTTACATTCAGGGCGCAGCCGCCCGCAAAGGCGATCTTTCCCGTCTCGCGGAGGATGTCGCCAAGATAATGATCGATCATTTCCAGCGAGAGTTTTTCAAATAGCGCCTGGATACTGGCGGCGTAGTGAATGTAAGGTTCGTCGGCCACGTCGCCCTCGCGTCTGGGGCCGAGCCATTCCACGAGTCTGGGCGAGAAGTAATAGCCCTTGCCTTTCTCCTTGTAGCGTTTGAGGCCAATCACGTTGGCGTAATCGGTATTGACGGTGAGTTCGCCGTTCTCGAATTTCGCCAGGCGGGAGAAATCGTAACGCGCCGGGTCGCCATACGGGGCCATGCCCATGACTTTGAATTCGCCGTCGAGCATGTCGAACCCCAGATATTCGGTGAGCGCGCCGTAAAGACCGCCCAGGGATTCCGGATCGTAGAACTCCTTGATCTTGTGGATATTTCCGTTTTCGCCCCAGCCGAAAAAAGTGGTTGCGTATTCGCCCTTGCCGTCAATGCCAAGGATGGCGGTTTTTTCGGTGAAGCCGGAGCACAGGTAGGCGCTGGCGGCATGCGCGAGGTGGTGTTCCACTGGCTGGATCAACGTTTTCCGAAGGTCGAAGCCGAGTTGCGTCAGGCACCATTCGATGCGCTTCTTATAGCGGCGAAAACGCCGGTTGCCATTCAGGATGGCATCCAGCGCCCGGTCGGGCGCAGAGGCGTAGCGGCGGGCGTAATGCCAGCGCGCGGGGCCGAAAAGACTTATCGGCGCGCAGGGTATGGCGACGACATCGACATCGGCGGGCCGGATGTTCGCCTGGGCGAGACAGAATTTTGCCGCTTCGTAAGGCATGCGGTTCTTGGCGTGCTTGTCGCGCACGAAACGTTCTTCTTCGGCGGCGGCAACGAGCTTGCCGTCGATGTAGAGGGCGGCGGACGGGTCATGGCTGACCGCGCCGGAAAGGCCGAGGACGTTGAGGGACATGAAAAGGAAGCCTGATGAATGCCGCGCAAAAAGAAGGCGGTTATTTTATCAGGCTTGTGCGGTTCTGGCAGGCGACGCACGATTGCCCTGCTGCCTTGACGTACCCGATTGAAACTGTTCTCCGATCTGCTATTCTGCATACCTTGTCTTTTCCGCATGTGGGGTGCGTCATGCGAACAAACCTGCCTGTAAACCAAGTCGAGACATTATTGCCGGAAGGTGAATTCATTTATTCACGCACGGACATCAAGGGCGTCATCGTGGAATTGAACGACGCATTTGCCCGCATCAGCGCCTTTACGCGCGAGGAAATGCTGGGGCAGCCGCACAATCTGGTGCGGCATCCCGACGTGCCGCCGGAAGCCTTCGATGACATGTGGCGCGATCTCAAACAGGGATTGCCATGGCGCGGGCTGGTCAAGAACCGGCGCAAGGACGGCGGCTATTACTGGGTCATCGCCAATGTCGCGCCCGTACGCGAGGACGGGCGGATCATCGGCTACCAATCGGTGCGCGGACGTCCCGGCAAGGCGGAGATACAGGCGGCGGACGCCGCCTATCGGCGCATTCGCGCGGGCGACGCTTCCATTCGCATCGAACATGGCCGCGTGGTGTCGACGCATCGTTCCTTTGTTGATTATCTGCAAAACCTGGAGTTGCAAAACAATGTGGCGGGTTTCCTGTTGCTGCTCCTGGGTCTATTCCTGGTCTTTCCCGGCCTGTTGCCCGCGCTGCCAGGGCGGATTCTGGGCGGGTTGGGGTTGCTCTATGGGCTTTACTTCCTGTTGGGCTTTGCGCCGCGTCTGCGGCGCGATCTGGGGCGCATCTCGCAATATCTGTTTACCCTGCTGAAAAGCGGCGATCTGCGTCCTCGGCTGGACGGCACGCGCCCCGACACATTAGGCGGGATCATATGCCGTCTCGATCATCTCACCGCCTGGGTTCAATCCACCTTGCAAGGCATGAACGAAACTTCGCGCGATGTGCGCCAATCCGCGCACGCCGTCGCGCAGAGCGTCGTCGCGCTGAAGGATTCGGCGCAAGTGCAAAGCGACGCCACGGCATCCGTGGCGGCAGGCATCGAGGAAATCACGGTTTCCATCGGCGAGGTCGCCGTCAGCGCCGCCACCACCCGCGACGCGGCGCATATGGCGTCGCAGGCTTCCGTCAGCGGCGGCGAACTGGCGCGGCAGGCGAGCGAAACCATTCTGGCGCTGGCCGATTCGGTACGCAGCGCGGCAAGTCAGGTTGAACGCATGGGCGAGCATTCCAGGGAGATTTCCCGCATCACCGGCGTAATCCGGGAAATCGCCGATCAAACCAACCTGCTTGCCCTGAACGCCGCCATTGAAGCGGCGCGCGCCGGCGAACAGGGGCGCGGCTTCGCGGTGGTGGCCGACGAAGTGAGAAAACTCGCGGAACGCAGCGCCCAAGCCACGCAGGAAATCAGTGCCATGGTGAGTTCCGTGCAGAATGAGACCAGCAAGGCCGTGGAAGGAATGCGCGCGGGCGCGGGTCAGGTGGAAGATGGCGTCAATCTGGTGCAGAACGCGCACAATGCCCTCCTGGAAATCAACGCGCAGATGTCCCGGACGCTGGCGATGGTGAGCGATATTTCCCACTCTTCCAGCGAGCAGCAGGAAGCAATGACCTCCATGGCCAACAACGTCGAACAGGTAGCTTCCATGACCGACCAGAACCTCACGCTGGCCGGGGAAACCACCCGCACCGCCGAAATCCTCCGCGCCGCCACCGATCGCATGCAAAAGGCCGTGGAACAATACACGGTCTAGCGGATGCGCCGAATCAGCGGTTTGCGCGCATGTCGCGCTGGCGGACATCCTTCCACCACGCCAGCACCTGCGCGACCGCCGATTCGATGTCCAGCGCGTCCGTATCCAGCAGACGCGCGTCCGCTTCCTGGCGCAACGGGGCGACGGGGCGGTCGCGGTCGCGCGCGTCACGCGCTTCCAGATCGGACAAAATCGCTGCCCGATCGGCGCTTTGGCCTTTTTCCAGCAGTTGCTGGCAGCGTCGCTCGGCGCGCACCCGGACGCTGGCGGTAAGAAAAACCTTGAGCGCCGCTGCGGGGAACACTACGGAAGCCATGTCGCGCCCGTCGCCGACCAGGCCGGGCGCGCGGTGAAAGGCGCGCTGGCGGAACAACAACGCGGCGCGCACAGCGGGAAAGGCGGCAACCCGGGATGCGGCGGAAGAAATGGCCTCGCCGCGCAGGGCGTCGCTGACATCCTTGCCGTTCAGCAGTACGCGCCCCGCCTGGAAGACGACATCCAGCGCGGCGGCAAGCGCAGTCAGGGCGGCTTCGTCCCGCCAATCCACGCCCGCATCTTGCGCCGCCAGCGCGGTGAGGCGGTAGAGCGCGCCGGAATCCAGATAATGAAAGCCCAGCGTCGCCGCGACGCGAGAGGAGACCGTACCCTTGCCGGAAGCCGTCGGGCCATCGATGGCAATCACCGGCGCGGGCTGGGCAACGCGGGCAAAATGTCGAAAATATTCGGGGAAAGTCTTGGCGACACATTCCGGATCGTCGATGCGCAGCGGTACGGCAAACGCTGCCAGCGAAAAGCACATGGCCATGCGGTGATCGTCGTAGGTGTCGATCATCGCCGCTCGCAGGGGATGTTCCGCGTCGGGCGGCGTGACGCACAGATAATCCGTGCCCGCTTCCACCCGCGCGCCCAACTTGCCGAGTTCCTTCGTCATGGCGGCGATGCGATCGGTCTCCTTGACCCGCCAACTGGCGATGTTCAGAAGCCGCGTCTTGTCCTTGGCGAACAGGGCGACAATCGCCAGTGTCATGGCGGCGTCGGGGATGGAATTGCAATCCAGCGTGATGCCGCGCAATCCTTGTCCATCGGATGGCGCGCTGGCGCGGATCCAGTGTTCGCCCATTTCAATGGCCGCGCCCATTTCCGCCAGCGCCTCGACAAAACGCACATCGCCCTGGATCGACTGGCGGCCAACGCCTTCCACCCGCACGGCATTGCCGCCGATTGCGCCCAGGGCAAGAAAATAGGAAGCGGAAGAAGCGTCGCCTTCCACATGAAACGTGCCCGGCGCAACATAACGCGCCGCCGTCGGCAGGGTAAAGGACTGCTCGCCATGACGTTCGACCGGAACGCCAAAACGCGCCATGAGCGCCAAGGTAATTTCCACATAGGGCCTGGAAATCAAGGCGCCCATCACTTCCACGGTCGTTTCCATGCCAGTGAGCGGCAAGGCCAGCAACAGGCCGGTCAAGAACTGGCTGGAAACATCGCCGCGCACCCGCACCACATTGCCATCCGGTTTCTTTTCCCCGGTTCCCTGTCCCCTGATCCGCAATGGCGGATAGCCTTCGTTCCCCAGATAATCGATTTCCGCGCCCAATTGCCGCAGCGCGTCCACCAGATCGCCAATGGGACGTTCATGCATGCGCGGCACGCCGGTGAGCGTGTAGTCGCCGCCAGAGCACGCCAGAACCGCAGTCAGTGAACGAAAGGCGGTACCGGCGTTCCCCAGGAACAATTCCGCGCGCCGGACGGGAAAGTGTCCGGCGCAGCCATGGACACGCCAGTTGCCCGCATCCGCCGCGTCGATTTCCACGCCCAGCGTCCGCAAGGCTTCGCGCATGCGCGCCGTGTCGTCGGATTCCAGCAGGTTTTCTATTTTGGTCACGCCGTCAGAGAGCGCCGCCAGGAGCAGCGCCCGGTTGGAAATGCTCTTGGAACCCGGCAGACGCACGTTGCCGCTGGCGGAAATCATTTGTGGAAGATCAAGGAAAGTCATCGTGTTCCGGTTCCGGTTTTTGATTGTAAAACCAACTCTGGTTTGAAACCCCGCCCGTAAGAAAGGTGCGAAGGTCGAGACCCCATTCTTACGACCGGGGTTTCGACCGTAGCCATTCTCGAGGGGAAAGAACCCCCTTCCCAATGACGTTGGACCGGCAGCCCCGAAGGGATGCCGCTAATTTCTTGCTCGTATTTTCAGTTCGCGCCATCGCCTGCCGTCTTCTCTCCCTCATAGCGGGAGAGCGAACCTCTCTCCCGGCCTTCTGCCCCTCAGGGTGCACAAGCTTTCTCCCGCAAAGCGGACGAGGGAAAGGCAACGGAGGACGGCGCGCCCCGGTTTTTCCTTTTGCCTGCCACTTTCAATCGCGCCGTTTTTCAATGTCCCAGTTTGCGCATCCGTTCCGAAGGCGTAATGATGTCGGTCAGGCGGATGCCGAATTTGTCATTGACCACGACCACTTCGCCCTGCGCGATCAGGGTGCCGTTGACCAGCACGTCCATGGGTTCGCCCGCCATGGCGTCCAGTTCCACGACCGAGCCGTGCGCCAGTTGCAGCAGGTTCTTGATGGCGATGCGGGTGCGCCCCAGTTCCACCGTGATCTGGACGGGAATATCCAGAATCATGTCCAGCTCATTCATCACGCTATCGGCAGCCGCGCCGGAGGCGTTGCCGAAGTTGGGAAAGATATTGGCACCCTGGCTGGGCGCGGCGGCGGCGGGCGCGGCGGCGGATTGATCGGCGACCGTCTGTTCCGCCATGGCGGCAGCCCAGTCGTCTTCGGAAATCGCGCCCTTGTTGGCGTCATCCGCGGCATCCATGCCCATGCTGCTCAGGGCGTCGGAAAGTTCGTCAGCCATTTCTAGATTCTCCGGATACGGCGTCCGCGGATTCCGCAGGCGCAAAACGCTCTACTTTCAGCGCGTACTGGCCGTTTTGCTGACCGTAGCGACATTCCATGACGGCAATGTTATCGACCGTCACGCTCAAGGTTTCCGGGATGGTGAGCGGAATCACATCGCCGACCTTCAGTTTGAGAATCTCTCCAAGGGTAATCCTGCCGCTGCCCAGTTGCGCCACCAGTTCGACTTCCGCATCCTTCAACTGCCGCCGCAACATGCTGATCCAGCGTCTGTCCGAGGAAACCTGATCGCTTTGCATGGTGCTGTAGAGCAGGTCGCGGATCGGCTCGATCATCGAGTAGGGAAAGCAGATGTGCATGTCCGCCGTCGCGCCGCCGAATTCCAGGGTGAAGGAAGTGGAAATGACGATTTCCGATGGCGTGGCGATATTGGCAAACTGGGAATTCATCTCCGAGCGGATATATTTGAAATCAATATCGAACACCGGCTTCCAGGAGCGTCCGTAATCGGCAAACACCACATCCAGCAAGCCCTGGATGATGCGCTGCTCGGTGGCGGTGAATTCCCGCCCCTCGACGCGCGAATGAAAACGGCCATCGCCGCCGACCATGTTGTCGACCACCAGAAACACCAGATTGGGATCGAACACGAACAGCGCTGTGCCGCGTAAAGGTCTGGCGGCAACGAGATTCAGATTGGTGGGAATGACCAGATTGCGGATGAATTCGCTGTATTTCTGCACCCGGATGGGACCCACCGAAATTTCGGTATTGCGGTGCATGTAGTTGAACATGCCGATACGGAAATAGCGGGCAAAGCGTTCGTTGATCAGTTCCAGGGTCGGCATCCGGCCGCGCACGATGCGTTCCTGCGTCCCCAGATTGTAGGCGCGCACGCCGCCCGCGTCGGCCTGCGTTTCTTCCGGCGCGTCCTCCTCTCCGGTGACGCCTTTCAAAAGCGCGTCAACCTCTTCCTGGGAGAGAAAATCACCGGCCATGAGAAATGCTCCTTTATCCGCCTACTGGATGATGAAGGAAGTAAACAGCACGTCCACTACCGGGCCGTTCGGTTTCTTGCCCTTGGCGGCCGGATTGACGACGCGGTTGATGCCGTCCTTGATCTCCTTGGCCAACGCCTCCTTGCCTTCGCGGGTCATCAGCTCGGCAGCCGTTTTCCCCGACACGATCAGGACGACGTTGTTGCGGATGCGCGGCATCCGGGCCTTGATTGCCGCATCCGCCTCGGGGCTTTCGGCTTCCAGGGAAATCATCAATTGCACGTAGCGGTCGCCGTCATCCGGCGTGTGCGCCAGATTGACCGTAAAGGAATCCAGCGCGACGGAAATCGGCGGCGCGCTGCTGCTGGCGACTTCCTGCACGTCTTCTTCATCCTCGTCTTCACCGCCGTCGCCCTTGTTGAGACTGAGCAGCGCCCACAGCACGAGCGCGGCGACCAACATCAGCGCCGCAGCCAGCGCCACGACGATGAGCAACAGCTTTTTGCCTTTTTTGGGCGCATCCGGCGCGGGCGCGGCTTCGTCTTTGGCAGTCATGAGTCAGCATCCTTTCATCGATTCAACGTCCGCCTCAGGCGAACAAATCCACCATGCCCGCGCCCTGCCGCAAACGGTCGGACGCTTCGGCGGACAAATGTGTTTCCAGTATAGCCCCATCGCCGTCCTCCGTCGCCTCCTTGCCGTGTTGACGCCGGAATTCGCGCAGCGTGGCGTGTTGTTCATGCGACGCGTCCGTCTGCCGTTCCTGTGCGCCCACTTCCGTCTGCCCCAGGGAAACCCCCGCCGCCGCGAACATTTCGCGCAAGCGCGGCAAGGCGTCTTCAATGGCTTGCCTTGCTTCCTGCGTGGCAGCGGTAAACACGGCGGTTGCCTTGTCCGCCTCCAGGCTCAGGGTGACGGACAAAGGCCCCAGATGCGCAGGATATAGGCTCAGGCGCGCCTGATGCTGATCGTTTCTTGCCATCCAGACAATTTTTTCGCCAAATTCCCGCGCCCAGGCGGGTGAAGACAGCGGCGTCGCCAGCGTATCCTGACGCATTCCGCCCGCATTCGCCGGATTGGTAAAAACGCCTGTCGGCAATGTATTCCGGTTCTGGCCATGCGCAAGGCTTTCGCGCAGCGTCTGCACGAAATCTTCCGCGTTCGCGGCAAGATTTGCCGACTTCTGCGACAAAACTTCCGCATTCTTTCCGGCCAGGGCGAGCGCAATCTGTCCGTCGGTCATCCCCGCCGTTTCCGTGGCGGCGCGCTGCCCGCGCATTTCCGGCGCCAGCCGCAAAAGCGTTTCCCGCGGCGTCTCTATCGGCGTCGATAACGCGCCCAGAAGGGGGATCGTCGTCCCCTCTTCCCCGTTTTGCACCGAAGATTTCTTGGCATCCTCCGGCAACGCCGTCAAAAACGCGTCCGGCGGCAAAGCCATGTCATCGGGCGCGACCTGTTCCACGGACGCGCCGGCCAGCGCGCCTTCACCCTCCGCTTGCGCCCATTTTGCCGTTGGCCATTCATGTCCCTGCCGCAACCGTTGCGCCAAGGCTGACCGCAACGCATCCTCCGGCGCAGCCGTCGCGTCTTTCCCAGAGAGGAACGCGGCGAGATCGGCTACCGCGCCGTCGCCCTTTTCCGCATCTGCCAGCAACAACCCCATCAAGCCGGAAAACCCGCACGCTTCGGCAACGCCCTCCGGGGCAGATCCGGAGAGTGGGTTGCCCACGACAGCGAACGCAGAAACCAGTTGAATACTCATGACGCCAAACTCGATGAATGAAATGCCAAACCATAAAAGCAAGGGACGTACCAGGCAGGAGACAAATGCGCCAGTTGAAATTCGGGTTGTCCTCCAGCGCCCAGGTGACGCGCCAGAGCAAGTCCAGGGCTTCATCGTAAAACGAACTCCGGTTTGAAACCCCGCCCGCAAGAAAGGCGCGAAGGATATTGCCCGCGCCATCGGTATCGAAGAAAGTGCCCATCGTCAATTTGCGGTCAACGAATTGGAATCCTTCCATGCGGCATCGATGTTCGATACCTGTTCCCGGTGCCATCGCGCCGCTTCCGTACAGGTCATCGACTGCTCCCTGGTCGCATCGGGCGGCTGGATCGGTTCGCCGCCAGCGATTGCCCAAGGCTAGATTACCCTGGAATAGCGGGTGCGTTGTTGATCGGCGCGCAGGTAGCGGTCGAAAATCATGGAAATGGCGCGCACCAACATGCGGCCTGGCGGCAGCACGGTGATCCAGTCGTCTTCCATCTGTACCAGCCCGGCTTCCTGCATCGCTTCCAGGTCTTCCCGTTCGGTGGCAAAGTAGGTTCCGAAGTCGATCAAATGCGCGCTTTCTATGGATTCGATGGAAAGCTCGAAGTGGCACATCAGCGCCTGGATGATGGAACGGCGCAGAATGTCGTCGGCATTGAGTTCGACGCCGCGAAAGACGGGCAGGATTTTCGCGTCCAGGCGATCGTAATATTCATCCAGCGTCTTGACGTTCTGGAAATAACTCGGCCCCACCTTGCTGATGGAGGAAATGCCGAAAGAGAGCATGTCGCAGTCGGCGTGGGTGGAATAGCCCTGGAAATTGCGATGCAGCCGTCCCTGGCGCTGGGCGATGGCAAGTTCGTCATCCGGCTTGGCGAAGTGATCCATGCCGATATAGACGTAGCCCGCGTCCATGAGCTTCTGGATCGCCAGCGCCAGAATCTGCAAACGGGTATCGGCATCCGGCATGTCCGCTTCGAGGATGCGCCGCTGCGGTTTGAAAAGACTGGGCAGGTGCGCGTAGTTGTAGATGGAAAGCCGGTCCGGATCCATTTCCAGGATGCGCGTCAGGGTGCGCTCGAACCCTGCCGTGCTTTGCCGGGGCAGGCCGTAGATGAGATCGATGGAAACGGATTTGAAGCCGTTCTGCCGCGCGGCGCGGATGACTTCGCGGGTTTCCGCCTCGCTCTGGAGGCGGTTGATGGCGCGCTGCACCGTCTCGTCGAAATCCTGCACACCGACGCTCATGCGATTGAATCCCAGTTCGCCCAGCAACGCGACCGTGGCGGCATCCACCTTGCGCGGATCGACTTCGATGGAAAACTCGCCCCCCTCGATCAGGCGAAAGTGCTGGCGCGTCACCGTCATCAATTGACGCATCTCATCGTGCGAAAGAAAGGTGGGCGTACCGCCGCCCCAGTGCAGTTGCACGGCTTCCGGCCTGTCGCCGTCGTCCAGGCAGCCGCTTTGCAGCGCAATCTCGCGCGCCAGGTATTTCAGGTATTTGGCGCTGCGTCCGTGATCCTTGGTGATAATCTTGTTGCAGGCGCAGTAGTAACAGATGGTGCTGCAAAAAGGGATGTGGAAGTATAATGAAAGCGGTCTCTTGATGCCGCCGATGTTGCGTTTGCCCAGCCACAGCCGCGCCGCTTCGGCGTTGAAGGCTTCCACGAAACGGTCGGCGGTCGGATAGGACGTGTAGCGCGGTCCATTGATGTCGAAACGGCGGATGATGGCGGGATCAAAAACCAGGCCGGCGGCGGAAAAAGTCATCGGAAACAGAAAAAACGTGAGGAAAGGCGATTATCTTGGCAGGTCGGGTACGGTTGTTTGACCTGAGTCAACCCTTCACGATACGCAAAGCACATAGAAAGAAACAAGGAAACGGCATGCCTTCGGACAAGGCGCTCAAGACGTCAGGCGCAGCAAACAACAAGCTAGCCCCCAAAGAACTTTCCCTGGCCGTCATCAAGACGGCCTGTTCCAACTGCAACCTGCGCGAATTGTGTTTGCCCCTGGGGCTTACCGATGACGAAATGGAGCGGCTGGACGAGCTGATCAGCGTCCGGCGGCGCGTCAAGCGCGGCGACAGCCTGTATCGCGCGGGGCAGCCTTTCGGGTACATCTATGCCATACGCTCCGGCTTTTTCAAGACGGACGTGCTGCTGGAAGACGGGCGCGATCAGGTAACCGGTTTTCAGATGGCGGGCGAACTGCTGGGCATGGACGGCATCTGTACGGAATGCCACACGTGCAATGCCGTGGCGCTGGAAGACAGCGAAGTCTGTCACATCCCCTTTTCCCGCCTGGAAAAACTCTCGCGCGAAATCCAGACCCTGCAACACCATTTCCATCAGGTAATGAGCCGGGAAATCGTGCGCGACCACGGCCTCATGACCCTGCTGGGCATGATGTGCGTCGAGGAGCGCATTGCGGCTTTTCTCCTGAATCTCTCGCAACGCTTTACCGCGCGCGGCTTTTCTCCGGCGGAATTCAATCTGCGAATGACGCGCGAGGAAATCGGCAGCTATCTGGGACTGAAACTGGAAACCGTCTCGCGCGCCTTTTCGCGCTTTCAGGAAGAAAAGCTGATCAACGTGCAGCAAAAACACATCCACATTCTCGATATCGACGGCTTGAAACGCATCATGAGCCGCCATAACCAGCGTGCATGAACGAACCCGCCTACGGGGCGCTCTTTCTTTTCGGGCTGTTTGGCGGCACACACTGTCTCGGCATGTGCGGCGGCATTGTCAGTGCCCTGGGCATGGGCGGCGCGCCGCGTTTTTCCCTGCATCTGGCCTATAACCTGGGACGCCTTCTCGCCTATGCGTTCGCCGGACTTGTGGCGGGCGCGCTGGGCGCGGCGCTGGGCGCGGGCGGCATGGCGGCGGCGGCGCAAGCGCCGACGCGTCTTGCCCTGATGCTGTTTGCCAATCTGATGTTGCTGGCGGCGGGGTTGTATCTCATGGGCTTGCCGCGCATCCTCGCTTTTGCGGAAAAACAGGGACAGCGCCTGTGGCGGCGCATCCAGCCCCTGAGCCGCCGCTTCTTGCCGGTGCGCCATGCCGGGCAGGCCCTGCCGCTCGGCTTCCTCTGGGGCTGGCTGCCCTGCGGCCTGGTCTATGGCGCGCTCGGCTCGGCACTGGGCAGCGCCTCGCCTGTCCTTGGCGCGCTGGCGATGCTGGCTTTTGGTTTGGGCACCTTGCCCAATCTGTTGCTGGCGGGATTCGTTTTCGTCCGCTTTCGCGCCGCCGTGCAATCCCGTTGGCTGCGCCGGACGGCGGGCGTTCTGATTTTCACCTACGGCGCGTACGGTGTTTACCAGGTTTGGCGAACCGCAATGTCCTTGCGAAGCGTAATTTGAGGCCAGACTATTTTCCAGTATGGCAACGGTCCAGAAGACAAGCCCATCCAAGATCAACCCGATCGGACTGAAACGCATCGCTTTCGACGAAGCCTTGGCATGCCGTTCCCCGTCGCTGGACGCGGTCCCGCCATTGAATGGTTGTCCGATGAACGATTGGGTGATCGCGCCGCGTTTTGATCAGGCATGGGATTTCGCCGCCAATGGCTTGGCGCGGGTTTGGGTCTGCTCGCGCGGCTCGAAGGAAACCCGCGCGGCGTGTCGATAATGAATTATCCTCTTTTCTTTTGCCCTGCCTTCCGATGATGCGTCCTGTCCGCCTTTCTCCCGCCCTGCTTGCCCATGGCGTCGCCATTCTGGAACAATTGCTCGCTTTCGACGAAGCCGCCGACAAGACGCTTTCCCGTTACTTTCGCGCCCATCCCAAACTTGGTCACGCCGATCGGGGCGTGCTCGCGCAAACCTGCTTCACCCTCCTGCGCCGCTATCGCAGCCTGAGCGCCAGGATCGCCGCCATTTTCCCTGCCGCGTCCGCCCCTTCGCCCCGCCGCCTGTTCCTTGCCGCGCTTCTCCAGCAAGGCCGCGCCATGCCGGAGATCGAACCCCTGCTCCATTCCGGCGAAGTCCAAGGATTTGCCGCCCTGAAACACTTTGACGACGGCACGCTCACCGCCGCCGAACGCGCGGATCTGCCCGACTGGCTGCATATCCGGCTCATCGAAGCCTATGGCGAAGCCGAAACGCAGGCGCTGGCGCAAGCCCTGAATCGTCCCGCGCCGCTGGATCTGCGCGTAAATACCCTGAAAGGCGAGCGCGACGCGGTGCTGGCGGAATTTGCCCGTGAACGGATAACGGCAACAGCCGGAACGTATTCGCCATTTGCCGTCCGCCTTGCCGAAAAACCCGCGCTTGCCCGCCACCCGCTGTTTATGCGAGGCATCATCGAAGTGCAGGACGAAGGCAGTCAGTTGCTCGGTCTGCTGCTCGCTCCCAAACGCGGCGAAGCCGTCGCCGACTTTTGCGCGGGCGCGGGCGGCAAGACCCTGCTTCTGGGCGCGTTGATGGCCAATAGCGGCAGACTCTACGCTTTTGACGTTTCCGAAAAACGCCTCGCCCGCTTGAAACCCCGCCTGGCCCGCTCCGGCCTGTCCAACGTTCATCCCATACGCATCGAATCCGAACGCGACCCGCGTCTGAAACGATTGGCCGGAAAAATGGACAAGGTACTGATCGACGCGCCCTGCTCCGGCTTGGGCACCCTGCGCCGCAACCCGGAACTGAAATGGCGGCAAACGCCGGAAAGCATCGACGAACTGACGCAAAAACAGGCCGCCATCCTTGCCGCGGCCGCTCGCCTCGTGCGCCCTGGCGGACACCTGCTCTATGCCACGTGCAGTCTGCTCAACGCGGAAAATGACTGGATTGTCGACGCCTTCCTCGCCGCCCACCCGGAGTTCGTCCCGCTTTCCGCCCATGCCGGGCTTGCCCGCTACAACTTGCCGGAAATTGGCGAGCGCCTGCAACTCTTTCCCCAGCGACATGGCACGGACGCCTTTTATGCGGCCTTGCTCGCGAAAAAAAATACATGAACGGGGTTTCTCACTATAATCGCGGACGCGCCACGGTCGCACGGGCGCACGCGTCAATGCCGCCCTTGTGCTGAAACCGACGAGAGATAAGCGTCTTGCCTTCAGGTTTTTACATCATCATGGCCGCGCAGTTTTTTTCCGCGCTGGCCGACAACGCGCTGTTGATCGTCGCCATTGCCGTATTGCGCGATTTGCAGGTGCCAGACGAATATGTGCCGATACTGAAAATCTCCTTTGCGGTGTCCTACGTCGCGCTGGCCGCCTTCGTCGGCGCGTTCGCCGATTCCATGCCCAAATGGCGCGTCATGTTCATCAGCAACGGCATCAAGATATTGGGCTGCATGATGATGCTTCTGGGTACGCATCCGCTCATTGCCTACGCCGTGGTGGGATTGGGCGCGGCGGCCTATTCGCCCGCCAAGTACGGCATTCTCACGGAATATCTGCCGCATCGTCTGCTGGTGCTTGCCAATGGCTGGATCGAAGGACTGACCGTGGCCGCCATCATTCTCGGCGTAACGTTGGGCGGCGCGTTGTTTACCGATGGCGCAATCCGCGTCCTGCTTGCCGTGCCCTTGCCGTTCCTGGATACGCACATCGAAATGGCGGTCGCCCTCGTCGGCCTGATCTACATCGTGGCGGCCATCATCAACCTCCATGTGCCGGATACCGGCGTCGATCACAAGCCGCTGAAAAAGAACCCGCTTTATCTGATGCACGAATTCGGCCATTGCGTCGCGCTCCTCTGGCGCGACAAACTGGGACAGATTTCACTCGCCGTCACTACGCTTTTCTGGGGCGCGGCGGCGGCATTGCAGCTTATCGTCATCAAATGGGCGGAAGACAAACTGGGCATGGCCTATTCTTCCGCTTCCATGCTGCAGGGCACGGTGGCGGTTGGCGTCGCCATCGGCGCAACCCTGGCCGCCCGCTTCATCACCCTGAAAAAATCGGTGCGCGTCATTCCACTGGGCATTGTCATGGGATTCGTCGTGCTGATCATGAATTTCGTCCCCGACAGCAAAATCGCCATTCCGATCCTGATAGCAATCGGCGCGCTTTCCGGCTTTTTCGTCGTGCCGATGAACGCGCTGCTGCAACACCGGGGGCATATTCTCATGGGCGCGGGACATTCCATCGCCGTGCAAAACTTCAATGAAAACGTTTCCGTCCTGCTCATGGCGGCCATCTATTTTTTGATGCTCAAGGCAAATATGTCCATTTCCTGGGTCATCACCCTTTTCGGCCTGTTCGTTAGCGGCATCATGTGCCTCATCCGCCTTCGCCACTTGCAAAATCAGTGCCAGCACGACAGCGTGGCGCATCTGGACGATAATGGCGTCCATGGACAGCCGCGGAAAAAGCGCAAACTCCCCGGATAGCCTCTCGCAACGGATGGCGGCGCGTCACGCGCACTGCCGTCATTTCCCGATGCGCAGTAGAATGCGCCTGTTGTTTCTTTCTGGCTGACGCCATGCGCCTTACCCTGACCCGACCCGACGACTGGCATCTGCATCTGCGCGATGGCGAAATGCTCCCCGTCACGCTGGCGCATAGCGCCCGCCAGTTTGCCCGCGCCATCGTCATGCCCAATCTGAAGCCGCCCGTGACGACCGTGGCGCAAGCCGCCGCCTACCGCGCGCGCATCCTTGCCGCATTGCCGCAAGGCGCGCGGTTCGAGCCGTTGATGACCCTCTACCTCACCGACCACACGCCGCCGGAAGAAATCGAAAAAGCGGCGGATTCCGGCTTCATCCAGGGCGTCAAACTCTATCCGGCGGGCGCGACCACCAACTCCGCCGCCGGACTGACCCGCATCGAAAACGCCAACGCGGTGTTCGCCGCCATGGAAAGCGCGGGACTGCCGCTGTTGCTGCACGGCGAAGTCACCAGCCCGGAAGTGGATGTCTTCGATCGCGAAAAGGTATTCGTCGATACCCTCCTTGCCCCGCTCATCCGGCGTTTTCCCCGGCTGAAGGTGGTCATGGAGCACGTCACCACCCGTGAGGCCGTCGAATTCGTCCGCAGCCAGCATCAGGCGGGTGTGCCCATCGCCGCTACGCTGACCGCGCATCATCTCCTTTACAATCGCAACGCGCTGTTCCGGGGCGGGTTGCGCCCGCACCGGTACTGCCTGCCGCTATTGAAGCGCGAGACGCATCGCCTGGCCTTGCTGGAAGCGGCGGTTTCCGGTCATCCGGCCTTTTTTCTCGGCACGGATTCCGCGCCGCACCCGCAAAACGCCAAGGAAGCCGCCTGCGGTTGCGCCGGATGCTACAGCGCCCCCCATGCGCTGGAACTCTACGCCCAAGCCTTTGAATCGGCGGGCGCATTGGATACACTGGAAGCCTTCGCCAGTTTCAACGGGCCGGACTTCTATGGTTTGCCAAGAAACCGTGAAAAAATCATCCTCCGCAAAAAGGCGCAAGATGTGCCTTGCGGCTATCCTGTTGCCGGAATGACGCTCGTGCCGCTTTGCGCGGGCGAGACGCTGGACTGGCAGATGCTGCCGGAAGCCGCCAGAACCTGAACCCACGGGAGAATTCTCATGTACCGCCTGTACGCACTGCCCGTATTCCTGCTGCTGCTCTCCGGCTGCACCAATGACGGCGCGGCCTACCTGATCGATGGCCCGCGCCACTCCGTTTCCATCGTGCGCGACAACATGTTCTGGGAAAAACAGGTGAACCTTTCGCTGGTCGTCACCCGCCTGCCCGCCTGCCAACGCCGCCACGCCATCCAGAAAGCCGGCCCCAAGGCGCACATCGAACTCTGGCAACCGGGGCAGGACACGTACATCCTGAAAATCGGCAATGCCATGTATGTGACCGAAACCCGCACCTGCGAAGGTTTCGCTCGCATGGACGACGATCCTCCCGGCGGCTTGGGCGTCCAGTTGGGCGTCTTCGGCGAAATCAAGGGCGTCTTTTCCTTCGTGCCGACAGAAAAAGAATGAAACGCGCCCATTTCTCCCCCCTGGTTCCCGGCATGCGCAAGGGCATCATTCTCGCCGGAGGCTCCGGCACCCGGCTGTATCCGGCGACACTGGCGCTATCCAAGCAATTGCTGCCCATCTTCGACAAGCCGATGGTGTATTACCCGCTGACCACGCTGATGCTGGCGGGCATCCGCGACATCCTGATCATTTCCACGCCGCAGGACACGCCGCGTTTCGCGCAGCTTCTGGGCGACGGCAGCGCCTGGGGCATCCGTCTCGCCTATGCCGTGCAGGAGAAGCCGGAAGGATTGGCGCAGGCGTTCATCATCGGCGCGGACTTCATCGGCGGCAGTCCCGTCGCGCTGGTCTTGGGCGACAACATCTTCTACGGGCATGAACTCCATCGTCTGCTGGCGCACGCCAACGCGCGCGCGTCGGGCGCCAGCGTCTTCGCCTACCATGTCCAGGACCCGGAGCGCTACGGCGTGGTGAGCTTCGACGCCCAGGGACAGGCAACCAGCATCGAGGAAAAACCGGCGTCGCCCCAATCGAATTACGCCGTCACCGGATTGTATTTTTATGACAACAAGGTGCTGGAAATCGCCCGTTCCATTCGTCCGTCGGCGCGCGGCGAACTGGAAATCACCGACATCAACCGGCACTATCTGACAGCGGGCGCGTTGCAGGTGGAGACCATGGGACGCGGCTACGCCTGGCTGGATACCGGTACGCACGAATCCATGCTGGAAGCCAGCCAGTTCATCGCCACCATGGAAAAACGCCAGGGACTGAAAATCGCCGTGCCGGAAGAACTCGCCTGGCGGCAGGGCTGGATTCCCGACGCAGCGCTGGCGGCGCTGGCGCAGCCCTTGCGCAAGAACGCCTATGGTCAATATCTGCTGGCGCTTTTGGCAGACAGAAAAGGAACGACATGACAACGGTTCAGACGCTGGACATCCCCGAAGTATTGCTGTTTGCGCCCAAGGTATTTTGCGATGCGCGCGGCTTCTTTTTTGAAAGTTTCAACGCGCGTGAATTTTCCGCCCTGAGCGGACTGGCGTTCGATTTCGTGCAGGACAACCACTCGCGCAGCGCCCGCCGCGTGTTGCGCGGCCTGCATTATCAGTTACGCCAGCCGCAAGGCAAGCTGGTGCGGGTAACGGCAGGCGAGGTGTTCGATGTGGCGGTGGATATTCGCAAGTCGTCGCCCGCCTTCGGGCGTTGGGCAGGCGCGCGGCTTTCGGCGGAAAACAAATGCCAGTTATGGATTCCGCCGGGCTTCGCGCATGGGTTTTTGTGCCTGAGCGAATACGCGGAGATTCTCTACAAGACGACGGATTACTACGCGCCGGAGCATGAGCGCTGCCTCATCTGGAATGATCCGGCAATCGGCATCGACTGGCCGCTGGCGGGCGCGTCGCCCGTCCTTTCCGCCAAGGACCAGACGGGTGTGCCGCTGGCGCTGGCGGAAGTCTTTTGATTCGTCAACATGGCGACTTACGCAGTTGGCGATATTCAGGGTTGCTTCGATTCCCTGTGCCGCCTGCTTGCGCGCTGCGCCTTCGATCCAGAAAAAGATCGGCTCTGGCTGGTGGGCGATCTGGTCAATCGCGGCCCGGATTCGCTTGCCGTATTGCGCTACGTGCAATCACTGGGAGCGACCGCCATTACCGTGCTCGGCAATCACGATCTTTACCTGTTGATGATTGCCGACGAAACCGGTCATGCCCGCCGCAACCGCAGCGACACCCTGCAAGCGGTGCTGGACGCGCCGGACAGGGCGGCATTGCTCGACTGGCTGCGCCAGCGTCCGCTCTGTCATGTCGAAGGGGAATATTGCCTGGTGCACGCTGGTCTCATGCCGCAATGGCGGGTGAAAAAAGCCAGGGAACTGGCCGCCGAGGTCGAGGCCAGCCTGCAAGGCGCGCGTTACCGCGATTTTCTCGCCAACCTCTGGGGCAGCAAACCGGCGTACTGGTCGGGCAAGTTGCGGGGCATGGAACGCTTGCGCGTCATTGTCAACGCCATGACGCGTATGCGCTTTTGCCGCGCGCATGAGAAAAACGGTTGGGAGATGGAATTTTCCGCCAAGGGAGGTCTGGACTGCGCGCCCCCTGGGCTTCTGCCGTGGTTCAATCTGCCTGGACGCAAGAGCGCCGGTCATGTGTTGATCACCGGCCACTGGTCGGCATTGGGGCTGTATCGCCTGCCCAACCTGCTGGCGCTCGACAGCGGCTGCCTCTGGGGCGGGCAGCTATCCGCCGTGCGTCTGGAAGACCGGGCGCTGTTCCAGGTGGAAAGCAGCCCGGAAGAGCGCCGCGCAACAGCGGATTAGCGGCAGCCCTTCAGGGCTGCCGCCAATTTCCCGCTTTTCTTTCTCCCCCGCGAAGCGGACGAGGGAAAGCACATGGGGCTTCGCCCTATACACGGCAGGTAGAGGGAAACAAAATTTTCGTTTTTAAACAGCCTCCAAAAGACTTTGAACAGGCACTTGGAAGCTGTTTTAAAAATATCTTGAGAGGCGTTCAAGCGTCGCATCCATTCTTCCGCCCCGTCAAAAGCGAGGCGAGAAGCGCAGCGCTGCGGGTTTTACCCTCGCCCACTTGTGGGAGAGGGGCGGCAATGTCAATATCCTTTTCCCGTTTCTCCCCACTGGTAGGGTTCCACTTTCCGCGCTTCCAAGGTATAGCCCGCGCTGCCCATCTGGCTGTCGGTGCGGGCGGCTTCCAGCGTACCGCTGATCCAGATGGCGTCCATGGCCTGGACATCCGCAAGCGGCGGCTGGGCGACGACATGGATGATCTGGTTGGCGGGCGGCGGCGGGACATGGATGCAGCCGCCGAAATAGGGGACGAGCAGGAATTCGCGCAAGGCGCTGCCGTCCGCGTCCAGCGGCACGACAAAGCCGGGAATGCGTATGGCCTGTCCCTGCATCTTCGGGTTTACAGGCGCGTTGTCCCAGGCTTGCCGCATCTTCTGCAGCGCCGCCTCGGCGCGCGGGTCGGCGTCCTGGAAATTATCCAGGTTGAGTCCCGCGAAAATCTCCGCCACATCCCATCCGGGCGGGATGAGTTCGTCCCAGGTGATTTCACGATAGGACGACGCGGCCTGGACGTCGCCCTTTCCCGGCAGACGATCGCCCACCTTGTAGGCGGGCGGCGCGGACGACTCGCCGTCGGGATCGGCATCCGGAGCGCAGGCGGCGAGCGTCAACAGCAAGCAGATGTTTACCAGTACATCACAATGTCGCATGGGTTTCCTTCGCGTTACAGGCGCGGCTGCAGGCCGTCCGCCAGGGAGAGGCGATAGGCGCGCCAGCCGGGGAAAAGACTGGCGACAAGGCCGGTCATCCAGATGGCAAGCAGGTAGCCCAGGCCGGAGGCGTCCAGCGCCAGCGGCTGGATCTGTATGCCATGGGCGCGCATGAGCCAGGGCGCGGCGAGGACGCCGAGGATGGCCAGGAGCGCGAGGCCGGCGGCCAGTCCCAATGTGGTCAGCAATGCGCCCTCGGCGGCCAGCAGCAGGAAAATGTCGCGCGGACGCGCGCCGTTGGCGCGCAGGATGGCAAGTTCGCGGCGGCGCTCATTCAGGCTGGCAAGCACGACCGCCACCAGTCCGCTGAGGCCGACGGCGGCGGCGAGAAAGGAGACGGCGGCAAGCGCCCGCGCCGCCAGACCGATGATCCGCCAGAGTTCATCGAGTGCCACGCCGGGCAGCACCGCCATCAGGGCTTCGTCGCGGTAGGCGTTGATGCGCCGCTGCGCCTGGAATACGGCGGCGCGGCTTCTCAGGCCGACCAGCAGGGCGGTCACGGTTTTCGGCGTCAAGTCGAACTTGCGCGCCATGTCGGCGGGAATGGAAACCCCCGGCGTTGGTGCGCCGCCCTGCCAGTCGAGGTGTATGGCCTCGATGGCGGCAAGGCTGACATGCACGCTGCGATCCACCGGCGTTCCCGTCGCCGCCAGTGTGCCGACGACATGAAAGGGCTTGTCGGCGTGTTCGTTCAATACATGCTCGCCGCTGCCATGCGCCAGCACGATGGCGTCGCCGGTTTTCAGCCCCAGCCGCGCCGCGACTTCCGCGCCCAGCACGGCTTCATACAGGCTTTCCACATCGCCGCCAAACGCGCGGCCTTCGGCAAATTTCAGTTCCTTGCCCGCGCCGAAGCGGAAATGCCGGAAATAATCGGGCGTGGTGCCGAGCACGGGAAACCCCTTGAGCGAATCGCCCAGCGCCAGCGGCACCGCCCAGGCGACCGCCGGATCGCGCATGACCCATTGGGCGCTTTTCCAGCCAATGTCATGCGTTGCCCCGCCGATGCGAAAGACGCTGTAGAGCATGAGCTGCACCGGGCCGGCGCGCGCGCCGACCACCAGGTCGACGCCCGTGACGGAATGCAGGAAACTGGCGCGCGCGTCGGCGCGCAGCCGCTCGATGCCCAGCATCAGGGTAACGGCAAGGGCGATGGAGAGCACGGTGAACACCAGTGTGCCGCGCCGGTTCCAGGCGCTGGCCGCCGCGAGAGAGAACAGAGGGCGGAGTACCGAAGACCGAAGGCCGAAGACCGTGCGCGCGCCGCGCGCGCTTTGTAGTCCGTGGTCAGTTGTCTGTTGTGGCGTGTTGGGCATGTGCCGCTCCTTCTGATTTCCGATTCCTGATGCCAAAGGCGCGAAGCGCCGCGCTGTCTTTGGTCTTCGGTCTTCTGTCCCCTGAATCCAGTCGCAAGCGATATGCAAAGTGTTCGGCCAGCCGATCGTCGTGGCTGACGAAGAGCAGCGCCGCGCCGCTGGCGGCGCATTCGTGTTGCAGCAGTTCCAGGAAAGCGGCCTGCCGGTCGGCGTCCAGGTTGGATGTGGGTTCGTCGGCGATGATCAGTTCCGGGCGTCCAAGGAGGGCGCGCGCCGCCGCCACGCGCTGTTGCTGGCCGATGGAAAGTTTCATCGCCGGTTGCCGCCACAGCGACTTGTCCATATCCAACGCGCCAAGCAGGCGCGCTGCTTCCGCGCGCGCGCCGCCGCCCGCCGCTTCCGCGCGTTGCCGCCGTCTGCGGGAAAATTGGCAGGGCAACAGGGTGTTGTCCAGCGCCGGCATCCAGGGAATCAGGTTGAATTGCTGGAAAATGAAGCCGACATGATCGACGCGAAACTGGTCGCGTCCGCTGGCGGAAAGCGCGCGCAAATCTTGATCCAGCAGGCGGATGCTGCCCGCGTCCGGCAAGAGTACGCCCGCCGCCAGATTCAGGAGGGTGCTCTTGCCGCTGCCGCTCGCGCCGTGGATGAACCAGTGCTCCCCGGCCTCGACGGTGAGCGAGAGATCCGCGAGACAGGGGGGGGCCGCCTTCTCCCAGGCAAAGCGCACGTCTTGCATCGCCAGCGTGGGCGGCGGGGAGGAAACCGGGGATTGCCGATCCCCGGTTTCCTCTGGTCGCGTTACCACGCCAATGTCCGCTTTTCCGGCGTCAGGGTCGCGCCGCGCTGTCCATTGGGTGTTACCGCCTGTACTTCCAGCTCGCGCAAGCCGGGAAAACTCTGGAACAGGCGGATTTCCACAGAACGCAAGGCTTCCGGACGCGCGCAACGGAATTGCCAGAGCGCGTCCAGATCGGCATGGCCTTCTTCGCCTTCATGCGCGTGTTCCTCTTCGTGCTCCTCCGCGTGTCCGCTCCCGGTCTCCCCCAGCAATTCCGGCGTCAGCGCCGAAGATTCCAGCGTTACCTTTTCCAGCTTGCAGTCCGCGGCGGGGGTGGGCGCGAACAGGCCGTCCGCCGCCCGCAGTTTCGCGCTCATGCGTCTTGCCTGCGCCTCTTCCGCCGTGTTTCTCGGCGCGTGCTCGAACCCCAGCAGGTTGTCGAGCGGGCTTTCCAGTTGCAGGGAAAGCGTGTCGCCTTCCTGCGCCACGTCCAGATGCGCCTCGCCATGCACATGCGCGGCATGTTCCTGCGCCAGGACGGAAAAGGCGCTGCCCGCGCCCAGAAGACCACAGGCGCAGAGCGCGAGGGTCGTGCGAATACCTTCTTTCATTTTTCATGACTCCTTGTTTCGATGCGAAAACGTTTCCCGCCTTCCGGCAGGGAAACCGGCTTATTGAAAGCGCGGACGCGTCGGCGGCGCGCGCCCCCAATAGGCGCGGCAAAGGAATGAAAAATAAAAAACGCCCAGCGGCAAAAAAATCGCGATCAGAAGCGGCGGCGGGATTGAATCCGGCGCGTCCGGCAGGGATGCCGCCGAATCCAGCGACGCCGCCGCCAGACAGAACACGCAAGTTTCTTCCGCCGCATCGTCCGTGTCGCCGTCAAGATGACTGAATTCATGCGCCATCGCCCCCGCCTGCGCCAGCAGGAAGAGCAGGATGAACGACAGGAGCAGCGAAAAAGAGGAGCGGCGCATCCGGCAAGAAGGAAAGTGGACGGGTACGCGCATTGTAGTCAAAAGCCGTTTTGCTGTGTCAGTTGCCTTGCGTCCGCCGGGAAAATCTCCGTCGCTCCACGTCCGGGAATGACGAAACTTCCTCCACGTTTCACCGCGCGCCAGGAGGTTGGCGCATTTCGCCGGGCAACGGGAAACGCATTGTCACCGTAAAACCAACTCCGGTTTGCAACCCCGCCCGCAAGAAAGGTGCGAAGGTCGAGACCCCGGCCGATGCCGGGGTTTCGACCGCAGCCATTCTCGAGGGGAGAGAACCCCCTTCCCAATGGAGTTGGAGCGACAGCCCTGAAGGGCTGTCGCCAATTTTTGCTGGCCCGGAAAGCGCGTGTTTTCCAGATCACCGCTCATTCCAGAAATGCAACCGTTTGTCGGATTCGTCCGGTTTTCTTGCATGCAGAATGTTTTAATCTACAAATAGTTGATGCAATCATTCACTCATCAATGGGATAGCGCACAATCCTATGCAAAAAAAGAACGATTTCCCAAAGCTGTTTTACCGCGTCACCATCCTGTGGCGCGAGCAACTGGAAGGACATTTGCGTTTCCGGGGCATGAATCTGACCACCTGGCAGATTCTGGCGTTCCTGCATCATGAGGACGTTCGTCACAACCAGCGCACACTGGCCGCGAAGCTGGACATCAAGACGCCGCATCTGGTGCGTCTGCTGGATCGCATGGAAAGGCGCGATCTCCTGAAGCGGGAGGTCGATTCCCGCGACCGCCGCCAGAATTATCTCGTGATCACGTCGGCCGGGGCAGCGCTAATCGACGAAATCGAGAACGAAATCATCCGCCTGCGCGCGGACATGTTGGCGGATATTGCCGTGCCCGACCTGGAAAACGGCATACATCTGCTGGAGCGGATACTGGGCAACATGATCCAGATAACGGAGGCGGAAGCGCAAAAGCCCGGAAAGCTGCCGAACAAGGAGGCAAAACGCCCCTCCGCCTTGCCTTTTTCGGTGCCAACCTCCGACCGGCGCGGCAATGCCGAGCGCCGGAGCAATATCGATCGGCGCGGCAAGACCGACCGGCGCGGCAAGACCGACCGGCGGCGCGATACGCTTTCTTCCGATCGGCATCCCAAGAATCTTGACCGGCGCAGTCACATGGAGCGGCGCAGCCATATGGATCGGCGCAGCCATATGGATCGGCGTGGCAAGACCAATCGACGGATATCTTCCCGATGAAGTTTTTTTCCTGAGTTCAGGTGGCGCACATGCAGCAACGACATTTCACCTTTTCCCGGCTCATGCACCGCACCAGCAGCCTGTGGCGCGCCCATCTGGACGTTTGCCTGCGCGCCTGGGACATCAACATGTCAGCCTGGCAGATACTCCTGTGGCTCACCCAGCAAGAGGGGGTTCGTTACAACCAGTACATGCTGGCGTCGAGGCTGGGCATCGAAACCTCGCATCTGGTGCGCCTTCTGGACCGCATGGAAAGACACGGCCTTCTGAAACGGCAGGCCGATCTTCAGGATCGCCGCCAGAACCACGTCATGATCACGCCGGAGGGACTGGCGCTGCTCGATAAAGTCGAAGCCGAGATCACCCGGCTGCACGAAGCCATACTGGCGGATATTCCCGCAGACAGCCTGGAAAACGGCGCGCGTCTCCTGGAACAGATATCGGACAATATCACGCGGATGACGGATAATTTCGGG
>JAIRLE010000047.1 GCA_031259605.1 Zoogloeaceae bacterium
TAGGTGCGCTTCATCATCTTCTCCTTCGAGCACTGAAAAACGCGCAATTACACATTGAGAGAGGAAGTCTTGTCAAGTTTGAACAATTTTCCGGGCGTAATTCCTCAGAGCCTGTTCATGATCTCGGATTGTCGTGGGAAGCGCATGGTTCTCCTTCCATGCCCTCACTCGCAGATGACGGCAGGCCGCCCCAGCGTCTCGCTTTTGGCGGAATTTCCTCCGCTTTTCACCGCGTCCGCGCCGTGTCTTTCGCTCTCCCGCTTGGCGGGAGAGGGGGAAAACTCGCGCCGCCTCCGGATATGCGCTCTTGCTTGGCGAAAGAAGGAAAAATAGGCATTCATGCGATTGCCCTGTTGCCAAATTCCGATCCCCGCGCGGATAATCGCTCTTTCCTCGTGAGAGAACGCACATGGAATCCACCCGCATCCTGCTTGAAGCGCACGAAATCCCCACGCACTGGTACAACATCGCCGCCGATCTGCCCTCGCCGTCCGCGCCGCCGCTCTTGCCGGATGGCTCGCCCGCGAGTCCCGAACAACTGGGCGCAATCTTTCCGCCGAAGATCATCGAGCAGGAAATGAGCGCGGAACGCTGGATCGGCATTCCCGCGGAAGTGCGCGAAATTTTCCGCCTCTGGCGGCCCTCGCCGCTGGTGCGCGCCGTGCGGCTGGAAGCGGCGCTGGGCACACCCGCAAGGATTTTCTTCAAATACGAAGGCGTCTCGCCCGCCGGATCGCACAAACCCAATTCCGCTGTACCGCAAGCGTACTACAACCGCGAGGCGGGCATCCGGCGATTGACGACCGAAACCGGCGCAGGGCAATGGGGATCGTCGCTGGCGCTGGCCGGGCAAATGTTTGGGCTGGAAGTGCGTATCTACATGGTCAAGGTGAGTCACGAACAGAAACCGTACCGGCGGCTGATGATGCAAACCTGGGGGGCGGAAGTGTTCGCCAGCCCTTCCCCGCTGACCGAAACCGGGCGCAAGGCCCTGGCGGAGACGCCGGAGACGCCAGGCTCGCTTGGGCTAGCCATTTCCGAAGCGGTCGAAGAAGCAGCGGGCCGCGCCGACACCAACTACGCGCTGGGATCGGTGCTGAACCACGTCGTGGTACACCAAAGCATCATCGGGCTGGAGGCCAAAAAACAATTCGACAAGATCGGGCTGTATCCGGACGTGGTCATCGCCCCTTGCGGCGGCGGTTCCAGTTTCGGCGGCATTGCGTTTCCCTTTCTCGGCGACAAGGCGGCGGGCGATAAACGCGCTTCGATGCTGCGCGCGGTCGCGGTCGAACCGAGTTCCTGCCCCAGTCTCACCAAAGGGCGTTACACCTACGATTATGGTGATGCTTCGGGCTTCACCCCCATGATGAAGATGTACACCCTCGGCCACGACTTCGTGCCGGCAGGCATCCATGCTGGCGGCTTGCGCTACCACGGCGCATCGCAGCTGGTCTCGCAGCTCTATCACGAAGGCTTGATCGAAGCCGTTGCCGTACCGCAACTGGCAACGTTCGATGCCGGAGTGCAATTCGCGCGTTGCGAGGGCATCATCCCCGCGCCCGAATCGTGCCACGCCATCCGCGCCGCCATTGACGAGGCGCTCAAATGCAAGGAAACTGGCGAGAACAAAGTCATTCTTTTCAACCTGACTGGCCACGGGCATTTCGACATGAGTTCGTTCGAGCGTTATTTCTCCGGCAAGCTCGAAAACTTCGAGTACCCGGCGGAAGAAGTAGAAAAATCGCTGGCGAAACTGCCGGGTTTCGCCTGAAATGGACTGTAGACTGGAATACGAAGTCAATGCCAGATTGATAGGTTCGGCGCAGCAGCTTGCGATACGTCTGGCAAGAGTGAAACTGGACTGGCGGCATCGGGCGGGATTCGGGCTGCTGTGGCTCATGCTGGCGCTGTGGATGGCCTTTTTTCTGGATTTGACGACCATCCTGCTCATTGGCCTGGCCGTATTCCTGTGCATTTGTGTACAGGCTTTTTATCGATACATGCTGCTCGGACGAAGCGTGGCGCATTGTCAACGCATCACCCTGATCCTGGATGATTCCGGACTTTGTTTGCGCTCCGCCATCAGCGAATCCCGCTACGCCTGGCGGGAAGTGCGCGATCTGCTGCCGCAGCGCGACTGGCTGGCGATTGTCATGACGCCTGTTCCGATGGTCATACCGATTCCCGACAGCGCCTTTGCCGATGACGCCGCGCGGCAAGCGTTCCTGGAGGCTTTGCGGGCCGGGATGCGGGAGGCGGAAGACAGAAGACGGGAAACAGAGGACGGAGGACAAGCGGAACCGGCGCCGCCGCCCGTTGGCTTGCGGCAGACGGGCGTCGACACGCGAGCCGACAGGCGGCGAATGCTTTGTTTTCGCGCGCTCCACGCCGAAGCTTTGGCACCGGATGTCCATCACTACAGGCTTCTGATCGGCCTTGCGCTGTTCGGTCTTTTTTCCTTGGGCGCACAAATGGCGCAGCACGGACTTTTCGACAGCGAGAATGCGGGTCTGCGCCTGTTGCTGCTGGCCGTTGCCTACGCGGCCTTGCTGCTGTGCGCGGCGCGCGTTCTGGACGGCGCGGCGGCCGATACGATGCGCCTCCCATACGCGCTCTGCCTGTTGTTGTTCTGTCTTCCCTGGATCGTTACGGGGAACCAGAGCGCCGGGCTTGCCGAATTGTGGATCGCCCTGGGACTGACGGAAGCGAAACTCGGGATTTCTCCTTATCATGTCCAGGCATTGACCATCTGGCTGGTCATTTTCTGGCTGATCGCCGCCTGCACGTTTCCGTTCCGACACGCAAGAAGGGAGGCGCGCATGCTGTATCGCGTCATGCTGTTGTCCGTTTTCGTGTTTATTGGCATGAGCATAATCTTGGCGTATTCCCACGCGCCGGAATCGCGGTATGCGCCAAGTGACGGGGAAACGCCGACCTATATCGAAGTCGATGAACAGGTACTCTACGGCCAGTCGCGCCTGCTGGCGGAAAGCCTGGCGGCGGTGCGGGCGGGCGTAAAAGGCAAGCCGGAACTCTTTTTTCTTGGGATGGGCGGCGAGGGTCAGGATGTTTTCTTGCGCGAAACACAGTTGGCCAAAGCGATCGTGGATGATCTTTTCGCCACTGGCGGACATTCCATGATCCTGGTCAATCACGCGAGCACGGCGCGGATCTACCCGATGGCCAACGCGGAATCGTTGCGGCAGGCCGTAAGGCGCATGGGCGAACAGATGAATGGCGCGGAGGACGTGCTGTTTCTTTTTCTCACTACGCACGGCTCCAGCGATTTTCGCCTGTCGCTTGCCTTCTGGCCATTCAGCTTCGCCGACATTTCCCCGCAGATGTTGCGGCAGGCACTCGATGAAGCAGGCATAGCGCGGCGCGTGGTAGTCATTTCTGCCTGCTATTCGGGCGGCTTCATTCCTGCCTTGCAGGATGACAACACGCTGGTCATTACCTCCGCCGCAGCGGATCGAACCTCCTTCGGGTGTAGCGACGAAGATGAGCTTACCGAATTTGGCCGCGCCTATTTTGCCGAATCGCTGCGCCAGACCCGCTCCATCGAAACCGCCTTTGCACAGGCGGCGGCACGTATCGCCGCGGAAGAGAAAGCCGTTGGCCGCGACGCCTCCCTGCCCCAGATCGCCGGCGGCAATGCGGCATTGCGCGCGCAGCTGGCGTCCTTCGGCACAAGTCAAACCAACAAATGAACGTACAGGCTGGTTTCTCCCAGGGCAATCGCATGAATGCCCGTTTTCCCCTTCACCTACTGCGCGAAAGAGAGAAAGGCGCAAGGTTTTCCCCTCTCCCGCCAAGCGGGAGAGGGGACGGCAAGCGGCAGCGCGAACCGAAAATACGACGACATTCATGCGGTTGCCCTGCCTGGCAAGGCAAGCGATGCCGCCGTCCGCCGCCCCTCTGCTATACTGACAATTTTCGTTGATCCCGACAGGAGGTCATATCATGAAAAAAGCGCTTTTTCTGGTTTTATGTTGTATTGGCAGTAGCGCGTTTGCCGAGGAAGTCTACAAGTGCCAGCAGGATGGCAAGGTGACCATTTCCACCACGCCCTGTCCGACCGGCGCGACGGCGACAGTGGTGCCGGTGGAGAAATTGCCGCCTGCCAGCGAATCCCCGGAACAGGAATTGGCGCGCATGAAGCAGCAGGCCGACGCGCTGGAGCGCGAGCGGCTGGAACGCGAAACGCCCGTCAGATCGGCGGGAGATGAAATCGTGCCAGAAGGCGTGGAAGAGGTAGACGGCGATGAAGTCACGGAGACCGCTCCCAATCCCCAGGGGCGCCTGAATGTCGCGCGCAAGAAACGCGAACAGCAGGCGCAAAAGGAAAAACGGCGGCAGGAACGTGCCGAGCGCCGTGAAGCCAGGCGCGAAGCGGGCGGCAGCGCTACGCCGTAGGCGCGTCCCATGCCCGTAAACTACGCCACGCCCGCGCCGGAAGCCTTGCATCCCGTTGCCGGGGTTCGCCTGGGTACGGCCGCCGCCGCCATCCGCAAGGCGGATCGCCGGGATCTGACGGTCATCGCGCTGGAGCCAGGCACGAGCGTGGCGGGCGTCTTTACGCAAAATCGCTTCTGCGCCGCGCCGGTGCGTGTGTGCCAGCAACATTTGGCGCAAGACGGCGACATTCGCGCGCTGGTCATCAACACCGGCAACGCCAACGCGGGCACGGGCGAGTCCGGCTTGCGGGCGGCGCTTGCCAGTTGCGCGGCGCTGGCGGAGTTGCTTGCTGTCTCGCCTGCCGCCGTGCTGCCCTTTTCCACCGGGGTGATTAACGAGCACCTGCCCGTCGAGCGTCTGATTGCCGGGTTGCCCGCCGCCTGCGCCGATCTCGCGCCCGGTCACTGGCACAAGGCGGCGCAAGCCATCATGACCACCGATACCGTCGCCAAGGCCGCCTCGCGGCAGGTGCGCATCCAAGGTAAAACGTTGACGGTTACCGGCATCTCCAAGGGCGCGGGCATGATCCGCCCCAACATGGCGACCATGCTGGGCTTCATCGCCACCGACGCCGCCATTGCCCGTCCGCTGCTGACCGCGCTGATCAAGGAAGCAGCCGATCAGTCGTTCAACTGCATCAGCGTCGATGGCGATACGTCGACCAACGATTCCTTCATCCTGATCGCCAGCGGCAAGGGCGATTTTTCCGGTGATTTTGCCTTTGTCAGCGGTGAGGAACCCGGCTGGACGGAAGTCAAGTCCACGCTCTTTGCCGTTGCCCGCGAACTGGCAAAAGCCATCGTGCGCGATGGCGAGGGCGCGAGCAAATTCATCACGCTTTGCGTGGAAGGCGGCAAGGACCAGGAAGAATGCCGCAAGGCGGCCTATGCCATTGCCCATTCGCCGTTGGTGAAGACCGCTTTTTTTGCTTCCGATCCCAACCTGGGACGCATTCTTGCCGCCATCGGCTATGCTGGAATCGATGATTTGCAAGTGGAAGGCGTCAAGGTCTGGCTGGAAGCGGCGGGCAATCGCGCGCTGGTTTCCGAAAACGGCGAACGCGCCGCCAGCTACCGCGAAGAAACCGGAGCGGCCATCATGCAAAACGCCGAAATCGTCGTGCGCGCGCATCTTGGCCGGGGAGGTGCCCAGGCGACGGTCTACACCTGCGATCTTTCCTGCGATTACGTCCGAATCAACGCCGATTACCGATCCTAGACATGCGGAAATCGAAAGCCCCGGCGCGAACAAGCCCGGTATCTTCTTCAGTTTGATGTATTGCCCATGCCCAAATCCAAAGCCAGTGTCGTAACGGACGCATCTGAACTTTCTGCCGATCTGAAATTTGAAACTGCGCTTTCCGAACTGGAGGCGCTGGTTGCGCGCATGGAGGGCGGCGAGATGACGCTGGAAGCCGCGATTGTCGCCTATGGGCGCGGCATGGCCTTGTTGCGGCACTGTCAAGGGCAGTTGGCGGTGGCGGAAGAAAAAATCCGCGTCATGGACAACATGGACGAAGGAAAAGGCGCGTGAGCGAAGATTTCCAAGATTGGATGGCGTCCGTGCAGGCGCGCATGGAAACGGCGCTGGCGCAATGTCTGCCGCTGACGGGTATTGCCGCGCGGCTGCATGAAGCCATGCGTTACGCTGCGCTGGGCGGCGGGAAGAGGGTGCGTCCCCTCCTGGTATTCGCGGCGGGCGAACTGGTGGCGGCGAAGGAAGAAGCCTTGCTCGCCTGCGCCTTGGCAGTGGAATTGATCCATACCTATTCGCTGGTGCACGATGATCTGCCCGCGATGGACAACGACACGCTGCGCCGCGGGCGTCCCACCTGTCACGTGGAATTCGATGAGGCCACGGCATTGCTGGTCGGCGACGCCTTGCAGACGCGCGCTTTTGAATTGCTTGCCGCGCCGGGACTCATTGCGCCCGCGCGGCAACTGGAATTGCTGGCGACGCTCGCGCGCGCCAGCGGTTCCCTGGGCATGGCGGGCGGACAGGCGGTGGATCTGGCATCCGTCGGCAAGACGCTCAACCAGCCGGAGCTGGAATTGATGCACACCATGAAAACCGGTTCCCTGATTCGCGCGGCCGTATTTTTGGGCGCGGGCTGCGGCAAGGCGGCGCTTTCCGCGACCCGGCAGACACAACTGGATCGTTTCGCCAAGCGTGCCGGCCTGTTGTTTCAGGTAATCGATGATCTTCTGGATTGCACGGCCAGCACCGCTACGCTGGGCAAGACGGCAGGCAAGGACAAGGCCGCCGACAAGCCCACCTGCGTCAGCCTCATGGGGCTTGCCGCCGCGCGCGGCTATGCCGAATCCCTGCGCCATGAGGCATTGCAGTCGCTTGCCGGATTCGGCGCGAAAGCCGGGCGGCTGATTGCGCTCACCAACTTTATCTGCGCCCGGAAATTCTGATGCCAACCGATGACGATCGATAGTCCTTGTCCGCTCTTGGAGGCCATTCATTCACCAGTCGACCTGCGCCGACTGGAGCGCGGGCAATTGCCGAAACTGGCGGCGGAATTGCGCGCTTTTCTGATAGATTCCGTGGCGCGTACCGGCGGACACCTTTCTTCCAACCTGGGCACGGTGGAACTTGCCATTGCCCTGCATTACGTCTTCGACACGCCGGATGACTGCCTGATCTGGGATGTGGGACACCAAAGTTACGCGCACAAAATCCTTACCGGACGGCGTGAAGGCATGGCGCGGTTGCGCATGAAGGGCGGGCTTTCCGGGTTTCCCCGCCGCGATGAATCGCCTTATGACGCCTTTGGCGTCGGCCATTCCTCCACTTCCATTTCCGCTGCGTTGGGCATGGCGCTGGCGGCAAAGGAGAAAGGCGAGGCGAAAAAGACGGCGGCGATTATCGGCGATGGCGCGATGTCCGCCGGCATGGCCTTCGAGGCGTTGAACAACGCCGGTGTCGCGGACGCCGACATGCTGGTCATATTGAATGACAACGAAATGTCCATCTCGCCGCCCGTGGGGGCGCTGAACACCATCCTGACGCGCATGATGTCGGGCCGGACGTTCAACGCGGCGCGCAAGATGGGGCGGCACATGCTGGGCGTGGTGCCGCCGCTCCTGGAGCTTGCCCGCCGCGCCGAGGAGCATGTAAAAGGCATGATCACCCCGGGGGCGCTGTTCGAGGAATTCGGCTTCCATTATTACGGCCCCATTGATGGTCACGACTTCAACGCCCTGTTGCCGACGCTCGCCAATCTGCGAGCGTTGAAAGGGCCGCAGTTTCTGCACATCCTTACGCGCAAAGGCAAGGGTTACGCGCAGGCCGAGGCGAATCCCGTTCTTTACCACGGCGTCGGCAAATTCGCTGCGGAGGCGGGCATCGATGAAAACGCCGTGCCGAAAAAAATCACCTATACCCAGGTTTTTGGCGACTGGATCTGCGACATGGCGGCGGCGGACGCGCGGCTTGTCGGCATCACGCCGGCCATGCGCGAAGGCTCCGGCCTTACCCGTTTCGCGGAAAATTTTCCGGAGCGTTATTACGATGTCGGCATTGCCGAGCAACACGCCGTCACCTTTGCCGCCGGCCTGGCGTGCGGGGGGATGAAGCCGGTGGTCGCCATTTATTCCACTTTCTTGCAACGCGCCTACGACCAGTTGATCCACGATGTCGCCCTGCAAAACCTGCCCGTGGTATTTGCCATTGATCGGGGCGGGCTGGTGGGCGCGGATGGCGCGACGCATCACGGCGGCCTTGATCTTTCCTTCCTTTCCTGCGTTCCCAACCTGACCCTGATGACGCCGATGGATGAGGCCGAATGTCGAAAGATGCTTTCCACCGCCTTTACGCTCGATGGTCCCGCCGCCGTCCGTTATCCGCGCGGCAGCGGCGCGGGAATTGCGCCGGGAGACGACTTGCAGACCTTGCCGATCGGCAAGGGGGTGTTGCTGCGCGAAGGCAAGGATGTCGCCCTGCTCGCTTTCGGCAGCATGGTTGGACCCGCGCTGGCGGCGGGCGAAATCCTGGACGCCAGCGTCGCCAACATGCGCTTCGTCAAGCCGCTGGATGCCGGATTGATTGAACGGCTGGCAAATTCGCACCGCCTGCTGGTGAGCCTGGAAGAAAACGCCCTGATTGGCGGCGCGGGTTCGGAAATCGCGCGCCTGCTGGCGGAACACGGCCTCGCCGTCCATCTGCTTTCGCTCGGTCTGCCGGATCGCTTCATCGATCACGGCGAACAGGGAGAACTGCTGGCCGAACTGGGACTGGACGCGGCGGGAATTGCGCGCGCCGCGCGCGAACGCTTGTCCCGGCTCCAGACCTGATCTGGACGGAAAATCATGCAATGAATCCGCAGGAACTTTTCTCCTCCAATCTACGCGCTGGAATTCCGGCAAGACATTTGAGCACAGGACGCCCATGAATCCCCCCAACATTCCTGATGTGCAGAACTCTGCCGATACGCGCCAACTGGCGATCAACAAGGTGGGCATAAAATCCATACGCCATCCGATTCGCGTGAGCGACAAGGATCGGGGCAGTCAGTACACCATCGCCACCTTCAACATGTACGTGGGGTTGCCGCACAACTTCAAGGGTACGCACATGTCGCGCTTCGTGGAAATCCTGAACCGGCACGAAACGGAAATTTCTGTGAAGAATTTTCCGGTGATGCTGAAGGAAATGGTGGAACGGCTGGAAGCGCAAAGCGGACATATCGAGATGAATTTCCCCTACTTCATCAACAAGACCGCGCCCATTTCCGGCGTCAAGAGCCTGATGGATTATGACATCACCTTCATCGGCGACATTTACCGGGGGCAGATTACCACCCGGCTGAAAGTAGTCGTGCCGGTTACCAGCCTTTGCCCCTGTTCCAAGGAAATCTCCGAACGTGGCGCGCACAACCAGCGTTCGCACGTCACGCTGACCGTGCGCGCCAACGCCTTCATGTGGATAGAGGACATCATCGGCATTGCCGAATCCGAGGCCTCCAGCGAACTCTATGGTCTTTTGAAGCGCCCGGACGAAAAGTTCGTGACCGAGCGCGCCTACGACAATCCCAAATTCGTCGAAGACCTGGTGCGCGACGTTGCCGCTCGCCTGAACGCTGAACCGCGCATCGACGCCTATATGGTGGAATCGGAAAACTTCGAGTCCATCCACAACCATTCGGCCTATGCGCTGATCGAGCGCGACAAGACAGCCGGGGCAGACGGGTCGTAACTCCGGGGGTTGGCGCGGCCAGAAAGAAATTGGGGCGCGACTTGATGCGGTCATCCTGGAATCTCCGGGATTGGATCCGGAGATGAGCGTTTTGCAGGGAATGCCGCTGCCATTCCAGGGAGAACCGGATTCAGCCGTTGCGGATGCCGTGCGTTCCCCCGACGTGTTCCACGGGCGCATCCGGAGGTGGACGGGAATGGGCGGAGAGTTCGTTCAGGATGCCGCATTGGCGGGTTTCCTTTGTGGCCGCGCAGGTTTTTCGCAGGCGCTGGAGCTGCTGTTTCAGGCTTTGCAGCGTCTTGATGCGGCGGGTTACATGCTCGATGTGAGTTTCCAGCAGCGCGTCGACCCCGGCGCAACTTTCGTCGGGCGCGTCCGCGAAGCGCAGCAATGCGCGGATTTCCTCCAGGCTCATATCCAGCCCCCGGCAATGCCGGATGAAGGAAAGCCGCGCGACGTGCCTGTCGTCATAGACGCGATAGTTCCCTTGTGTGCGCGCCGTCTCCGGCAGCAATCCCACGCGTTCGTAGTAGCGTATGGTTTCCGCCTGCGTCCGTGCGCGCCTGGCCAGTTCGCCGATTTGCATGTTCGCGCTCCCTGTATTTTCCGGCCTTCATTGTAAACCGCTTGACCCTGTAGCCGCTACAGGGTTTTCAATCGATTCCCGGCTTCTTTATGAATAGGGAAAATATCATGAATACCACGGAATGCGCTTCTTCCGCTGCCGCGTCTTGTGCCTGCTGTCATGCCGACGCCGCAACAAACGGTCAGGGCGAACACTGGGGACGCTGGTGCGGTGCCTTGTTGCTGGCGCTGCTGGCCGAGGCGCTGGGCTTCGCCTTTGCCGATAGCGGCATCGCCAGGATTTCGGGAATGGCGCTGGCGCTGGTCTCCATTGCGCTGGCCGGGTTTCCCGTCTATATCGGCGGCTTTGCCGCGCTGTTTACGGGACGCCTGAATATCAACGCCCTGATGACTGTCGCCGTGACCGGCGCGTTCCTGATTGGCGAATGGCCGGAAGCGGCGATGGTGATGTCCCTGTTCGCCATTGCCGAGGCCATCGAGGCGCGCGCCGTGGACAAGGCGCGCAACGCGCTGGCCGCGCTCATCGCCCTTGCGCCCGAAAACGCCGAAATCCGGCAGGAAGACGGCAGTTGGCGGCGTTTGGCGATCCGGTCGGTCGCGGTCGGCGCGTTCGCGCGTGTACATCCCGGCGAGCGCGTCCCGTTGGATGGCGTGGTCAGCGCGGGCAAAAGCGCGGTCGATCAATCGCCGATCACCGGCGAGAGCCTGCCGATCGATAAAACGCCGGGCGATACGCTCTACGCCGGGAGCATCAACCGGGATGCCGCGCTGGAGATGCGCGTGACGGCGCTTGCGACGGAGAGCGTGTTGGCGCGCATCGTGCACACGGTCGAAACGGCGCAGTCGGCGCGCGCGCCCATGCAGCGTTTTGTCGATCGCTTCGCCGCCTTCTATACGCCGGCGGTATTCGCGCTGGCCATGAGCGTCATCGCGCTGGCCCCATGGTTAATCGGCTGGAGCGCGCTGGAAGCGGTTTACAGGGCATTGGTGCTGCTGGTTGTCGCCTGTCCCTGCGCGCTGGTCATTTCCACGCCCGTCACCGTCTTCAGCGGCCTGACCGCCGCCGCGCGGCGCGGCATCCTGATCAAGGGCGGCGTCCATCTGGAAAGCGCGCGCAAAATCAAGGCCATCGCGCTGGACAAAACTGGAACCCTCACAGAGGGAAAGCCGAGCCTGCTGGCCTTCGAGCCGCTTGACGCCCACCGCGATCCCGCTGGATTGGCGTTTCTTGCCCAAAACCTCGCCGCCCGCTCCAATCATCCGGTCTCCCAGGCCATCGCGACGGGGCTTGCCGCTGGGTTTCCCATGAAGACAGCGGAGGAAGTCGCGGATTTTGCGGCACTGCCCGGACGCGGCGTGCAAGGCGACATCAGCGGCCTGCGCTACGCGTTGGCCAATCATCGCTGGCTGGAAGAACGCAAACAGTGTTCGCCGCAATTGGAAGCACGCTTGAGGACGCATGAAGAAGCCGGACGCAGCGTCACCCTGCTGGCCGACGCAACAAGGGCACTGGCGATTTGCGCGGTCGCCGACACGCTGAAGCCCTCATCGGCGGCGGCAGTGGAGGAATTGACGCGCCTGGGCGTCACCCCCGTCATCCTGAGCGGCGACAACGCCGCCGCCACCCGCGCCGTGGGACAGCAGGCAGGCATCCGTGAAGCGCATGGCAACCTGCTGCCGGAAGACAAGCTCGCCGCCATCGACGCCTTGAAGTCCCGGTTCGGCATCATCGGCATGGCCGGGGACGGCATCAACGACGCGCCCGCGCTGTCCAGGGCGGACATTGGCTTCGCCATGGGCGCGGGTACGCACATCGCCATGGAAGCCGCCGACATCGTGGTGATGAACGACGATCTCGCGCGCCTGCCCGAAACCATCCGCCTTTCCCGCCGCGTCCATGTCATTCTCTGGCAAAACATTGCGCTGGCGCTGGGCATCAAGTTCGCCTTCCTGCTCGCCGCCCTGCTGGGACACGCGACCCTGTGGATGGCGGTCTTCGCGGATATGGGCGCGAGCCTCCTGGTCATCGGCAACGCCCTGCGGGCGCGAACGGGGGCGAGCATCCCCACGCGAAATCACTGAACAAGGATCGTCGTGTTGCGTCAATGCCTGTAACAGTGCTCCCTTTCGCAGTACGCGCGTTTTTCGGGCGGCATGACGCTGTTGGCGGGCAGGTTTTGGGCGGCCAGAGGATTTTTTCATCCGGGCCGAGGATGACCTCCACGCCGCAGCATTCGCCGTGGGTGAAAAGCAAAAATTAGCGACAGCCCTTCAGGGCTGTCGGTCCAACTCCATTGGGAAGGGGTTTCTCTCCCCTCGAGAATGGCTACGGTCGAGACCCCGGCCGCGGCCGGGGTCTCGACCTTAGCGCCTTTCTTACGG
>JAIRLE010000050.1 GCA_031259605.1 Zoogloeaceae bacterium
GGCGTGGGCATCGGCAAGGATCACACCCTCTTTGCGCTGAAGGACGGAACGGTGCGGTTCGCCGTCAAGGGCGCGAAGAACCGCCGCTTCGTCAGCATCCTCGCCGCCGCTCCCCAATAAGGCGAGGCCGGGAAAACACAACCCATCCGCCCGACGGATGGGTTTTTCATATTCCAGCCATGCGCGGGAGCTTGCATGACCGCAAACAACTTTCGTCTTTTATTGATCGCGTCGCTTGTGCTGGGCGTCGCCTCTATTGTCTTTTCTTTTGTTCCGCCACTTCCCGAGGGTTTTCTTCTGGCGGAGCAAGGCTATGCTTACGACATTTCTCCTTGGAGAGTGGCGTTGATCCTCGTGATCTTGATTGCTGCCCTGTTGATGCTCGCTTTCGCCTGCTACGGCCTTTTCCGCCTGCGCGCCTGGGGGCCGCGCCTGGCGCTATGGGCGACCGTGCTGATGTTTCTCGTTTATCTGCCGATACTCGACTACTGCATGGCGCAATTCGGTATCGCAATCTTGCTGGAACTTCTCAACATGTGCGTCTGGGGCGCCGTCCTTGCCATTTCTCTTTCTCCCGCCTACAAAACGCGGTTCCAGGCATGCCCCCCACCGGAAAAATCATGATTTCGGCATGAAGTTCATCGACGAAGCGAAGATTTACGTCAAGGCGGGCGACGGCGGCAACGGCGTCGCCTCGTTCCGGCGCGAAAAATACATCCCGCTGGGCGGGCCGGATGGCGGCGACGGCGGGCGCGGCGGCAGCGTCTATCTCATAGCCGACCGCAACATCAATACCCTCGTGGAGTACCGCTACACCCGCAAATTCCTCGCGCCGCGCGGCGAGAACGGGCGCGGCGCGGATTGCTACGGCGCGGCGGGCGGCGACATCATTCTCCGAGCGCCGGTCGGCACCGTGGTCTATGACGCCAACTCCGGCGCACAGCTTGCCGACCTGCCCCATGACGGCATGAAGGTGCTGCTGGCCAAGGGCGGCAAGGGCGGATTGGGCAATCTGCATTTCAAGTCCAGCGTGAACCGCGCCCCGCGCCGCTGTACGCCGGGCGAGGCGGGCGAGGAGTTCGATTTGCGCCTGGAATTGAGGGTGCTGGCCGACGTGGGTCTCCTTGGCCTGCCCAACGCGGGCAAGAGCACCTTCATTCGCGCGGTTTCGGCGGCGAAGCCCAAGGTGGCCGACTATCCTTTCACCACGCTGCATCCCAACCTGGGTGTGGTGCGGGTGGATGAAAACCGCTCCTTCGTGATTGCCGACGTGCCGGGGCTGATTGAAGGCGCGGCCGACGGCGCGGGACTGGGCATCCGCTTTTTGAAGCACCTGCAACGCACCCGTGTCCTCCTGCATCTCGTCGACCTCGCGCCTTTCGACCCGGAAGCCAAGCCGGTAGAAGAATCGCTTGCCATCGTCCATGAACTGGAAAAATACGATCCGGAACTGGCCGCCAAGCCGCGCTGGCTGTTGGTAAACAAACTGGATTTGATCCCGGAAGAGGAACGCGCCGGACGCGTCGCCGCCTTCCTTTCCGCTTACCGCGCTGCTTCCGGCTTCGACGGCCACTGTTTTCCCATTGTCGCCATTTCCGGTGAAGGCTGCCGGGAAGTGATCTTCCGGCTCATGGAAGCGCTGGAAAAGCTGTCTTCTTCGCTTGCGAACGCGCAATCCGATCCATAATCGCAGAGTCTTGGCGCAACAGGAAAACCATCGGAAAGAGCGCATATGTGTCGCATCCCCGCCCGCCCCTTCCTCGGTCTCTCCAGGAAGGACAAAACCACAGTCCTCAACATCCTGCAACGCTTCCTCTCCGAGGAACTCCCTTCCTGAAAACCCGTGGCCTTTTTGCGACACCCCATCCCGCCTCATCCCACCATTTATCTCGCAAAAACCGTTCATCGTAAAACCAACGCCAAATCGACGTTGGAAATCGTCAGCAGTTGGTAGTGGTGGTGGCGCTTCACCGGCATTGTGCTGGCGCTGGGCATTTGAACAAACGCCTGCCGGAACAATTCGGCAACTGTCGCATCCCGGACGACACGCTCGATCCTTTTGCCATCCTCCGCGCGTTGCTCCCCTGCCCTATCCCAACAGACGCACCTCGCGTTGCGGGAAGGGAATTTCTATGCCCTCGTCGCGGAAGCGCCGCCAGATTTCCAGGTTGATTTGCGAACGCAGCGCGCTGGTGCCGTTTTCCGGGTCGTTGATCCAGAAGCTGAGTTCCAGATCGATGCCGCTGTCGGCAAAGCGAACGATTACGGCGCGTGGCCCGGGATCGGCCAGTACGCGCGGCTGGACGCGGGCAATGCGCTCCAGTAGCGGCAGGATTTTTTCCAGGTCGCTGGAATAGGCGACGGAAACGCTGGTCAGTACCCGTGTGCGCGAATCGGAAAAAGTCTGGTTTTGCACGATATTGGCGACCAGCGCCTCATTGGGCACAATGAATTCCAGTCCCACCAGATTGCGCAGCACGGTATAGCGCGTGGTGATTTGCGTAACCGTGCCGCCTGTCTGGGCGTCGATCTGGACGATATTGCCCAGGCGGATGGATCGATCCAGCAAAATGATGAAGCCAGAAACATAATTGCTGGCAATCTTTTGCAGACCCATTCCCAATCCCACGCCCAGTGCGCCAGTAAATACCGAAAGCGCGGTAATGTCCAGGCCGATCAGGGAAAAACTCAGGAGCACGGCGCAAAGCACAAACAACGCCTTGCTCATGCGCGTCAGCACAATGCGCAAGGAAGGATCGATTCCCGTCACGCCCATCAGCCGATTTTCCACCAAACTGGCTGCCCAGAGCGAAAACAACAGGGTCAGGACGATAACCACCAGGCCATTGAGGAGCATCCACAAATTGATCTGCTGCGCGCCAATGGAAAAACCCACGGTTTCCAGCGCATGAATAATCTCCGGCGCGATGCCGGAAAGGAAAAGCGCCAGCCATCCCCAGACCAGGATGGAAAATATCCTGCTGATGCTGCCCTGCCAGCGAGAATGGGGAAAACTGCGCTGCAACATGTGGCGCAGGACGCGCACCACCATGAGTGACAACAACAACGGAATGCAGATGTCCAAAAGATGCGCCGCTGGAAGGTAGTTTTGCGACAAGCCTTTGGCGATACTCAACAACAGCAGGGCGAAGACGGGAAAGGCCTGCTCCGCCATCGCCTGCAACAGCCCCATGCGATCCTGCGCACGGGCAAGACGCTGGCGCAGGCAGCGCGCGAGATACCAGGCGACGCCCAGGCAAATCAGGATCGCCAGAATCTGCACGTAAAAGCCGGGGTTCGACAAATCCGTGATGCTGCGCAAAAAGCGGACTAAATGCGCGTCGCCACTGGCGGCGGCATCGATGCTGGACGTTGTGCGGGTATCCATGGTTCCACATATGGAAAGACAAGAAACGGAAGTCATATTGTAGAGGAAAAGTGGAGGAAATTCCGCCAGCGATGGGCGCGGCGACGTGGCAATCCAGACGATCATGAGGCTCACGCCAACGTTCCGGAAGGCCGAAATGCCGCATGGATTACCACGGCGCGCTACCCGGAGAATGACGAAAAGGAGCATAGCCACTCGTTCACTATTTTTCATTGCACGCTTCTCAAGAAAACTTGCAAATTTCGAGGTATCTTTATAGACTTGTTCTGTTTTTTAACGAAAGGAACTGTTATGGATATTTCAACTCTCGGCTTGGCCGATCTGAAAACGCTTTTGCGGGAGATCCCCCGGGAAATCAAACGTCGTGAAGCGGCTGAACGCGTGAAAGTTCGTCGTGAATTGGAAGAATTGGCGCATGCGCGCGGTTTTTCCCTGAGTGATATCCTGCCTGAAATCCCTGTTCGTCGTGTTGGCAAGCGCGGCGGCGCGGTAGAAATCAGGTATCGCCATCCCCAGAATTCCGCAGAAACATGGTCTGGTCGTGGCCGCAAGCCCAGATGGGTGGAAGACTGGCTGGCGGGCGGCGGTACGCTGGCGGGCATCAAAGTCTAAGCAAATCGCTTTTGAAACTGATGTGCGGGTTTGATGAGAATTCTCCTTTGCAATGATGATGGTTATTTCGCTCCTGGTATTGCCTGTTTGGCGGAATCCTTGCAAGGCTTGGGAGAAATCATCGTGGTGGCACCGGAGCGGGATCGTTCCGGTGCCAGTAATTCCCTGACGCTGGATCGTCCGCTTTCCCTGCATCGGGCGCACAACGGGTTTTATTTTGTCAATGGCACACCGACCGATTGTGTGCATCTGGCGGTGACTGGCATGTTGGCGGAATTGCCGGACATGGTGATTTCCGGCATCAATCACGGCGCCAATATGGGGGATGACACCCTGTATTCCGGCACGGTTGCGGCGGCAACGGAAGGGTATTTGCTGGGGATTCCTTCCCTGGCTGTTTCGGTTGCCAGCAAGGAGGCCGTACATTTTTCAACGGCAGGCAAAATCGCGCGGCAACTGGCGGAGCGTTTCATTCGCGCGCCGATTGCGGAGCCGGTGTTGTTGAATGTCAATGTGCCGGATATTCCTTACACGCAACTGGCGGGTCTGGCGGTCACTCGTCTGGGCAAGCGCCACAAGGCGGAGCCGGTGATACGGGTCACTTCGCCGCGCAATGAGAACATGTATTGGGTGGGCGCGGCGGGCGCGGCGCAGGATGCGGGCGAAGGCACGGATTTTCATGCGGTGGCGACAAATTTCGTTTCCGTTACGCCCTTGCAGATTGATCTCACCCATCAACAGCAACTCTCTCGCATTCGCGCCTGGCTGGCATGAACGCTTCCCTCGCGCTTGCGGGCATTGGCATGACTTCGCAGCGGACGCGCGCGCGCATGGTGGAACGGCTGCGCGCGCAGGGCGTCAGGAACGAATCGGTATTGGCGGCGATGGCGGCCATTCCGCGTCACATTTTCGTGGAAGAGGCGCTGGCTTCGCGTGCCTATGAGGATACGGCCTTGCCGCTGGGGTGTTCCCAGACGATTTCCCAGCCTTACATCGTGGCGCGCATGCTGGAAATCCTCTGTGAAAACCGCAAGAACGGCAGCGGGAAAATACTGGAAATCGGCGCGGGTTGCGGTTATCAGACGGCATTGCTGGGGCATCTGGGGTATGAGGTGTATGCGGTGGAACGCATCCGGCCATTGCTTGTCCGAGCGCGCAAGAATCTGGCGCAGATTCCGAACCTCAAGGCGCGCCTCAAGCACGCCGACGGCAATCTGGGATGGCCGGAGGCCGCGCCATTCGATCGCGTCATCGTTGCCGCCGCCGCGCGCGCCGTGCCGCAGGAATTATTGCGTCAATTGGCGATGAATGGCATTTTGCTCTTGCCAGTCGGGGGGGGTGAACAGTATCTTTGCCGGGTTCAGAGAACGCCGCAGGGATTTTCCGAAACGCGGCTGGAATCCGTTCGTTTTGTTCCTTTATTGACAGGTGTCGAATGAAAACCCTCTCTCCCGCCATATTGCTCCCGGTCGCGCTGATTGCCGTCGCGCTTGCGGGCTGCGTCAGTCCCACGCTCGCGCCGGTCGTCGATCATTCGACGACCGGACACGCCGCGCCGCAAGCGTCCGGCCCCGGTTATCACACGGTCATGAAGGGAGAAACCCTCTACGGCATCGCGCTGGAAAACGGACAGGATTACCGCGACATTGCCTCCTGGAACTACATTACCGATCCCTACATCATCAGCATTGGCCAAGTTTTGCGCGTACAGCCGCCGGAAGGCGCGACCGCCGCCACGACTGCGCCGGTGATTGCGGGCACGGGCGTCGAGCAACGTCCGCTGGAAGGCGGCGCTTCGCCGCCGTTGACTGCCGCCGATACGCCCACTTTCAAACACGCGCCGCGTGTCAACAAAGAACCGTATTCGGACGCGCTCTACGCCAGCATGCAGAAGTCCGCGAAGGCACCCGCGCCCACGGCGACGATAACCGCGCCTGCGGTGGTCGTGACCGCGCCCGCTTCTGGCGCGCTGCTCTGGGCGTGGCCGGCCAATGGCAAGGTGGTGGGCAATTACAGCGCGGAAAGCAAGGGCATGGACATTGCGGGCAAGGCGGGCGATTCCGTGCTGGCGGCGGCGGACGGCAAGGTGGTGTATACCGGCAATGGTCTTCGGGGCTATGGCAATCTGGTCATCGTCAAGCACAGCAGCAATTTTCTCACGGCCTATGCCCACAACCAGAAAATCCTGGTCAAGGAACAGCAGGAAGTGAAGCGGGGTCAGAAAATTGCCGAAATGGGCAAGACGGACAGTGCGACCGTCAAGCTGCACTTTGAAGTGCGCCGTAATGGAGAACCGGTCGAGCCGCTCAATTACCTGCCGAAGAAATGAGCGATCCAGGCGACGATCTTCTGGGAAATGGTGCCGGTGACGGCGGCGAGGAAAGCGAATCGCCGCCGTTGCCGGACAGGGAAGATGAAGCGGAAGAAACGGACGAAGAGGATAACAAAAGCGCCCTGGAGACGGGGGAAGAAACGGCGGATTTGTTCGACGCAACCCGTCTGTATCTCAACCAGATTGGCGCCAAACCGCTGTTGAGCCGAGAAGAGGAACTGGAGACCGTCCGCAGGATGCGCGCCGGGGATTTTGCGGCGCGGCAGAAAATGATTGAGCACAACCTGCGACTGGTGGTCAATATCGCCAAGCATTACCTGAACCGGGGCATTCCCCTGCTGGATCTGGTGGAAGAAGGCAATCTGGGGATGATTCACGCGTTGGAAAAGTTCGATCCGGAGCGTGGTTTTCGGTTTTCCACGTATGCGACCTGGTGGATACGGCAATCCGTGGAACGCAGCATCATGAATCAGGCGCGCACCATACGTCTGCCGGTGCATGTGGCAAAAGAAATCAACATGGTGTTGCGCGTCATGCGGCATCTGGAGCCGGAAGCCTTGCGCGAACGCACCATCGAGCAGGTGGCGCATCTCCTGGGCAAGACGCCCGCCGTCGTTCGGCGCATTCTCTACCAGAATGAGCACATTGCCTCGCTGGACGCGCCGCTGGAAATCGATCCCCTGCATTCCGTGGTCGATTTCATTACCGACGAAAGCGGCGTCAACCCGGAGACGGTTTTGCAAGACAATGAAACCCAGGCGCTCATCCAGAAATGGCTGGGGCAATTGACCGAACGCCAGCTGCAAATCATCGAGCGGCGCTATGGGCTGAATGGTCACGAAGCCGCAACCCTGGATCGCATCGCCAGTGACCTTGCCCTTACCCACGAACGGGTGCGCCAGATCCAGATGGAAAGCCTGGAATACCTGCGCGTTCTCCTGAAACGCGGCGGCATCACGCGGGAAAGCATACTGTGACCGGGGATGGAATCCATCTGCGTTGTTGAAGAAAGGCAAGCCCTCCCGCAAGGCGGGAGAGGGGAAACCTTGCGCCTTTTTCTCTCTCGCGCGGCGGGCGAGGGAAAAAACGAGCATTCATCGTAAAACGAACTCCGGTTTGAAACCCCGCCCGTAAGAAAGGCGCGAAGGTTGAGACCCCGGCCTGAAGGCCGGGGTTTCGACCGTAGCCAATGGGGAGGGGATGCAAACCCCTTCCCAATGGAGTTAGACCGACAGCCCTGAAGGGCTGTCGCTAATTTTTGCTGCTAATGTCCTCACAGGTAGTCTTCCATCCCCCATTTGTTTCGCCGCGCCGGGTAGAATCCCCTCCTTTTTCTGAATAGAACGGTTTCGCGAACCATGCTTGCCCTCCAGAATCTCTCGCTCGCTCGCGGCGGCAAAATACTGTTCGAAGGCGCAAGCGTGCGCATTCATCCTGGCTGGCGGGTGGGACTGGTGGGCGCGAACGGTACGGGAAAATCCAGTCTGTTCGCGCTTCTTGCCGGGGCGCTGACCCCGGAAAAAGGGGATGTTTCGCTGCCTCCGGGCTGGGTTCTGGCGCAAGTCGCTCAGGAAACGCCCACGCTTGACGATCCCGCGCTTGATTTCGTGCTGACGGGCGATGCCGAACTCATCCAGCTGGAAGCGGAGATGCGCGCCGCCGAAATGGACGGGGAAGGCGAGCGGATTGCCGCCCTGCATGTCCGTTACGGCGACATCGGCGGTTATTCCGCCCGCGCCCGCGCCGCGGAAGTGCTTGCCGGGCTGGGTTTTTCCAGCGCGGACGGCGCGCGGCCCGTAGCGGAATTTTCCGGCGGCTGGCGGGCACGGCTCAATCTGGCGCGGGCGCTCTTTTGTCGTTCCGATCTCCTGTTGCTCGATGAACCCACCAACCACCTCGATCTGGACGCCATCCTGTGGCTCGAGGACTGGCTGGAAAACATCGCCGCGACGCTGATCGTCGTTTCCCACGACCGGGAATTCCTCGACGCCGTTGCCGGACATATCCTCGCCATCGAAAACAAACGGCTCCTCCTCTACGGCGGCGGCTATTCCACCTACGAAAAAACCCGCGCCGATCGACTGGCGGTGGAACAGGCGGCTTACGCCGCGCAACAGCGGCAAATCGCGCATCTCACCCGCTACATCGAACGCTTCCGCGCCAAGGCGAGCAAGGCGCGGCAGGCGCAGAGCCGCCTCAAGGCGCTTGCCCGCATGGAGGTCATCGCCGCCGCGCACGTCGATTCCCCGTTCAATTTTTCCTTCGCCACACCCGCGCAATTGCCCGATCCGCTCCTGACGCTGGCGCGGGCGGCGACGGGCTATCGCGGCGTGGAGACGCTCTCTGGACTGGAAATGCGCATCGCCTCCGGCAGCCGCATCGGCCTCATTGGCCGCAACGGCGCGGGAAAATCCACGCTCGTCAAGCTGCTGGCGGGCGAACTGCCGCTGTTCTGCGGAGAACGCGCGGCAGCCCGGACGCTCGTTACCGGATATTTCGCCCAGCATCAACTGGAACAACTGCGTCCCGATGAATCGCCGCTGCAACACCTGCTGCGCCAGGAACCCGAAACCCCGGAACAACTGCTGCGCGATTATCTGGGCGGCTTCGATTTTCGCGGCGACATGGCGACCATGCCCACCGCTTCCTTTTCCGGCGGGGAAAAATCCCGGCTCGCGCTTGCCCTGCTGATCCGCAGGCAGCCCAACCTGCTCCTGCTCGACGAGCCGACGAACCATCTCGACCTGGAAATGCGCGAGGCTCTCTGTCTTGCCTTGCAGGATTACGGCGGCGGTGTGGTGCTGGTCTCGCACGACCGCCATCTGCTCGCCACCGTTACCGACGAACTCTGGCTGGTTGCCGATGGCCGCGCGCGTCCGTTCGACGGCGATCTGGAGGATTACGCCAACTGGCTCGCGGCGCGGCGCGGCGCTCAAAAAAGCGCGCAACTGGAAGGAAAAAAATTCGCGCGCCGCCAGCTGCGCGCAAAAAGCGCCGCCGCGCGCCAAGAAATCCTGCAAAAACGGCGGCCGCTCCTGAAGGAACTGGAAAACCTGGAAGCGCAATTGACCACGCTTGCCGCGGAATCCAGGGCGCTGGAAACCAGTCTCGCCGACCCCGCGCTGTACGCGCCAAAAGCCGACCGCCAACGGCATGAAGTCCTCGCGCGCCGCCAGAAGGAAATCCAGGAGATGCAAGAAGCCGCCGAATGCCGCTGGCTGGAAATCCAGGAGACGCTGGAAAACCTGCCGCCGCCCGCAATGAGCGAAGCGACAACCGGGTGGGATTAGCGTTGCCGCAAACGCCAACACGCGTCATTGCGCTCCTCGCTTTCCAAGCCATTCCCTGCCCCTGGAAAAACATGATGCGAGTGGAGTATTGCCGCATCGCCGCGCCCTCGCTTTTGACGGAATCTCCTCCACTTTTCATCGTAAAACGAACTCCGGTTTGAAACCCCGCCCGTAAGAAAGGCGCGAAGGTTGAGACCCCGGCCGAGGCCGGGGTTTCGACCGCAGCCATTCTTGAGGGGAGAGAAACCCCTTCCCAATGGAGTTGGACCGACAGCCCTGAAGGGCTGTCGCCAATTTTTGCTTGCACCCCGCGCATACCCGAATCGGGATTTTTCCGATGCGCCTGAACGCCGGACAAGGCGCGAGGCGCAGGATGGAAAAGCCATGATCTATGTTAATGTTTTACTTTAAAAAAAGTGTATAACTAGTTGATAATAAACGATTTTAAACGTCACAATCTCTTTCTTTGCTTTCTGAATTCCGGCACGGCCTTGTGCAGGTAATAGCCCATCGACCAGAGGGTCAAGAGCGCGGCGATCCAGATCAGCAGCGTACCGACGAAATGGGTATCCCAACCGGTCAGTCCGGTCACGAACGGGCCGATGACGGGAACCGGCATGTGGTCATGGAACAGCAGCAGGATGATGGCGATCATTTGCGCCGTGGTCTTGATTTTTCCGAGCATGGAGACCGCGACATTCTTTGCCGCGCCGATTTTCGCCATCCATTCGCGCAGGGCGGAGATGGTGATTTCGCGGCCGATGATGATGGCGGCCACCACCGCGTTGACGCGTTCGAAATCCACCAGAACGATCAGCGCGACCGCCACGATGAGCTTGTCGGCCACCGGGTCGAGAAACGCGCCGAAGGCCGAAGTCTGGTTGAACCTGCGCGCCAAGTAGCCATCCGCCCAATCCGTGACGCAGGCCATGATGAAAATGGCCGTTGCCGACAGGTCGCGCGCCATCGGGGAAATCCAGCCCACGGGCAGGTAATAGAGCGCCACCAGGAACGGAATGGCGATAATCCGCAGCCAGGTCAGGC
>JAIRLE010000111.1 GCA_031259605.1 Zoogloeaceae bacterium
CCCAGCAAGGAATTCCTTGGCTACAGCGCCACGAAGGCCGCCATCGTGGCGTTTACCAGCGCCCTCGCCAAGCAGGTCGCCAAACGCGGCATCCGGGTAAACGGCGTCGCGCCCGGCCCGATCTGGACGCCGATGCAGATCTATTTCGAAGCGCCCGCCAACAACGTCGAAGGTCTCAACGCTTCGACGCCCCTGGGACGCATAGGGCACCCGGTGGAAATGGCTCCGCTCTATGTCACCCTGGCGGAAGGAGCGAGCAGCTTTGTTACCGGCAGCACCTGGTCCGCCGATGGCGGACGGCTTTAGCACATTTTTGCCTCAAATGCTGACATTGTCATCTTGAGCGCGCGATGGATAACGGCCTGACGCGGGCGGAAGCATCCGAAGCCTTGACGCATCTGGCCTTCTACGCTGGCTGGCCCAAGGTTTTTTCGGCGCTTCCGATCGTCAAGGATGTATTTGAAAAACGTCCCGGACAAACGCGGTGAATTCATTTCACAGGAAAATCAAAAATGAATCACGAAGCAAGGATCATTTCCGGCATCGAGGCGCTTGACCAGCCAGGACGGTTGCGCGCGACGATCTCGCGCGCCGACTAACCCCCCATTCCTTTTTCGTCATGAATCACAAACCAGGGAGATTTACCATGTGCCATACCTGTGACGACCATCCAGAACACGCGCCCGCCGAACCGGGCCGCCGGGAAATCCTGAAGATGGCGGGCGCGGGGCTTGCCGCCGCCGCGCCTTTGCTCGGCGCCCTGTCAGCGGACAACGCACAGGCGGCGGTTGCCGCTTCGGCGCTGGGCCAAAGTCCGTTCCCGGTTCGCGCATACGGCGCGCGCAGCGCCGGAGGCCGCATCGCGCCGCTGCAAATCCAGCGCCGGGCGCTCACGCCCCACGATGTCCTGATCGACGTGCTCTACGCGGGGATCTGCCATTCCGACATCCACGCGGTGCGGGGCGATTGGGGCGCGCCATCGCTCCCCATCGTTCCCGGCCACGAAATTCTCGGTCGTGTGCTGGCGATCGGCAACCAGGTCACGAAGTTCAAGGTCGGCGAAATCGCGGGCGTCGGCTGCATGGTGGATTCCTGCGGCACATGCGAGAACTGCCTGGCCGACCGCGAGCAAATCTGCCTCAAAGGCACTACTTTCACCTACGACTCGCCGGACAGGATTTCCGGCGGGCATACCTTCGGAGGTTATTCCGACAGGATCGTTGTCGGCGAGCGCTTCGCCATCCGCATTCCGCCGGGGATGGATCTGGTCTCGACCGCGCCCATCCTCTGCGCCGGGATCACCACCTTTTCGCCGCTCCGCCATTGGCGGGTTCGGCCAGGGCAGCGTGTCGCCGTGGTGGGGCTGGGCGGTTTGGGCCATATGGCGGTGAAGCTGGCCGTGGCGGAGCGCGCCGACGTGACCGTTTTCACCACTACGCCGGGCAAGATCGCGGACGCCGCGCGCCTTGGCGCGCGCGAGGCGCTGCTTTGGCTCGACGCGGCGGCGATGCGGCGGCTCGCCAATGCCTTCGACCTGATGATCTCGACCGTGCCGTATGCCTTCGACGTACAGCCGTTCATGGACATGCTGAAGCTCGACGCCACCTTCGTCAACGTGGGCCTGGGCGAGGCGCGCGGCATCAATCCCGCCTCGATGGCGTTTGGCCGCAAAAGCCTGGCGGGTTCGATGATCGGCGGCATCGCCGAAACCCAGGCCGTCATCGACCACTGCTTCGCGCGCAACATCCGGCCCGACATCGAGCTGATTCGCCCCGACCAGATCGACGCGGCCTACGAGCGCGTGGTGAACAAGGACGTGCGCTATCGTTTCGTGATTGATTTTGCTTCGACCAAGTAACGGGAACGGGGAACGCGACACAATGACGCTCACGATGGTTGCATGGATATTGATGGCCATTTCGGTGATGGCCATTTCGGTCTGGTATGTCCCGTTCAGACTGAAGAACCTGTTGGGTCTTCGGAGAGGATGGCCGTTTGCCGCATTTAAGAACCTGTTCCAATAGACCCGCCTTGAACCGTCGCATGGATTGCCGCGTCGCTGCGCGCCTCCCCCCGCCTCGTCATTGCGATGGCCCCCAACCTTGTCATTGCGAGAGCCCCCACCTCGTCATTGCGAGAGCCTCCCACCTCGTCATTGCGAGAGCCTCCCCACCTCGTCATTGCGAGGAGCGCAGCGACGTGGCAATCCAGTGCGTACCATCCGGCGCGCCGCGCCGCTGATTACAACCCCAACCACGCATCCGCGCGTGCAATAACAAAATCTTCTTGCCAACAAGTCATGACGGCGTAACAATGGCGCGCATTTAGCCTGAGAACATCCCTCTACCGCAAGGAGATCATGATGAGCAACTCTGCCTTCCTCCGGCGTGCTCTTGCACAGGCGAAACTGTTCTTCCTCCAGAACAAAGGGCCTATCTACAAAGCCACCGTCGGCATTGCCTTGGTGCTTGCTGTCCTTGTTGGCGTGATCGAAATTTTTGGCAACGGGGACAACGCCGAGAACAAGACGATCGAATGCAATGGCGTTATTGAGCAGGGCGTCTGCTACAACGATGGTGGGACCGTACATTTCCACATACAGGGACAGCAGCCAATCCTGCCCAATCTCGAATACCTCGCCGACGAAGACGCCCGGATGGCGAAAGATTATTACGAGCGGCTCAATTACCCCAAGGCGCTGGAACATTACAAGAAGGCATACGAAACGCAGACGCAGGCATGGCAGACCGCGCAGTCGAAGGAAAGCCGCGATGTCCGGAACAAAGCGCGGGCGGACATTCTGGTGTCCAAAGGCGTCATGCATGCCAGAATGGCTCAATACCCGGAAGCCGACGATGATTTCACGCGGGCGGAGAAAATTTATGAAACACTGCCCGCCGGGGAACGCGATTATGCGGTGATCTACCATAATCGGGGGTTTGTATTTGATGAGCAGGGCGATTACAACGAGGCGCTGGAATGGTATCGAAAGGCTTTGGACATCAAGGAAAAAGTACTGGGCAAAGACCATCCTGACACGGCCACGACCTACAACAATATCGCCTTGGTGTACAAAGCTCAGGGCGAGTACGGAAAAGCGCTGGAAGAGTATCGAAAGGCTTTGGACATCCTGGAAAAAGTACTGGGCAAAGACCATCCTTACACGGCCACGACCTACAACAATATCGGCTTGGTGTACGACGCTCAGGGCGAGTACGGAAAAGCGCTGGAAGAGTATCGAAAGGCTTTGGACATCCAGGAAAAAGTACCGGGCAAAGACCATCCTTCCACGGCCACGACCTACAACAATATCGCCGC
>JAIRLE010000130.1 GCA_031259605.1 Zoogloeaceae bacterium
CGCGGGCGCGTTGGGCGCGGGACTGGAAACATTGTCCTTGTCGTCCTTGCCGCCTTCGCCTTGCGGCGCGGGCTGGCTCAGGCTGGGCTTGGGCGGACGCGGCGGATTACCCGCCATGATGTCGTCGATCTGTTCGGCGTCCAGTGTCTCCCATTCCAGAAGCGCCTTGGTCATGGCTTCCACCTTGTCGCGGTTGTCTTCCAGGATTTTGCGCGCCAGCGCGTATTGCTGATCGATGATGCGGCGAATTTCGGCATCCACCTTTTGCATCGTCGCTTCGGAAACGTTCTTGTGTTGGGTGACGGAGCGGCCCAGAAACACTTCGCCTTCATTTTCGCCATAGACCATCACGCCCAGATCGTCGGACATGCCGTAACGCGTCACCATGTCGCGCGCCATCGCCGTGGCGCGCTTGAAATCGTTGGAAGCGCCGGTGGTCATCTGGTTCATGAAGATCTCTTCCGCGATGCGCCCGCCAAAAAACACGGCGATGCTCGACAGCAGGTATTCCTTGTCGTAGGCGTAGCGATCCTGTTCCGGCAACTGCATGGTCAGCCCCAGAGCGCGACCACGCGGGATGATGGTGACCTTATGCACCGGATCGGATTTGGGCGTCAGGCGCGCGACCACGGCGTGGCCGGATTCGTGGTAGGCCGTATTCTGCTTTTCTTCCTCGCTCATGACCATGGAACGGCGTTCCGCGCCCATCATGATTTTGTCCTTGGCGCGCTCGAAATCCTCCATATCGACCAGCCGCTTGTTGCCGCGCGCGGCGAAGAGGGCGGCCTCATTCACCAGGTTGGCCAGATCGGCGCCGGAAAACCCTGGCGTGCCGCGGGCGATGATGTCGGCCTTGACGTCTTCATGCAGCGGGACCTTGCGCATATGTACCAGCAGAATCTGTTCGCGCCCGCGAATGTCGGGCAGCGGCACCACCACCTGGCGGTCGAAGCGGCCGGGGCGCAGCAGCGCCGGATCCAGAATGTCGGGGCGGTTGGTGGCGGCAATGACGATGATGCCGGTTTGTCCCTCGAAGCCGTCCATTTCCACCAGAAGCTGGTTCAACGTCTGTTCGCGTTCATCGTTGCCGCCGCCCAGCCCCGCGCCGCGATGCCGTCCCACGGCGTCGATTTCGTCGATGAAGACGATGCAGGGCGCCTGTTTCTTGGCGGTCTCGAACATGTCGCGCACCCTGGCCGCGCCGACGCCGACGAACATCTCCACAAAGTCCGATCCGGAAATGCTGGAGAACGGCACCTTGGCTTCACCCGCGATGGCCTTGGCCAGCAGGGTCTTGCCGGTGCCCGGATTGCCCACCAGCAGCACGCCCTTGGGAATGCGTCCGCCGAGCTTCTGGAATTTGCTGGGGTCTTTTAAAAAATCCACCAGTTCCTGCACTTCTTCCTTGGCCTCGTCACAGCCCGCGACATCGGCGAAGGTGACGGCATTCTGGCGCTCGTCCATCAGCTTGGCGCGCGACTTGCCGAAGGAAAACGCCCCGCGCCCGCCGCCCTGCATCTGGCGCATGAAAAACACCCAGACGCCAATCAGCAGCAACATGGGGAACCAGTTGATGAAAATGCTCATCAACAGCGACGGTTCCTCATCCGCCTTGACCTCGATCCCGACGTTCTTGCTCAACAGATCGTTGATCATCCACAGGTCGCTGGGCGGCGCGACGGTGGTGATCTGCTTGCCGTCGGTGGTAGAACCCTTGAGCTTCTTGCCCTCGATGACGACCTTGTTGATGCGCCCATTCCTGACTTCGGCGAGAAACTGCGAATATTCCACCGTTTCCGCGCCCGCCGTCGGCATGCTCCCGCCGCTGAGCTGATTGAATGCCGTGATCAGCACCAGCAAAATGACTATCCATACCAACAAGCCTCTGAACATGTTGTTCAATCTCTTCTCCTTGCAACGCCCGCCGAGCTTACGACAAAGGTGGAATTCTAATGGGAATCAGGGATTTGGGATCGGAATCCTGCGACAAAATGCCGCCTTCCCGGCATATCCCAGGGCAATCGCATGAATGCCGACATTGTATTTTCAGCCTGCGCAGCCGCAAAAATCACGGCGTTTGGGACAACGCGCCCAGGCTTGCGTTGTCGATCACGAAACGATACTTGACGTCGCCTTTCAGCATCCGTTCGTAGGCATCGTTGATTTGGTCGGCGCGGATGAGTTCGATGTCCGCGACGATGCCGTGCGCGGCGCAGAAATCCAGCATTTCCTGGGTTTCCGGAATGCCGCCGATCAGCGAGCCGGCGAGTGAACGGCGCTTGAAAATCAGATTGAATGCTTCGGGCGACGGGTGCGGTGAGGCGGGCGCGCCCACCAGCGTCATCGTGCCGTCGCGCTTCAGGAGGGACAAGAAGGCGTCGAGCGAGTGCGGAGCCGCCACGGTGTTGAGGATGAAGTCGAAGGTTTTGGCGTGGGCAGCCATTTCTTCGGGCTTGCGCGACAGCACGACTTCATCCGCCCCCAGCGCCCTGGCATCCTCGCGCTTGGATTCGGACGTGGTAAACGCAACGACGTGCGCGCCCATCGCGTGGGCGATTTTGATGCCCATGTGCCCCAGGCCGCCGATACCGACGACGCCGATTTTCTTGCCCGGCCCGGCGTCCCAGTGGCGCAGCGGCGAGTAGGTAGTGATGCCCGCGCACAAGAGCGGCGCGACGGCGGCGAGTTGCTCTTCCGGGTGGCGGACGCGCAGCACGTAGCGTTCATGCGCGACGATCCGCTGCGAGTAGCCGCCAAGCGTCCAGCCGGGTTCATCCGGCGTCGGGAAGTTGTAGGTGCCGATCATGCCGTCACAATAGTTCTCCAGCCCGGCGTCACATTCCTCGCAGTGCTTGCAGCTATCGACGATACAGCCAATGCCAACGAGATCGCCCGCCCGGAAGTCCGTTACGTGCGCGCCTACGGCGGACACGCGCCCGACGATTTCATGGCCGGGAACGCACGGGAACCGTGTGCCCGCCCATTCCGCGCGCACCTGGTGCAGGTCGGAATGGCAAATGCCGCAGTAGGCGATCTCGATCTGGACGTCGTGCGCGCCCGGCGCGCGGCGGGTAATCCGCATGGGTTCCAGGGGTTTGTCGCCCGCATGGGCACCGTAGGCAGGGATATCGTTCATGAGAAGTCCTCGATTCGTAAATGGATGGTTGAAAAAATCATGACCGATCTGACCGCTTTTTCCATCGGACCATTCAAGGTTGATCGGTCGGCCGAACGACGGTTTCACTGATGGCGATCCGACGCGGGCGGACAAAGGTCGGGAGATGGCTTGCTCTTCCTCGACAACGCGAATGGATGGCGCAATCGCCCTGACGCGCCGGGTGTGATTACTTACCCGTCGCCAAAAGCTTGCATGGTCACTGTATTGCCTGTCGACAAACCAAACCATGCGACTGACGAGTAATTGCTCCCCGCCTGGAGGCTTTTTCCTCC
>JAIRLE010000192.1 GCA_031259605.1 Zoogloeaceae bacterium
CCGATCTATACACATATGCTGAAGCCCGCCGCGCTGGCGATGGCGCTGGTCTTTTCCGGCGGGGCGCTGGCGGGGCAGACGCTGGATATTGGCGGCACGTACAGCCGTTCAGTTTGCGGCAACAGCAGCGATAACAGTGCCGCCACCATCGGCAGCACAGGTACGGCTTACGCAAACTGCACCCTCTCCCCCAATGACAATACTCTCAACATAAACAATGCGACTGTCAACGGCTACGGCGCTTACGGCGCGTATGACAGCGGTGACGTTGCAAACAACACCGTGAATGTGTACAACTCCGCTGGAGGAACTAGCCATGCGATAGGCACAGGCGTGGCTGGCGGCTACAGCAGCGGCGGCAGGGCCATCGGCAACAAGGTGTTCATCCACTCCACGGGAGTAATAGGGGCTGCCTACGGCGGGTACGGGGAGGGGGACGTCAGCAACAACCGGGTGACCATGAATGGCGGAAGAAGTTATGCCCTTTATGGCGGCTACAGCGTGAACGGGAACGCCACGGATAATCATGTGGTCATCAATGGCGGAAACATACCCAGCAGCTGGGGCATAGCTGGCGGACGCGTCCAATCCGGGAACGGCACCGCCACGGGAAATACCGTCACCATCACGGGAGGGACTTTCTACACCAGCCAATTCGACATTTACGGCGGCCGTCACGACAACAATGGCAGCGCCACCCACAACACCATTACCGTGAGCGGCGCGCCCGTCAATATACAAAACGCCCAGCTTTCCGGCGGCTACAGCGGCACCGGCGACGCCTTCACCGGCAACACCCTGAACATTCACGACTATTCCGGCGCCAACAGCGTTAGCAGCATCGCCAACTTCGAGTTCTTCAATTTCATCCTGCCCGCCTCGGTGGGCAATGGCGCCACCGTCCTGTACACCAACCAACTGACATTGGGCAATAGCGGCACGAAAAGCCGGGTGACGGGCGTGATCTTCCGGGGCAACATGAATGTCGGGGACGGCGTGACGCTGATTGATTCCGCCAACGCCGCGACCGGTGCCGGACTGGACGAGACGCCCAGCGGGGTCGACGGCAAGGTGGGCCTGCGGAACGCGAAGATGACGGCAACCTATGACACAATGAACTACAACGTCCTCCTGCGCATCGACAGCATCGATGCGGGCGCGCCCGCGGGCACGCAGTCGCTGCCGGAGGGCTTCATTTCCGGCGCGGCCTTCATCAACCAGGCGACCGACTTCATCGCCGATCGGGGGATGATCGCCGCCATCCGTGAAGCCGCGCGGGCCGATCGCAATCTCTTCGCCGCCCTCAGCGGCGGCAGCCTGCGCTACAACACCGGATCGCACGTGGATGTGGACGGCTATTCCCTGCTCGTCGGGACATCCGTCGCCATTCCTTCCGCGCCGCTTGTCCTGGGCGCGTTCGTCGAGCACGGCGAAGGCGATTACGACAGCTACAACAGTCTCGCCGCCGGCCGCTTTCGCGGCAAGGGCGACACGCGCTACACCGGCCTGGGCATGCTCGCGCATCTGGAAGTCGACAAGGCGCTCTATCTCGAAGGCAGCCTGCGCGGCGGCAGGGTCAAGACCAGCTACGACAGCGGCGATTTCGGCCAGCCCGTGGCCTACGACGCCAGATCCGGCTACATGAGCGCCCACGCCGGAATCGGCTATCGCCTGGCCGTGAGTGAGCGTTCCGCGCTGAAGTTCTACGGTCAATACCTGTGGAGCCGCCAGGACGGCGACAAGGTGACGCTGACCAACGGCGACCCGGTGAAGTTCGCGGCGGTCGAATCCCAACGCGCCCGCCTGGGCGCGAAATTGGATTTCGCCGTGAACAAGCACGCCGCCGCCTGGCTTGGCGCGGCATGGGAATACGAGTTCGACGGCAAGGCGCGGGCGCGCTACTACGACGACCCCATCGACGCGCCGGAACTGAAGGGCGACACCGGGATGCTGGAAGTCGGCTTCACCATCACCCCCGCCGCCAACCAACCGCTGACGCTGGACTTCGGCCTGCAAGGCTATGCCGGCAAACGCGAGGGCGCAACCGGCAGCTTCCGCGTGAACTACGCCTTCTGACGATCGGAGGACAGGGGACACCCTCTCCCGCGGAGCGGGAGAGGGTGAGCGCGCGCGGCATGGCCGCAAACCTTATTCATTGGCAATCGTCGGCGCGAAAAGTTTTTTCAGCGCATAGAGCGTATCCAGCGCCTCTCTGGGACTGAGACCGTCCGGATCCAGGGCGGCGAGTGCCTCCAGCGCCGGGTGCGGTTCGGCTTCCGGGGCGCTGGGGGCAAGGCGCGGCGGGCTGGAAAAGAGATCGGGCTGCAGGGGATTTCCAGCGGCTTTTTCTTCCAGTTTGCGAAGTTCTTTTTTTGCGGCGCGCACCACGGCGGCGGGCATTCCCGCCAGGGCGGCGACCTGGATGCCATAACTCTGGTTGGCCGGGCCTTCTTCCAGCGCGTGCAGAAAGACGATGCGCTCGCCGTGTTCCACGGCGTCCAGATGCGCGTTGGCAAGCGCCGGATATTCTTCCGCCAGCCGCGTCAATTCAAAATAATGGGTGGCAAAAAGCGTGAAACAGCGGTTCTTTTCCAGCAGGCCGCGGCAGATGGCGAAAGCCAGGGCAAGACCGTCGAAAGTGGAAGTGCCGCGCCCGATTTCATCCATCAGCACCAGGCTGTTGGGCGTCGCCTGGTGCAGGATGGCGGCGGCTTCGGTCATTTCCACCATGAAGGTGGAACGCCCCGAGGCCAGATCGTCGGAAGCGCCGATGCGGGTGAAAATGCGATCCAGCGGCCCCAGCACCGCCTTTTGCGCCGGGACGAAACTGCCGATGTGCGCCAGGAGCGCAATCAGCGCGGTCTGGCGCATGTAGGTGGATTTGCCGCCCATGTTGGGGCCGGTGATGACGAGCAGCCGCCGCGCTTCCGTGAGCTTCAGGTCGTTGGCGATGAAGGTCTCGCCGCTGTCCGTCATTTCGCTTTCCACGACCGGGTGCCGCCCGCCGGTGATTGTGAGGCCGGGAACGGCGGAAAACTCAGGACGCCGCCAGTCGCGCCGCTCCGCCGTCTCCGCGAAAGAGGCCAGCATGTCGAGCTGGGCAATGGCGCGGGCGATGCGCTGCAAGGCGGCGAGATGTTCCCGCAAGTCGGCCATCACCCCTTCAAACAGCGCCTTTTCGCGCGCCAGACCGCGTTCCTGCGCGGAGAGCGCCTTGTCCTCGAAGGCTTTCAGTTCCGGCGTGATGTAGCGTTCGACGTTCTTCAGGGTTTGCCGACGGCGGTACTCATCGGGAATCCGGTCGCTGCGCGCGCGCGTGACTTCGATGTAAAAGCCATGCACCTTGTTGAATTCGACCTTCAGGCTGGCAATGCCGGTGCGTTCCCGTTCGCGCGCTTCCATTTCCAGGAGGAACGCGCCGCAGTTGCCGTTGATGGCGCGCAGTTCGTCGAGTTCGGCGTCGAACCCCGGCGCGATGACGCCGCCGTCACGCAGCAGCGCGGCGGGTTCCTCGGCAATGGCGGCGGAAAGCAGCGCCAGCGCCGCCTCCGGGGCAACGAGATCGGCGGCGAGTTGCGCCAGCAGATTGTTTTCCGGCAAAAAACAGCTCCCAGGCGCGGCAAAGACCAGTTCCGCCGCCAGTTCCGGCAATCCCAGAAGGGAATCCCGCAGGGCGGAAAGATCGCGCGGACGGGCATTGCCCAAGGCGACGCGGCCACTGATGCGCTCGATGTCCGCCTGATGCTTCAGGCATTGGCGCAACGCGTCGACGCGCCGCTCCGCCAGCAATCCGGCGACGGCTTCCTGCCGGGCGGCAGGGACGCGGGTGTCGCGCAGCGGATGGTGCAGGTTGTGGCGCAGGCAGCGCGCGCCCATGCCGGTGACGCAGCAGTCGATGAGGGAAAAGAGCGTGGGACTGGCTTCGCCGCGCAGGGTTTCCGTGAGTTCGAGATTGCGCCGCGTCGCCGGATCCAGCCCCAGATAAACGCTTTCCTCCTCGACGCGCAGGCGGCACACATGCGACAAGGAACCCGACTGGGTGGCCTGGGCGTATTGCAGCAGCGCCCCGGCGGCGGCGACGGCGAGTTCCAGGTTTTCCGCGCCAAAGGCGGCAAGCGACTGCACCTGGAAATGCGCGCGCAACAAACGCCGCGCCGTATCGGCGGCGAAATGCCATTCGGGACGCCGGGTCTGCGCCATCCGGCCTGCGGGCAGGGCGATGTCCAGCGATTCCGGCAACAGGATTTCCGCCGGGCGGATGCGCTCCAGCGTGGCGGGCAGGTGCGCGGCGTCGATTTCCGCGAGCGTGAAATCGCCGTTTGCCAGATTGAGCCACGCCAATCCCAGGCGTTGCCGCTGCCGCGTCAGGGCCATGAGCAAGGCGTCCTTGCGTTCTTCCAGCAGACTGGCGTCGGTGAGCGTGCCCGGCGTGACGATGCGCGATATTTCCCGCTGCATCGGCCCCTTGCCGGTCGGGTCGCCCACCTGCTCGCAAATCACCACCGATTCGCCCAGCTTGACGAGACGGGCAAGATAGGTTTCCAACGCGTGACAGGGAATGCCCGCCATCCGGATCGGCTGTCCCGCCGACTGTCCGCGCGTAGTCAGGGTGATATCCAGCAGGCGCGCGGCCTTTTCCGCGTCATGATGGAAAAGCTCGTAGAAATCGCCCATGCGGTACAGCAACAGGTTTTCCGGATGCCGCTGCTTCAACCGCAGGTATTGCCGCATCATCGGCGTGTGCTGCGCAAACGTGCCGGACGGGCTGGCGCTGGCTGTCTTGTGCATGCTGGAACCCGCTCTTTGCGATGAATTTTCCATGTTTAACCGCACGCAAGACCGGAATGGGCGTCCAGGCATAGACGGGCGCTGTTTCGCCCGCTTCTTACCGCGCTTTCCAGCGTGGCGGGATAATCGGGGACGGTATGGTCGCCCGCGACGAAAAGCCCGCGCCAAGGAAGGGTTTGCGGACAGCGGACGAGACGCGGGCGGCAGGAAAAGGTAGCGCGTTTTTCCCGGATGATCCGATATGGCGGCAGCGCGACAGGATGGGGAAACCACGCGCAAATGTCGTCATGCAGCGCCACCGCCAGATCCTCGTCCGTCAGGCGCTCCCACGCGCCGTGGCCGGAGAGCACGGCGGCCAGCAGGCCGCCTCCGCGATCCGCCAGCCAACCGCCATGCGCGCCATCCAGCGCCAGCAACGGATAGGGCAGCGCAATGCTTTCCGGGTAATCGAAATAAAGCGTGGCGATGGGTTCGGCATCCCGTGGCGGCGCGGGAAAAACGGCGCGCGGCAATTCCGCCAGCAGCGGCGGCAAATGCCAGGGCGCGACGGCGAGGATGACCCTGTCGAAGGTTTCCGCGCCGCGCCTGCCGACGATCCGCCAGCGATCCGCTTGCGGACGCAGGGCATGGATACGTTCCCGCAGACGGACGGCGACGCCGCGCGCATCCAGCCATTCTTGCGCGGGATCCGGCAGGAGATCGGAGAGCCTGCCGCGCGGCAGCAGCAGATCGGCTGCGCCGGAAGCGGAATTCCCCAGGCTTTCCTGCACCACGCGCGCGAATACGCGCGCGGAAGCGTATCCGGCGGGCGTATTCAAGGCGGCAAGGCAGAGCGGCTCCCAGAGGCGGCGGCGCAACACGCCGTTTTGCCCGGCCGCGTCAAGCCATTGCGCGACACTGCCGTCGGCCTCTGGCGGCACGGCGAACCGCCGCGCCCTCAACGTTCGCATCCAGCGGGCGGTATGCAGTTTTTCCCGCAAGCCGGTCTTGCGCGCGGTCAGGAATCCCCAGAGCAGATGAAACGGATGCGGCAGACGCGGCAAGGCCAGGCAAAAACCGCTGGCATCCTGAATCCGCAAGGGCAGGCGCTTCAGATGCGCCTCCGGCGCGACGCCGATTTTCCACATCAGCCCCAGGGTCTCGCGGTACGCGCCGAGCAGGATGTGCTGGCCGTTGTCCAGCGCGTTGCCGCGCGCATCCGTCCGTCCGATGCTTCGCGCCCGCCCGCCCAGCGCGCGACCGGCTTCAAAGAGCGTAAGTTCCGCTTTTCCGGCAAGGGCAATGGCGGCGGCAATGCCCGCCCAGCCGCCGCCAACGATGGCGACGCGCATGTTACGGGCGCTCCTCGGGCAGGCGGTAACGCTGCGCCAGCGCTTCGGCGGATTGATACACCGCCATGGCATAGAAACTGGAGCGGTTGTAGCGGCTGATGACATAGAAATTTTCGTAGCCCAGCCAGTATTCGGTGGACGCGTCCGGCGTGACGAGATCGATGAAGGTGGCGGGCGCGTCGGGCATTTCGGAGGCGATGCCGCGTCTGGGCCTGAGACCCGCGTTTCGCAGGGCGGCAAGACCAAGAGTGGGACGTATGCCCGCATCCACCCAGTCTTGCAGACGCCGGGGCGCGACCTGGGCGACCACGACGGGCAGGGCGATCGGCGCTTTTTCCCGCCAGCCGTGCTGGGCGAGAAAATGGGCGACGCTGCCGATGGCGTCTGCCGCGCTGCCCGCCAGATCGATGCGGCCGTCCTGATCGAAATCCACGGCGTAGCGGCGCAGACTGCCGGGCATGAATTGCGGCAGGCCCAGCGCGCCGGCGTAGGAGCCGGTGTAGCTTTCGGGATCGCGTTTCTGTTCGCGGGCGAGCAGCAGCAATTGTTCGAGTTCCTGGCGGAAGAATTCGGCGCGGCGCGGTTCGTGAAAGGCCAGCGTGGCGAGCGCGGAAAAGGTGTTGAAATCGCCGGTGTTGCGGCCATAGAGGGTTTCTATGCCAATGATGGCGACGACGATTTCTTCCGGCACGCCGTAGAGGAGGCTGGCGCGCGTGAGCGTGGCGGCGTTTTCCCGCCAGAAGGCCAGGCCGTCTTCGATGCGCCGCTCTTCGAGAAAGCGGCTGCGATAACGCTGCCAGGAACGCTGCGTGGGCGAAGCGGGCGGCGCGACGAGCTTTAACACGCGAGCGTCGGGCGTCAGGCGGGCAAGGCGCTTTTGGAGTTCCTGCGCGTCAAAGCCATGCAGATTCTGCATCCGCTCGATGAAAAGCGGCGCTTCCGGATGTTCGGAAAGTTTTTCAGCGGACGCCTTCCCGACATGCGCCAGGAGCGCGGAAACAACAAGCGAAAGGAACAGAAAAAAGCGGGCGGACACGGGACTGGACATGGATCTGTGCGTAGGCTTTGAAGAAAGAAAGAAAAATACCACACAGAAGCGCAAAGACAGCGGACGGCAGCGCATGCGCCTAAACAAATAAAAAATTTGCTTATATATGAATAACCAGAAGATAGTTCCGTTTTCGTGACGAATTCGTAATATGGTCTGCACCTCAACTTCCCATGGATGGAATCGACATGAAATTCTCCTTTTTTCGTCACGCCCTTCCGGGCGTCGTATCCGCCTTGCTGCTGGCGGGCAGCGCCTTTGCCGCCGAGTTGACCCTGCTGAACGTCTCCTACGACCCGACCCGTGAACTGTACAAGGAATTCAACGATTCCTTCCAGAAATACTGGGAAAAGAAAACCGGAGACAAACTGAACCTGAAGGCGTCGCACGGCGGCTCCGGCAAGCAGGGGCGCGCGGTCATCGATGGACTGGAAGCCGACGTGCTGACGCTGGCGCTGGCCTACGACATCGACGAAGTCGCCGCAACCGGTCTCCTGGCAAAGGATTGGCAGAAAAAACTGCCGCTGAACGCCTCGCCCTACACCTCCACCATCGTGCTGCTGGTTCGGAAGGGCAATCCCAGGAACATCAAGGACTGGGGCGATCTGGTCAAACCCGGCATCGAGATCATCACCCCCAATCCCAAGACTTCCGGCGGCGCGCGCTGGAATTACCTGGCGGCCTGGGGGTATGCCAGACAATTGGCTGGCGGCTCGGACGCCACGGCGCGGGAATTCGTGAAGAAACTCTTCGCCAACGTGAAAGTGCTGGATAACGGCGCGCGCGGCTCGACCATCACCTTCGTGGAACGCGGCATCGGCGACGTGCTCATCGCCTGGGAAAACGAAGCCTACCTTTCCGTGAAGGAACTGGGGCCGGACAAGTTCGACATTGTCGTGCCCTCCGTTTCCATCCTGGCCGAACCGCCGGTGGCGGTGGTGGATAAGGTGGTCGACAAACACGGCACGCGCGCGCTGGCGACCGAATACCTGAAATACCTGTATTCCCCCGAAGGGCAGGAAATCGCCGCCCGCAACTTCTACCGCCCCAGTGACGCGAAAGTGCTCGCCAGGTATTCCCGCCAGTTCGTCAAGGTCAAGCTCTTTACCATCGACAAGGATTTCGGCGGCTGGGCCAACGCGCAAAAAACCCACTTCGCCGATGGCGGCATCTTCGACCAGATTTACGTCAAATAGTTTTTCTTCTGTCTTCCCGTCTCCTTTTGCCTCCGCCGCAAGCCCGGCTTCGGCGGAGATTTTTTGGTACTGGCGGGCGGCGATGCGTGCCTGAAGGCGCGGGGAGCGCCGTCCCTTGTTTTGCGGAAGACCTCCACAGCGGCGCGCCGTTGCCGATTTTTGCCCCAAAACTCTGTTTCTGTTCCAATGGTTTCTGCATCTCAGGCGCGGGATTTCCCGGAGTTTGCCGTTGGCCTGCCTCCAGATTGCTTGACCGCGTTCAGGGCTTGGCGCAGGCTTGCGCTTTTGGGCGTCTGGCCTTCGTAGCGGGCGGCATAGACGAGTTGCGCAAGGTTCAGGAGGGCGGGATGGCGGGCGCTCAGGCGTTGCGCCAGCGCCAGCGGCGTCTCCCAACGCGGCGTGGCGACGCCGTTTTTCCGCAGCCAGATCAGCGCCTTTTGCCAGACGCGCAGGGCGGAATCGACGGGCTTTGCGCGGCGCGGGTAAAGCAGCCAGAACGCGAAGCCCAGGGTCAGGACGCCCATGACGGCAACCAGCGCAAGCAGGATGTGGCGCAAGCTTGGGTCGGCAAGCCCCAGCGCGGCGAGTATTTCGCGCTGGCGTTCCGGCGTGTAGCCCAGCACCCATTGATTCCAGCGGTTGTTCATTGCCTCCCAGCGGTAACGCGCCTGTTGCAGCCAGCCCACGGCCTGACCGGCGAATTCGGGCGCGGTGATCAGGCGCGCGGCCCGGACATCGGCGGCAACGCGATCTTCCGGAATGGCGGCGGTCGGATCGATGCGCCGCCAGCCTTCGCCCGCTATCCAGATTTCCGCCCAGGCATGGGCGGCGGATTGACGCACGACAAGAAAACCATCGATCGGATTGAGTTCGCCGCCCAGATAGCCGGTCACCACGCGCGCCGGCACGCCCGCGGCGCGCATCAGGGTGACGAAGGCGGCGGCGTAGTGTTCGCAAAAGCCCAGGCGGGTATTGAACAGAAAATCATCCACGGCGTTTGCCCCGGAAAGCGGCGGATCCAGGGTATAGAAAAAATTTTCCCGCTGAAAATAGTCGAGGGCGCGCGCCGCCAGTTGTCGGGGATCGGCGGTTTCCTCGCGCCAGCTTGCGGCCAGCGCCCGTGTGCGCGGATTGTAATTCTCCGGCAGTTGCAGGTTGTCGGTTCTGCGGTTCGGGGAAAGATTGACTTCCAGACGATAATCCGGGTAGGAAAGCATTTCCACGCGGGTGCGGACGAGAATGGGCTGCACGCTCCACAGGACGCCGCTGGCGCTCATCCGGCTTTCCAGGCCGATCGCCCGCGGATCGGGCATTTCCAGCGGCAACAACCAGTTGCGCTGATGCGCTTCCAGCGTCATGACATAACGCAGGGGCTGGCCGCGTTTTTCCACCGCGGGCGGACGCATGGAAAAATCGCCATTGCGCCAGACGCGTCCATCATAATAATTGAATACAGGCCCGCGCCAGTAAAGCTGGCGGCGCGGCGGCACGACACCGGAAAACTGGACGCGCAAGGCAATGGCATCGTCATCATACAGCCGTGATATGCTGCCGGGACTCATGCTGTCGCCCAGTCCCGTGCGCGCGCCGTAGGCGTCTTGCGGCATGCCCCACAAGGGGCCGCTGATGCGCGGGAACAGCAGGTAGAGGGCGAGCATGAAAGGCAGTGCCTGGCAGATCAGGCGCGCGGCGAAAGCGAGCAGGGGACGGATGGAAACGCGCGCGTCCGCGTGAATGTGCAGCAGCGTTGCCGTGACGATCAATGTGCTGAAAATGAGCCAGAGGCCGGTGAGCAGGTTCTGGCTGTAAAAATAATGGGTCAGCAGCAGGAAGTGGCAAAGCATGAGCAGCACCACGCTGTCGCGGCGGTCTTTGAGTTCCATGAGCTTCATGCTGGACAAGACCGCCAGCATGGCGACGCCGGAGTCGCGTCCTGGATTGAAGCCATACTGGAAGGCGATGCCCGCGCAGGCGAGCAGCACCAGCAATATCCGGATCCAGGCGGGCGTGACGCGGTAGCCGCGCCGCCATTGCATGGCGCTGTAGAGGAGCAGGGAGACGATGGAGGCCGCCAGCCAGACCGGCAGATGATAAATGTGCGGCAGGGTCGTGGTCAGTACCGCCGCGCCCAGCCAGGGCAGGTGGATGTGCGCGAGGTACAGGGAGGGCGCGACCGTCCCCTCGCGCCGCCAAAAGCGCAGTCTGCGTTTCATCGTAAAACCAACTCCGGTTTGAAACCCCGCCCGTAAGAAAGGCGCGAAGGTCGAAACCCCGGCCTCGGCTGGGGTTTCGACCGCAGCCATTGGGGAGGGGAGAGAACCCCCTTCCCAATGACGTTAGGCCGGCAGCCCTGAAGGGCAGCCGCTAATTTCTTGCCGCCGCCGCTCCCGGAGCGGGCGCGTACAGCGCCAGCGCCTTCAGGCAGCGATGTTTGTGAAACGCGCCGCGCGCCGGGGCGAAGCGGACGCCCGGCAGACTGAGGCCGTAGGCGTATCCGGCTTCCTCGGCACGGATGACCCAGCCGGCAAGCAGGGAAACGCGCGTTTCCACATCAACATTCAACTGCGTCCAGTCCAACCACAATTCGGCTTTTGCGCCGCCGGAAAAAAGTTTGATCAACAGCGGTTTTTCGCCGCCGTCGCGGGCGGCGGCTTTCCAGGCGATATGGCGGAGCGAATCGGCGCTCTGGCGTTCGCGCAGACCGGCAAAATCATCGTCGCCTTCCCGGCTCGGCCACGCGCCGCTTTTGCCGATGGGCTGGCCCGGCGGCAGCGGCATGAAGATCGGGCGTGGATACACCAGACAGCGCGCTTCTGGCCAGGGATGGCTCCAGGCGCAGAACAATCCCAGCGGATAGCGGCTCTGCACGACAAGGCGCGGCAAGACAAGCCAGCCGCGCCGCCGCGCCGCCATGCCCAGACAGAAATGCGTTTCCACATTCCCCGGCAGATGCAGGATTTGCGCCGGATGCGGCGTCTCTTCACCGGGTGTTTCGTCTATCCGCCATTCCAGCGCTGGACGCGCGTCCGGCGCTGCCGCCAGCAGGTGAAACTGCGCGGTTTCGCCCGCATGTACCGGCGGATTTTCCAGCGCGCGCAGCTTCAGTCCCAGCAGGTTCTTGTGGCAATGCACCATGCTGACCAGCGCCAGGCTGGCAAGCAGGAAGACCAGCGCGTGTCCCAGCCCCAGGTCGTAATTGATGGCACCGATGAGCATGGCGAGCAGGGTGACCGCGTACAGAATCCCCGTGCCGGTCGGCAGGATATGGATGCGCTGCCGTTGCAGGCGAATCGTTCCGGCCTCCGGAGCGCGTTTGCGGATGAAGCGGCGCAGAAAATCCGGCGGAAACATCGTGGTTTCAGGGAACGGGCGTACTGTGCAGCAACTCCTCGATGTCTTCGAGGCTGGCGGTGGTGTCGCCCTGACGCGCGCGTAGCCGGTGACAGGCGATACCGGGCAGGAGAATCTGGATGTCGTCCGGCAGCACCGCCTTGCGTCCGTCCAGATACGCCCAGGCGCGCGCCGCCGCCAGCAGGAACAGCCCCGCGCGCGGCGAAAGGCCATGAAAGAAACGCGTATTCGTCCGCGAGGAGGCGAGCAGCGCCTGCACGTAATCCAGCAGGGCGGGCGCGACGAACGTCCGTTCGCTGGCCGCCTGGTGCGCCAGCAAGTCGGCGGGCGTGAGAAGCGGCGTCAATTGCGCGATGCGCTGGCGCATATCGCCTGCCGCAAGCAGCGCGCGTTCCGAGAGGGTATCTGGATAACCGAGTGACAGGCGCAGCAAAAAGCGGTCAAGCTGCGATTCCGGCAAGGGAAAGGTGCCGATCTGATGCGCCGGGTTCTGCGTGGCAATGACAAAAAAAGGTTGCGGCAGGGCGCGTGTTTCGCCGTCGCTCGTCACCTGACGCTCTTCCATCGCCTCCAGGAGCGCGCTCTGCGTCTTGGGTGTGGCGCGGTTGATTTCGTCCGCGAGCAGCATCTGGGTGAAAATCGGACCGGGCATGAAGCGAAAATTGCCGCTTTCCCGCACATAGATGGAAAGCCCAAGAATATCGGCGGGCAACAGATCGCTCGTAAACTGCACACGCGCAAACTCCAGACCCAGAAGCCGCGCCAGCGTCTGCGCCAGCGTGGTCTTGCCCAGTCCCGGCAGGTCTTCAATCAACAGATGCCCGCGCGCCAACAGACAGGTCAATGCTAAATGGGTTTCCCGGCGCTTGCCGAGAATGATCCGCGCCGTCTGCTCGACGACGTCCTGCAGGGCGGAAAGCGAAGGAGAAGCAAGGCTCATGGCGAATCCGGAAAAGGAGAAGACGCCATATTGACACAGATCAGGGGACAGAAGGCAGAGCAGCCCGTGGTCTGTGACCAATTGTCGCGTGGCAGACATGAGGCGCTCCATTCTGATCCCTGATCCTGAAGGCCACGAAGCGACCACAGACCACGGAAGACAGAATAGGGCGTCACGAAAAACCTCACCCCTTCGGTAGCAAAAATCAGCGACAAGCCCTTCAGGGCTGTCGGTTTAACTCCATTGGGAAGGGGTTTCTCTCCCCTCGAGAATGGCTACGGTCGAAACCCCGGCCGCGGCCGGGGTCTCAACCTTCGCGCCTTTCTTACGGGCGAGGTTTCAAACCGGAGTTCGT
>JAIRLE010000204.1 GCA_031259605.1 Zoogloeaceae bacterium
TCGTAAAACTAACTCCGGTTTGAAATCCCGCCCGTAAGAAAGGCGCGAAGGTTGATACCCCGGCCTGAAGGCCGTAGCCATTGGGGAAGGGAGAGAAACCCCTTCTCAATGGAGTTGGACCGACAGCCCTGAAGGGCTGTCGCTAATTTTTGCTCGAAGTTCAATCGAAATAGCTGCGCGCTTCTTCGAAGCGGCTTTTGTAATAGCGGTCTTCCAGGCTGTCGATGCGCACCGCGCCGTTGCTGGAAGGCGCGTGCACGAAGCGCAGGTCGCCGATGTAGACCGCCACATGTGAGCGCGGGCGGTTCAGGGTATTGAAAAACAACAGGTCGCCGGGACGGATTTGCTCGGGACGGACGGCGCGCCCTTTCTTCGCCATGTCGGCGGCGCTGCCGCTCAGGGCGTATTGCGCCGCCTGACGGTAGATATGGCTGACCATGCCCGAACAATCCAGTCCCGCTTGCGGGTTCTTGCCGCCATAACGATAACCGACGCCTATCAGTCCCAGCGCGTACATTGCCACTTCGCGTCCGGCGGGCGTTGCTTCCAGATTGCGCGCAAAAGCCAGGGTCGAGGCGCTCGCGACCGGTTTTTCGCGCGTCAGCGGCTTGCCGCCGCAAGCCGCCAGCGCCAGCGCCAGCAGAAGGAACGCGCCCAGCCGCCATGTCCGTGTCGTCATCGTAAAACTAACTCCGGTTTGAAACCCCGCCCTTCAGGGCGGTGCGAAGGTTGGAACCCCGGCCTGAAGGCCGGGGTTTCGACCGTAGCCATTGGGGAGGGGAAAGAAACCCCTTCCCAATGGAGTTAGACCGACAGCCCTGAAGGGCTGTCGCTGATTTTTGCTTGAACCGGACGAAGTATCGCCTGTCTCCCGGCTTTTTAAAAGCCGCGGTTTGCGCGCGTATGCTTTACACTATCCATCCATGCGGTTTTCCATCTCGAACACCTGATGCTCGAACCTCACACTCCTTCGCCGCCTGACGACGCGCCGGACTTGTTGCCGCGTTACCTGGCGCTGACCTGGGCGGGACTGACGATATATGGCAGCCTGTATCCCTTTTTCGGCTGGCAGTATGGCGGCGCAAGTCCTTTTGCCTTCCTGGTCTGGGCGTGGCCGCATTATTGGACGACATTCGATCTTGCCGCCAATATCGTCGTCTACATGCCATTGGGGTTTTTCCTGACGCTTTCCCTGCGACGCCTGCCGGGGCGCGCCAGCGGCGTGTTGTGCGCGGCTGGCGTCTCCGGCGCGCTGAGTCTGGGGATGGAGGGTCTGCAAACCTGGCTGCCCAGCCGCATTGCCTCGAATCTCGATTTTGCCTGCAACCTGCTGGGATCGCTGCTGGGCGGCCTGATTGCGGTCTGGGTGGGGGCGCGGCTGCGCGCCCGGTGGAAATTCTGGCGGTTGCGATTCATCGCGCCGTTGCCGCACGTCGATCTGGGGCTGACCTTGCTGGGGCTGTGGCTCATCGCCCTGTTGTCGCCGGAAACCCTGCTCTTCGGCGTGGGCGATCTGCGCCAGACCTTTGGCAGGGAACCGCCGACGCTGGACTATGCGGCGCAGACCTATCACATTGCCGAAACCGCCGTAGTCGCCTGCAATGTCTTGGCGCTGGGTCTTTTTGTCGCCACGCTTTTGCGCGGACGCTGGCGCGCCTATCTGCTGGTTCCGCTATTCTTTGTGTTCGCGGCGGCGGTGTGCAGCCTTTCGGCGGCGCTCCTGTCGGCGCCTGCGCAGTTTCTCGTGTGGATGACGCCCGGCGCGCGCGAAGGACTGATGATCGGCATGGCGCTGTTGGCCCTGTCGCTCTTCCTGCCGCCCCGGATTCGTCCCCTGCTGGCCGCGTTCGCGCTCTTGTCCGGCGTTCTGCTGGTCAATTGCCTCCCCATGAACCCGTATTCGCTCGCCACGCTCACGCGCTGGCGGGAAGGTCACTTTCTCAATTTCAACGGCCTTACCCGCTGGATTTCCATCGTATGGCCCTTCCTCGCCCTGCCCTATCTGCTTTTTGCCTGCCATGCGGGAAAAAACCGGGCGTAGAATGGTCGGGACGCGCCCGCCTTGGAACCTGTTCATGATTCCTGTAGAAGCGCCTCTGCGTGACTGCCCTTCAGGGATGCCGGTCAAACTCCATTGGGAAGGGGTTTCTCTCCCCTCGATAATGGCTACGGTCGAAACCCCGGACGAGGCCGGGGTTTCGACCTTCGCGCCTTTCTTGCGGGCGGGGTTTCAAACCGGAGTTGGTTTTACGATGAACAGGCGCTTAGCCGCAATTGCCTTACTCCGAACACGATGGCTGAATTTACCCTGCAACCCTTGCTCGATCTGTTGAATGAGCGCGCCGACGAGGCGGCGCGACAGTTGGGACGCCTGATTGCGGCGGAACAGGACGCGCGCGCGCGCCTGGCGCTGCTGTGCCAATACCGGGAGGAATACGCCCAGCGTTTCCGCGAAGCGCAGACAGCGGGACTGACCCTTCCCAGCCTGCGCAATTACCAGGAATTCCTGGGCAAAATCGACGTGGCCATCCAGCAACAAAACACGCTGGTCGAGAGTTCCGCGCAGGACACGGCGGCGGGGCAGGAGCACTGGCGGGAAGAGCACAGCCGCATGAAAGCCATCGACACCCTTTCGCTTCGCCACCAACGCGCGGAAGAAAAGAAAGCGCTGCGTCGGGAACAAAAACAGACCGATGAATTCGGATTGCGGCGCAAGGATCGATGATCGGAGAGCCTTGGGACATGTTCATCGTAAAACGAACTCCGGTTTGAAACCCCGCCCTTCAGGGCAGCGCGAAGGTTGAGACCCCAGCCGCGGCCATCAATCCGCTTTTACGCGCGCTCGTCGTCCCCGGAGGCCAGCGCCGCCGCTTCGTCGATCAGTCTGGAGAGGCTGGCGCCGCGTTCCAGGGAATCGTCGTGGATGAAATGCAGTTCCGGCAGGGTGTGGATGCGGATGCGACGCCCCAGTTCGTGGCGCAGGAAACCCGCGGCGCGCGCCAGCCCCGACTGAATTTCCGGCAGGTGAGAAACATCCAGCGTGGTGAAAAATACCTTGGCATGCGCATAATCCGGCGTAACCTCCACCGCCGTCAGACTGATCATGCCCACGCGCGGATCCTTCAGTTCGCCGCGAATGATTTCTGCCAGATCGCGGCGAATTTGCCCGGAAATGCGCTCGGCACGAGAAAAATTCTTCATCGTAAAACTAACTCCGGTTTGAAACCTCGCCCTTCAGGGCTGTCGTTAATTTTTGCTCGAATCCTGAACAATGGTGCGCCGCAAAGCATCGGCGACCGCCGCCGTCTTTCGCTCACAACGTTCGCGCCACTTCCTGCACTTCGTAGATTTCCAGCAGGTCGCCTTCCGCGATGTCGTTGAAGTTCTTCAGCGACAGGCCGCAATCGCTTCCGGCCTTGACTTCCTTGACGTCGTCCTTGTAGTGCTTCAGGGAAGCAAGCTCGCCATCCCATATCACCACATTGTTCCTGAGCAGGCGGGCGCGGGCGTTGCGGCGGATAACGCCATCCTGCACCTGGCAACCGGCAATCGCGCCAATCCTGGCGATGGTGAATACCTGGCGAATTTCCACCTGACCAATGACGATCTCGCGTTTTTCCGGCGCAAGCATCCCGGAGAGCGCGGCCTTGACCTCATCCACGGCCTCATAGATGACGTTGTAGTAACGGATGTCGACGCCGAAACTTTCGGCGAGCCGACGCGCGCTGGCGTCGGCGCGGATGTTGAAGGCGATGATCACCGCGCCGGAGGCTTGCGCCAGATTCACGTCCGACTCGCTGATGCCGCCCACCGCGCCGTGCAGCACATTCACCCGCACTTCGCTGGTGGAAAGTTTGGACAAGGCGTGCGTCAGCGCTTCCTGCGAGCCTTGCACGTCGGCCTTGATGATCAGCGACAGGGTCTTGGTTTCACCCTCGCCCATCTGGCCGAACATGGATTCCAGCTTGGCAGCCTGTTGTTTGGCGAGTTTGACGTCGCGGAACTTGCCTTGCCGGAAGAGCGCGATTTCACGCGCCTTCTTTTCGTCCGCCAGCACGATGGCTTCCTCGCCCGCCGCGGGCACGTCGGAAAGGCCGAGAATTTCCACGGGAATCGAAGGCCCGGCTTCCTTGACGCTCCGTCCGTTTTCATCGAGCATGGCGCGGATCTTGCCGAAGACCTGTCCGGCCAGCAGCATGTCGCCCTGCTTCAGGGTTCCGGACTGCACCAGCATGGTAGCGACGGGACCGCGCCCCTTGTCCAGACGCGCTTCGATGATCAGCCCCTTGGCAGGCGCGGCGCGCGGCGCTTTCAATTCCAGCACTTCGGCTTGCAACAACACGTTTTCCAGGAGTTCGTCGATGTGGATGCCTTTTTTGGCGGAAACGTGAATGAAGGGCGAATCGCCGCCGTATTCTTCGGGAACCACGCCTTCCGCCACCAGTTCCTGCTTGACGCGATCGGGATTGGCTTCCGGCTTGTCGATCTTGTTGACCGCCACGACGATGGGTACATTCGCCGCCCTGGCGTGGTGAATGGCTTCCTTGGTCTGCGGCATGACGCCATCGTCGGCGGCGACCACGAGAATCACGATGTCGGTGGCCTGCGCGCCGCGCGCGCGCATGGCGGTAAAGGCTTCGTGTCCCGGAGTATCGAGGAAGGTAATCATGCCGCGCGCGGTTTCGACATGATACGCGCCAATGTGCTGGGTGATGCCGCCCGCCTCGCCAGAGGCGACCTTGGCACGGCGAATGGAATCCAGGAGCGAGGTCTTGCCGTGATCGACGTGCCCCATGACGGTGACGACCGGAGCGCGCGGCTCGGCAGGCGCGGCGGCAACGACGACATTGTCATCGAGAAAGGCGTCTGGATCGTCGAGTTTGGCGGCGATGGCGGCGTGTCCCATTTCTTCCACCACGATCATCGCGGTTTCCTGATCGAGAATCTGGTTGATGGTGACCATCGTCCCCATCTTCATCAGCGCCTTGATGACTTCGCCCGCCTTGACGGACATCTTGTGCGCCAAGTCGGCGACGGAAATGGTTTCCGGCACATGCACTTCACGCACGATGGGTTCGGTCGGCGCCTGGAAACTGCCTTCGCCGCTCTCGTTGCGGAAGACGCCTTTCTTGCCGTGGCGGCCTTCCTTCCAGCCTTCGCCGCCAGTCGCGCCCCGGATTTTCAGTCCTTTTTTCCTGCCGCTGTCCCTGCCGCCTTTTTTGTTGTCGCCCTGGTTCTTGTTGGGGCGCAGGGTTTTCTTGTCCCCCCGGCCAGCCGGTGGCGTGGCGGGCTTGGATTCATTGCTGTCGTTCTGCGCGTCCGCTTTCTCATGGTCGGTGATATGTTTCTTTTCGGCGGCAATTTTCTTTTCTTCGGCGTCCAGACGCAGACGCTCTATGCGCTCCTGCTTTTTCCTTTCCAGCGCTTCCTTTTCCTGCTTGTCCTTTTCCTGGCGCTCCAGCAATTCCCGGTGCCGCCGTTCTTCGTCGGCGCGCCGCTTCAATTCGGCCTCATCCAGAACAAATTGCTTCTTGACCACCTTGGTCTTGCTCGTCTTGGCCGTTGCCTCGCCAGTCGCGGGTTTGTCTTCCGCCTTGGCCTCGCCGGTCTTTTTCGGTTTTCTGCCGGCTTTGTCCGTGTCAGGCTTGGCCTTGCCCGTTGCCTCGGCGGGCGCTTCTTCCGGCGTCGCGCGCTTGCTCTTAGCGGCTTTTTTGCCCTTGCCGGCAGGTTTTGCGGGGGCCGTTGCCTCGATGGTTTCGGGTTGGGATTCGGCGGTGTCGTCCTGCGCCGGAGATGGCGCAACCGGCGCAATGACTTCGGCTTGCGGCGCGGGGACTTCCTCGCTGGCGGCGGGCGACGGGATTTCCACAGGCGGCGCGGCGATCTGCGCCTTGTCCGCAGACTCCGGGTCGCGCTTGACCAATACGCGTTTCTTGCGGACTTCCACCTGTACGGTATGGGCACGGCCATGCGCGTCTTTGGATTTGATTTGTGAAGTTTCCCTGCGCGTTAGCGTAATCTTGGTCTTGTTGCCTTCGCCATGGGCACGGCGCAAAAATTCCAGCAAGCGGGTCTTGTCGCGATCAGAAATATCGTCTCCGGCGTCGCGGTTTTTGACGCCTGCCTGGGCAAGCTGCTCCTGGAGCGCCTCTAGCGGCATGTTCAGCTCGCTGGCGAACTGGGAAAGATTAGTGCTGGTCATGACGTATCCCTCTTTACTCGAACCAATGCTCGCGCGCCTTGAGAATCAGGGCGCTGGCTTTTTCTTCCTCCATCCCGGTGATGTCCGTCAGTTCATCCACGGAAAGCTCTGCCAGGTCATCCCGCGTCTTGATGTCGTGGGCAATCAGTTTGCCCGCCAGTTCCTTGTCCATGCCTTCGAGACCCAGCATGGCCTCATCGACTTCTTCCAGCTTTTCTTCGGCGACAATGGCTTCCGTGAGCAGGATGTTGCGCGCGCGGGCGCGCAATTCGCCAACGATGTCTTCGTCCAGACCCTCGATTTCCAGCATCTCGGCCAGCGGCACATAGGCGATTTCTTCCAGCGCGGAAAACCCTTCGCCTATCAAGAGGTCGGCAAGTTCCTCGTCGATATCCAGCTTTTCCATGAACAGCAGACGGGTCGCGGCGGTTTCCGCTTCCAGGCGTTTTTCCGATTCTTCCTGGGTCATCAGGTTGATGGTCCAGCCAGTGAGATCGGACGCCAGACGCACATTTTGCCCGCCCTTGCCGATGGCGTCGGCAAGGTTGGCTTCTTCCACCACCACATCCATCGCGTGTTTTTCCTCATCGACCACGATGGAGGACACTGCCGCCGGCGCCAGCGCGCCAATGACGAACTGCGCCGGATCCGCCGACCAGAGCACGATGTCGATCAATTCCTCGGCGATATCGTTCCTGACCGCCATGACGCGCGTACCGCGCACGCCGACACAAGTGCCGATGGGGTCGATGCGCGGATCGTTGGATTTGACGGCGATCTTGGCGCGTATGCCGGGATTGCGGGCGCAGGCTTTCAATTCCATCAGGCCGTCTTCGATTTCTGGCACTTCCCGTTCGAAAAGCCGCATGATGAATTCCGGCGCAGTACGCGAGAGCACGATCTGCGGCCCGCGCGCGTTGCGGTCGATCCGCAGCAGATAGGCTTTTACCCGGTCGCCAGGACGCAGGTTTTCCTTGGGGATCATCTGATCGTGCGGCAGCAGGGCTTCGATTTTGCCCACTTCCATGATGGCGTTGCCGCGCTCCATGCGCTTGATGGCGCCGGAAACCACATGTTCCTTGCGTTCGAGAAAATCATTCAGAATCTGCTCGCGCTCGGCGTCGCGGATTTTCTGCAGGATCACCTGCTTGGCGGCCTGGGCACCAATGCGTCCGAAGTCGATGGGTTCGAGGGCTTCTTCCAGGCAATCGCCGACTTCCACCTCCGCGTCATCCTTCTTCGCTTCGGAAAGCGGCACCTGATTGAATTCGTTGACGTAGTCCGCGTCCTCCACCACCTGCCAACGGCGGAAGGATTCAAATTCACCGTTGTTGCGGTCAATGGAGACCCACACATCCGCTTCGTCATGGATGCGCTTCTTGGTGGCCGAAGCCAGCGCCATTTCCAACGCGCCGAACACCACGTCGCGCGCCACGTTCTTTTCCCGCGCCAGGGCGTCCACCAGCAACAAAATTTCACGGCTCATTGTCCGATCTCCTCTAGGGCATTCGTCAAAATTCAGGCGCCAAACGCGCTTTGGCAATGTTGTCCAAATCCACAAGCAGCGGGGCGGGCGGGGCGCTTTCATCTTCCGTCCGCGGTTGCAGCGCAACCTTGCCGTCGCGCAGACCCAGAAGCGTTCCCCGATAGTTGCGCCGCGCGCCGGAAAGCGGCACGCGCAGACTGAGGCGCACCGCCTCGCCCGCGAAACGCGCAAAATCCCCAGGCTTTTTCAGGGGGCGATCCAGACCCGGGGACGAAACTTCCAGACGGTCATAGCCCACCTTTTCGACTTCGAACAAACGGGCAAGATGCTGCGAGACCGCCGCGCAATCTTCCACATCCACGCCGCCCGTCTTTTCCGGTTTGTCAATGAACACGCGCAACAAGCCCCTGGCGGCAAACTCGATATCCACCAGTTCATAGCCCAAGCCTGACAGCGTTGCTTCCAGCAGAGCGTGCAAATCTTTTGCCAGATTCATTCAATTTCCAAAGCCAAAAAACAAAAAATGGGCGTAAAGCCCATCCCTGAAAAAAGTCGCGCGCCATTTGCTCGCCGACAGGAAAACCTGTGGATTATAACGATTTTTTACCCAAATACAAATCCGCAGAAAAATCGGGCAGGGCAATCGCATGAATGCCGACATTGTTATTTTCAGCCCGCGCAGCCGCAAAAACCAAGGCGTCTGGAACAAGGTGCCTGGAGTTGCTCCCCCTCTCCCGCATGCGGGAGAGGGTAAGACCATGCGCCGCCGCTTGCCGTTCGCTCTCCCGCATGGCGGGAGAGCGGGGAAGCCCACGTCCGAAAATCGGCGCGCCGCTTTACTGCGCCCCGCCCCCCGCCATCCGCCGCCGAATCCAGTCGCGCCAAAGGCAAAACAGTTCCGGGTCGCGGGCGGCGATGATCGAGCGTTTCCACGGGGATGCGGTGGCGAAGTCATCCGTCTCGAAGGTGGCGACACGACCGCCCATTTCTTCCGTCATCAGCCAGCCCGCCGCGTAATCCCAGAGACGTTCGCTGCCGTGGGTGATTGCGTCGATGCGTCCAGCGGCAAGGTAGCACCAGTCGAGCACGGAAGAGCCAAAATTGCGCTGCGAATAGATGGGCGCTTCGTGCACAATGGCCAGCGACAATTGCGGCGGCAGGCGCTTGAAATCGATGCAGGCCACCGTGTCGGCTACCGCCTTGCGGGCGGCGTCGACGGCAATGGCGGGAAGCCTTGCGCCATTGCGCCAGACGCCGCCGCCCAGATTCGCGGAAAACATCTCTTGCATCAGCGGCAGATAGGAAACGCCCAGTATCGGGCGTCCCTTGCGCATCAGCGCCACGGAAACGGCAAACAGCGGCAAGCCGACAAGGAAATTGGTGCTGCCGTCGATGGGGTCCATCACCCAGACCCCATCCACAAACCCCTGATCCCACGCGGCTTTCTGTGCTTCTGTCGGCATTTCCTCGCCAATCATCGGCAGATCGGCAAGCCGGGAAAGGGCGTCAATCAAACTTTCCTGCGCGGCAATATCGGCGGCGGAAAAAGCGGAACCATCCGCTTTCATTTCGCCGTTCACCTTGAGAAAACGCGGCAGGATCTCGCGTTCGGCGGTGTCTTTCAGCACACGCTCTACGGCTGTGCGAAGTTGGCGCAGGTCGGGCATCGTGGATCGGGTATCGAGGATCGAAAAGTCAGGCGCGCCATTTCAAGGAGCAGCCGATGGAAGCCGCCTGTTCTTTCGGTCCTTGGCCGGTTTGGGCGATTTGCGTCATGGCGGCCAGCAGTTCGCGGCGGGCGGCAGGGTCGGCTTTCGTGCCGGAAGCATCGAAGCGTCCCCGGTATTGCAGTTCACGGCGGGCGTTGAAGCCGAAGAAATCCGGAGTGCATACTGCGCCGTAAGCGCGGGCGACTTCCTGCGTGGCGTCCAGCACGTAGGGAAAGGAAAAATCCAGGCGCGCCGCCAGCGCCTGCATATGGGACGAAGCGTCTTCAGGATAGGCATCGGTATCGTTACTCATGATGGCGATGACGCCCAGTCCCAGCGTTTGCAATTGGCGGCAGTCCTCCACTAGGCGGGGCAAGATGGCCTGCACGTAAGGACAGTGATTGCAGATGAACATGACCAGCGCGCCCCGCGGGCCGCTGGCGGAAGCAAGGCTGTACGAACGGCCATCGACGCCGGGTAGGGAAAAATCCGGCGCTATCCAGCCAAAATCACATACAGGAGTCGTCAGGGCAACCATGTCAATACCATCCAGAACCGGGAAAGAAAGCGCATGCGTCTCAGAATCAGGGGAAGAGGAAATTTTGCGATCCTGCCGATCGCCTCCCGGACACTGACATCGGACGCGGTAATGCCGATAATAGCATCCGATGAACACGCCAAGATTTTTCTGTGATCTGCCGCTGGCTTCTGGCATGGAACTCGATCTGCCGGAAGCCGTCGCGCGCCATGCCGCGCAGGTCTTGCGCCTGCCGCCGGGCGCGGCGATGACGCTGTTCGACGGCAAGGGCGGCGAGTACCCCGCGCAGTTGGAGATTACTGGCAAGACCAAAGCGCGCGCGCGTCTGGGCGAATGGCGAGACGTGGAGCGCGAATCGCCACTTTGCGTCACGCTGGCGCAGGCGGTGCAGACGGCGGAAAAAATGGATTTCAGCGTACAGAAGGCAGTGGAACTGGGTGCGCGGGTTTTCCAGCCGCTTGCCAGCCGCCGCAGCGTCATGCGGCTTTGCGGCGAACGCCAGCAAAAACGCGAAGGCCATTGGCGCGCCGTGGCGCTTGCCGCCTGCGAACAGTGCGGTCGCAACCGTCCGCCGGAGATGCGTCCCGTAAAACCGCTGGAAGACTGGCTGGCGCAGGAAGGCCGGATATTGCCCGGATTGAAGCTGGTTTTTACGCCGAAGGCCGAAACCGGCCTGTCGGCATGGGCAAGGACAGAAAACGCAGTGCGGGAAGTCACGCTGTTGATCGGCGCGGAAGGCGGCCTGGACGCGCGGGAAATCGCCGCCGCGCGCGCGGTCGGTTTCACGCCGCTCCGCCTGGGTCCCAGAATCCTGCGCAGCGAAACCGCGGGCGTCGCCGTGTTGTCCATCCTGCAAAACCTGTGGGGGGATCTGGGGGCAGAAGACTGAAAACTGAGGGCCGAGGACTGAGCGACCGCGCTGTCTTCCGCACCCTGTCACGCTATCCGCGTCTGCGCTTCCTTGCCCTGCCGCGCCACGATCTGGCCGATGCGCCAGGCCGTTTCACCGCTTTGCCGCAGAGCGGCCAGCGCGGCGTCGGCATCTTCCCGGGCGACGATGACCACCATGCCGATGCCGCAATTGAAGACGCGGTGCATTTCTTCTTCCGCCACTTGCCCTTCCCGCTGCAGCCAGCCGAAGAGTGGCGGGCGCGGCCAGGCGGATTTTTCCAGCGCCGCCACGGTATTTTGCGGCAGGACGCGCGGCACGTTTTCCAGCAGGCCGCCGCCAGTGATATGCGCCATGCCCTTGATGACGGTTTTTTCCATCAGGGACAGGATGGATTTCACATAAATGCGAGTCGGCGCCATCGCCACATCGGCCAGGGTTCTATCGTCTTCGAACCTCGCGTTCATGTCGGGGCGGGCGCGCTCGATGATCTTTCTGAGCAGGGAATAACCGTTGGAATGCGCGCCGGAAGAAGCCAAGCCCAGTATGCTGTCGCCCGGCATAATGGCGGAACCGTCGATGAGGCGCGATTTTTCCGCCACGCCGACCGCAAATCCGGCCAGATCGTATTCGCCGTCCGGGTACATGCCCGGCATTTCCGCCGTCTCGCCGCCAATCAGCGCACATCCGGCCATCTCGCAACCGCGGGCGATACCGCCGACCACGCTGGCGGCGATGGCGACATCGAGCTTGCCGCAGGCAAAATAATCGAGAAAAAAGAGCGGTTCCGCGCCCTGCACCAAAATGTCATTGACGCTCATCGCCACCAGATCCTGGCCGACGCTGTCATGCCGATCCAGCAGAAAAGCGAGTTTCAGCTTGGTGCCAACGCCATCGGTGCCGGAAACCAGCACTGGCTCACGGTAATGTTTCGGCACTTCAAACAACGCGCCAAAGCCGCCGATGCCGCCCAGTACGCCTTCGCGCAAGGTTTTTTTCGCCAGCGGCCCGATGCGCTCCACAAGCGCGTCGCCCGCGTCGATATCCACACCCGCGTCGCGGTAGGAAAGGGAAGTTTTTTGTATCATCGTAAAACGAACTCCGGTTTGAAACCCCGCCCGTAAGAAAGGCGCGAAGGTTGATATCCCGGTCGCGGCCGGGGTTTCGACCGTAGCCATTCTCGAGGGGGGAGAAACCCCTTCCCAATGGAGTTGGACCGACAGCCCCGAAGGGCTGTCGCTGATTTTTGCTGCGAGAAGGCTCCGAAATAAGACCGCAATTTTAAATCAGAAGGCGGGAAAGCGCATGAGGCTGGCGGCGTGGGCGTTCGCAAAGGCAAGCGATCGCGCGACGACGCCGTTCCGTTCCGCGTGAAGATATTGATTTCAGGCGAGGATGCGAGAAGAATCCATCATGATGATTCCTGTTTTCCGGCAAAGCATGATGTATGAGGACGAATGATGAGTTTTCTGCGTAACCTGTTTGGCATGTCCAGTGAAGAAGCGCGTTTGCCTGCGGCGGCAACGCATGTGCCGGAAAGCGGCGAAGCGGCGTCCGTCGCTTCGCCCGTCCGGAGCGTCCAGTCGGCTCGCCTTCCTGCCGAAGTTTTGCAGGCGCAAGAAACGAAAGAAGCCGGACTGCCCGCGTTTGTCTGTCGTGAGGCCCTGCTGGGACGCGATCAGAAAATCGTCGGTTATGAATTCAGCCACCCGCGCAGACTGCAATCGCGCATCATGGAAAAACGGGCGCGCGTGCGGCAATTCTATGATGACGTGTTATTACGGCATCTGGCGGGCTTGCGTCTGGAATCCTTTTTGGGCGAGCGCCTGGCGCTGTTGGGTATTGCGCCGGTTTCGCTGGCGCATCCCATGCTGACGTATCTGCCCAAGGCCAATATGGCGCTGGCGCTGCATCTGGAAGCGGGCGAAGCCTTGCCGCAAGGCGAGGCGCTGGCGAAGATGAAGACGGATATCGAAGCCCTGCGCGCGCAGGGAATGCGAATCGGCTTGAAGTGGCAGGGACAGTGGATGGCGGACACGGCGGAGGCGGAATCGTTCTGGCAGCGGATCAAGACCGGTCTGGATTTCATTCAACTGGACTGGCCGGAGTTCGCCGCTGGCGCACAGACGGATCGTCTGAACTGGCTGCTTGCCCATGCGCGCCAGGAAGCGTCCTTGCGGCTGATGGCCTGCGGCCTGGCGACGCCGGACGATTTCAGGCAGTGTTATCGCCTGGGGTTCGATCTTTTTCACGGCACGTTCATCAGCAATCGCGAATCAGGCAAGGTGACAAAGGACGCGGCGAACCGTCTGCGCATCTTGCAGTTGATGAACGGTTTGCGCAAGGACGAGGAAACGCGCTGGCTGACGCGGGAATTGCAGCAGGATCCGGTGTTGTCGTACCGCCTGTTGCGCTATGTCAATACGGCGGCTTTCGGGATGCCGCGCCAGATTGAAACCATCGGGCAGGCGGTGACGATTCTGGGGCGCAACAACCTGTATCGCTGGCTGTCTTCCTTGTTGTTCAAGGTGAGCGATCCCGGTTACTACGAATGGGCGCTGGCCGAACAGGCGCTGGCGCGCGCGGCGCTGATGGAGCGGTTGCGGCGGCCAGAGGATGTGGACATGACGCCGGACGCCCTGTTCCTGACCGGCTTGTTTTCCCTGCTCGACAAACTCATGGATGAACCCCTGGAGACATTGACGCAAAAAATCCTGGTTCCGCCGCCGGTTTCCGCCGCCCTGACGCGGCGCGAGGGCTTGCTGGCGCAATATCTGGAACTGGCGGAAGCCTGTGAGCGCATGAATCCGGAGGACATCGCCCAGCACGCCGCCCGCCTGGGGCTTACCGATCGCGCCGTCACCCTCGCCACATTCGACGCGCTGGCTTGGGCGCACGAAATGACCCACATCGAGTAATCGCCTCGCGAAGCGGTCGCGCTTCGCGGTACTGGAATCTGTCCATCGTAAAACCAACTCCGGTTTGAAACCCCGCCCGCAAGAAAGGCGCGAAGGTCGGGACCCCATTCTTGCGGCCGGGGTTTCGACCGTAGCCATTCTCGAGGGGAGAGAACCCCCTTCCCAATGGAGTTAGACCGGCAGCCCTGAAGGGTTGCCGCTGATTTCTTGCTGGTTTCCGGAACCCGCGCGCCGCAAGACAACCGGCATTGCCTGCCGTTTTCCTCGCCCGCTTGTGGGAGAAGGTAGCGCGAAACGCTGGAAGAGGGGGTTCTCATCCGTTTGTCGAAGTCACAAAATCTTCCTGTCTTCTGTCTTTCGTCATCCTTTATAATGACGCGCATACTTGTTTCCCCAACCATCCAGGGAGGGCTTCTCCCCTTTGCCGCATGTTCTATGATTAAAAAAATCCCCGTCGCCAATCTGCTTGTCGGCATGTACATCCACGACCTGAACTGCGACTGGATAGAACACCCGTTTCTCACCAGCAGCTTCACGGTGGATGGCAAGGCGCGCATCGCCAAGATTCGCAGCCTGGGCATCCACGAAGTCTATATCGATACGGATCGCGGCCTGGATATCGCCGACGCGCCCACCGAAGAAGAAGTGCGGGCGCAATTGCAGCAGCGCATGGAAAGCATCGCCAGCGGCCGCGAACGCCCGCATCAGGTCGAATTGGCGGAAGAGGCGCAACGCGCCCAGCGCCTGCACGCCGAGGCCAACCGCGTCATCCACACCCTGATGACGGGCGTGCGTCTGGGCGCGCAGGTCGAGGTTGACCGCATGCAGCCATTGGTGGAAAACATGGTGGATTCCATTTTCCGCAACCAGAACGCCCTGTTGCCGCTGGCGGGGCTGAAACGCCACGATGACTACACCTTCGAGCACTCGGTCAGCGTCTGCGCCCTGATGGTGGCGTTCGCGCGCGGACTGGAGTTGCCGCGCCAGATCATCCAGGAGATCGCCTTGGGCGCGTTGCTGCACGATGTGGGCAAATCGAAGGTGCCGGACGCCATCCTCAACAAACCCGCCCGCCTTACCGCGGCGGAATTTGCCCAGATGCAGGAACACGTGACCTTCAGCATCCAGATACTGGAAAAAACGCCGGGGATCGCTCCCATCCCCATGCAGGTCGCCGCCCAGCATCACGAACGCTATGACGGCAGCGGCTACCCGCATCGACTGAAAGGCGAGGCGCTTTCGCTTTATGGGCAAATGTCCTCCATCGTCGATGTCTATGACGCCATTTCTTCTGATCGCGTCTATCACAAGGGCATGCAGCCTTCCGAGGCGCTGAAGAAACTGCTCGAATGGAGCGACCACCACTTCGAGCCAAAGCTGGTGCATAGCTTCATCCGCGCCATCGGCATCTATCCCTCCGGCTCTCTGGTGCGCCTGGAAAGCGGCAGGCTGGCAGTGGTACGCGAACAGAACGAAGGCGATTTGCTGCATCCGCAGGTCGAAATCATCTACCACAGCGAACGGCATTGCTATCTGACGCCGGAACACATCGACCTGCGCCACAGCAACGATCGCGTGGTCGGTCATGAAGAATACGGCAAATGGAACATCAACCCTCAAAACTGGCTGCCCTCCTGACGCTCTGCCTTGCCGCGCTGCTCGCGCTCCCCGATGGCGCGCACGCGGAAGAAGCCGCGTCCGCGCTGCCGCCCGCGGAACTGGAAACCGCCAAAGCCATGCAGGCCGAGGCCGAATCCCTGCGCAAGGCCGCCGACGCCCTGCTTGAGGAAGAAACCGCCGCCTGTGCCCGCAAGTTCCTGGAAAACGATTGCCGCAACGCCGCCAGGAAACGCCACCTGGAAAGCCTGCGCGCCGCCCGCGGCCTTGCCGCCCAAGGACGGAAAATGGAATACCAGGCGCGCGTCAAGGAACGGGAAGCCAAACGCCGCGCCCGTGCCGCCAAGGTGGCGGAAAGGGGCAGCAAAACCGCCCCGGACTGTCTTTCGCAGGAATCCTGCGCCGCTGAGGCCGCGCTTCCCTGATCCCGCCATGTGCCTTGCCCTGCCCGCCCGCGTCGTGGAAGTGATTTCGCCGGAGAAGGCGCGCGTGGCGTTATCCGGCATACAGCGCGAGATTTCGCTGGCGCTCGTGGATGACGTCGCGCCGGGCGACTACGTCATCGTGCACGTCGGCTACGCCCTGAGCAAACTCGACCCGGCGGAGGCCGAAAAAACGTTGGCGATCTTCAGGGGCAGGGGGTGATGAACGGGTGGCGTTCCATACGGCGCAGCCGCAAACTTTCTGTCTTCCGGAGCAAAAATTAGCGACAGCCCTTCAGGG
>JAIRLE010000205.1 GCA_031259605.1 Zoogloeaceae bacterium
CGGTCCAACTCCATTGGGAAGGGGTTTCTCTCCCCTCGAGAATGGCTACGGTCGAAACCCCGGCCGCGGCCGGGGTCTCGACCGTAGCGCCTTTCTTACAGGCGGGGTTTCAAACCGGAGTTGGTTTTACGATGAAAAAATGGTTCATTTGCGCACTGGCCGCCACCATGGCGGCGCTGCTGCTGTCTTCCGGAAGCGCGTCTTCGCTTGTCTTCGCGGGCGCTGGCGCGCGGCAACAGGCTGGCGCGCGGCAATCATCGGCAAACGTGCGGCAGCCGTTTGGCAAGGCGATGGCGCGCAATGCGCGTCATGTCGGCAAACTGCGCATCGGCGAGCGCATCCGGAGACGCGCGGAAAACCAGGCGAATGAAACATTGGCGCTGGGGTCGGCTTCCGTATTGGTGCTGGATCAAATGACTGGCGTTCCTCTGTTGGAAAAGCAGGCGGGCAAAGTGATGCCGATCGCTTCCATCTCCAAACTGATGACGGCGATGGTGGCGCTGGATGCCGCCCAGAACATGGAAGAAGTCATCCTCATCGCCGCTGAGGACGCGAGCATGCCGCGCGGCGCGCGTTCGCACCTGCCGGTGGGGATAAGCATGACGCGCGATACCGCCTTGCTGCTGGCCCTGATGTCTTCGGAAAACCGCGCCGCCAACGCGCTGGGGCGGAATTATCCGGGTGGAATGAAAGCCTTCGTTGCCGCCATGAACGACAAGGCGCGCGCGCTGGGGTTGAGGCACACCCGTTTCGTGGAACCGACCGGGCTTTCTCTCGATAACGTTTCGACGGCGCGCGATTTGGCCTATCTGGTGATGGCGGCGCATCAATATCCGAAAATCCGCGAGTATTCCACCATGGCGGGCGCCAGTATCGACATGGGTGATCGCGTCCTGGAATTCGTGAATACCAACGCACTGGTCAATAATCCGCAGTGGCGGATTGGGCTTTCCAAGACCGGCTATCTTTCCGCCGCCGGACGCTGTCTGGTGATGCAGGCCTGGGTGGCGGGCAAGCCCGTGGTCATGGTATTGCTGGATTCCACCGGGAAGATGACCCGCGTCGGCGACGCCAATCGCATCAGGCGCTGGATGGAAGGCGACGCTACGCCCGAAAACACGGACGCGTGATGACGATCCCACTCCATGCCGTCGCCGCGAACGCGCCGCCGGTCTTGCCCTGCTGGATACATGGACGCGCCTTCATCAGCCTGACTCCGCGGTTTGCGGATGTCCGTGACCGCAATGGCAGAATCCTGCGGCGGACGCCATGCTGCGGCAAGGATGAAATCATGGAAGCCCAGGCTAGCGCCTGGAAGGCGTTGCCGTCCTGGAAGGAGAAATCCCCGCAAGAACGGCGGGCGTTCCTCGCCCAATGGGGCGCGTTGCTGGAAACATACGCCGCGCATTTTGCGCGGCTGCTCTACGAGGAAACGCGCAAAAGCGAAGCTGCCGCGACCAGGGAAGTCGCCGCCGCCGTTGCGCGCCTGAAAGCGCCGCCGACGGACTGCGATGGCGGCGCGGCAAACGCCGGGATTATCCCCTGCGCCTGGGGCAAACGCCATCCGCTGGCCGATGCCGTTCGTCTGTTCACGCCGGTTCTTGCGGCGGGAGGCGCGATCATCGCCAATCCTTGTGCCGCCGCGCCAGGAGCGGCTTTTGCCCTGTGCGAACTCTCCGCCCGCGCCGGCGCGCCGCCCGGCATCATCAATCTGGTTTTTGCGCCCCTTGCGCGCGACAACGGCGCTTGATAAGCGTTTCTTTCACAACGTGCATGACATCCTTACTTTCCTGAACAGGTTCTGAAAGGCAAGGCTTGCCGCGCGCTTGGACAATCCACACCATTGTCATGATATCTGGTGTGGGTTACATGTGCTTACAAGAAAGATGGGCGCAGGCTCCGTTACATATATACATTCATGAATGTGTGTAATGTATGCTGTGCCCCTTCCCCATTACTCATTCTCTTGTTGGAGTCGCGCGCCATGTTTTCGCAGAATAAAAAATCATTGCAGGGCAGGAAATTCCTTTGGATTGACGCGCTGTTCCTGATGTCGGCGGGCGCTTTGCTGGCGGGGTGTTCCAAACCGGAAGCGCCGCCCGCGCCACCGGCGTTGCCGGTGACGGTGTTGAGCATGACGCAGCAGCGTGTGCCGCAGACGCTGGAAATCATGGCGCAGACGGAAGGCGCGAAGGAAACCGAGGTGCGCGCGCGCGTCGGCGGGATTCTGATGCGACAGTTGTATGTGGAAGGCGAGGCGGTCAAGGCGGGGCAGCCCCTGTTCCAGATTGATCGCGCGCCGTATGAGATTGCCCATGCGGAAGCCAGGGCGCGGGCGGATCAGACGGCGCGGGAAATGGCGCGCGCGAAGAAACTGCTGGAAATCGACGGCGTCAGTCGCCGCGAGCATGATGACGCGGCAAGCGCCAACGACATGGCGCAGGCGGCCTTGCGCCAGGCGCAACTGAATCTTTCCTGGAGCACAGTCACCGCGCCGGTCGATGGCGTTTCAGGACGGGCGGACAAGTCGGTGGGCAATCTGATCACGGCGGGCGCGGATAGCCTCCTGACCCATATTTACCAGAACAATCCGATGTGGGTGCGCTTTTCCCTGTCGGAAGGCGAGATCGCCAGGTTGCCGGGCGGAAAACTGACGTCCAGGATCATTACTGGCGTCGAACTGATCCTGCCGGATGGTTCGACTTATGCGCATCAGGGCAAACTGAA
>JAIRLE010000206.1 GCA_031259605.1 Zoogloeaceae bacterium
CCAAGGCTTGCAGGGTCTGGGAGCTTTCCTTGCCCGTCTTGAAGCGGGAAAGCTCCGCCACCTCGATCGGCCAGCCGGCGAAACGATCGGCAAAGGTCTGATAGTGCTGTTCGCACAGCAGCGTCGTCGGGCAGAGCACCGCCACCTGCCTGCCGCCCGCCACCGCGCAGAAGGCCGCGCGCAGGGCGACTTCGGTCTTGCCGAATCCCACGTCGCCGCACACCAGCCGATCCATGGGTTTGCCGGATTGCATGTCGTCCAGCACGGCGGCGATGGCGGCGCTCTGATCGGGCGTTTCCTCGAAGCCAAAACCCTCGGAAAACGCGTGGTAATCCTGTTCGGAAAACACAAAGGCGTGACCTTGACGCGCGGCGCGACGGGCATAGAGGGCGAGCAATTCGGCGGCGGCGTCCCGCGCCTGGCGCGCCGCCTTCTTCTTGGCTTTTTCCCATTGACCGGAACCCAGGGTATGCAGCGGCGCGCTTTCCGAATCCGCGCCGGAATACCGGGAAATGACGCGCAATTGGGAAACGGGCACGAACAGCCGGGCGTCGCCCGCATAGTTGATTTGCAGAAACTCCTGCGGCCCTTCGTCCAAATCCATGTACGCCAGACCCATGTAACGGCCAATGCCGTGGAATTCATGCACCACCGGATCGCCCGCCTTCAATTCGCTCAGATCTTTCAACCAATTGTCCAGGCTGGCTTTTTTCCCGCGTGTTTTGCGGACGTTTCGGGCATTGCCCGCGTAAAGCTCGTATTCGGTAACGAGCGCCAGCCGGTTTTCCAGCAACAGCCCCGAATGCAAGGGCGCAACACCCAGCGCGAATTTGTCCGCGCCCTCCAGGAAATCCTCCAGACCGGCGGCGGCGAGTTTTACGCCGTGTTCGGCCAGCATACGCGCCAGCGTCTCCCGGCGTCCCGGCGATTCCGCAAGCAGGAGGGCGCGCCCCGTAAAATCCGCCATGAAACGCTTCAACGCCGCAAGCGGATCTTCGGCGCGCCGATCCACGGCAATATCGACAACCGGCGCGCCGTCTTGTGGAGGGATCTGGACACGCCCATAACCCCGGACGGCAGAAAAAAAGTCTTCCTCGCAGAGAAACAATGCTTGCGGTTCCAGTAGCGGTCTGGCCGTGTCGCCGGAAAGCATGGCGTGGCGCGCGCGCGTCTCGCGCCAGAAATCCGCCAGCGCGCCGGGAACGTCGCCATGCAGGATGAGCAGGGCGCTGTTTTCCGCCAGGTAATCGAAAAGGGTGGCGGTCTCCTCGAAAAAGAGCGGCAGGTAATACTCGATGCCCGCCGCGGCAATGCCGGTGGAAACATCCTTGTAAACCTGCGCCTTTGCCGGATCGCCTTCAAAGGTCTCGCGGAACTTGCGGCGAAAACAGGCGCGCCCCTGTTCGTTCATGGGAAATTCCCGCGCGGGCAGAAGACGAATTTCCCCCGCCGGATGGAGGGTGCGCTGCGTATCCACGTCAAAAGCGCGGATAGTCTCGATTTCGTCGTCGAAAAGATCAATCCGGTAGGGCAGGGGCGATCCCATGGGAAAAAGGTCGATGAGACCGCCGCGAATCGCATACTCGCCCGGCGACGCCACCTGGGTGACATGCTGATAGCCCGCCAGCGTCACCTGGGCGCGGAATTGCTCCGCGTCCAGATTTTCGCCCCTGGCAAAAACAAAGGAATAGGCCGCCAGGAAAGCGGGCGGCGGCAGACGGTAGAGCGCAATGGCGGCGGGAACCAGCAATATCCGGCATTTCCTTTGCCACACCGCCCAAAGCGTGGACAGTCGCTCGGAAACCAGATCCGGATGCGGCGAAAAACTGTCATAAGGCAGTGTTTCCCAGTCCGGCAAAAGCCGCGTTTCCAGATTCGGCGCGAACCAGGCGATTTCCTCTTGTAAACGCTGCGCGTCCTGCGCGTTGGCAGCGATGACGACCAGCAACCGCCCCTCGGCAGCCAACGCTGCCCGCGCCAGCCACAAGGCATCCTGACTGCCGGGAAGCGGCGGCCAATCCAGCCTGCGGCCGGAACGCGGCAACGGCGGCAACGGCAGATCGGCAAAAGACGCAAGAGGATCGGCAAGGGTCACGGGCAAAAATCTGGCGCACAGGCGTTCCCGCAGAAAACGGCGCGGCATCTGGCGCTATTCGTCAAGCGCATGGAAGGAGTTTTTCAGTCTGGGCAAAAAAAACGGCGGAACGGCGGGACTGTACAGCAAAATCACGATCCATGCCGCGCAGGATTAACAGAGTGGTTTTTATAGCTCGATTGTAGTCACGTACAACGCAAGACACATTCGCTGTACCGTAGAACATATGTTTAGCGGCATATCTGCAACAGCTCTGTGCGCCAACTTCCAAGTGGCCTCAAAAACGCCGTGCCAAGCCTTCGGATAAAATTTGACATAATACAAATTGTGCTTAACCATTTTTGGAAGGGTAGGGCTGATTTGCGCGTCGTTGCTGGATTTTGGGATGACGGGCGAGTTATATAAGCGGCTTTATGTGAAGATTTTTCAGGGGTTTTAGAGGGGGGATTCAGGGGGAAGCAAACGACAACGGAATTATTACATCCGCATTCAGTCGACGCGGGCGCTTTGCATGGCGTTGTAATATGTCGTCCGTTTTTTATGGGTTTCGCCGCGGCTGCCAAAATTCGGGAAGCGTTCGGGATGAAATGCGCGTCGTTAGTGGCTTTGACGGCATGTTGATATGCGGTTGTGTTATCCATGATTTTCCCCTCCAGATTTCGTTATAGATTATTTTTTCCGTCCTGCAAATGACATTTGCGGGGTTGATCCATGTCGATTTTTCCAGTTGAATGAAAACGTCAATCCACGATATGACCGTCCGGGGTGTTCCTCTCCACGTTTCGCTTCGGGCGGGGATTGACAACCATCGGCAAACGTGGGGGGTTGAAGCGTGGAGAGTAAAAATGAACAAAGAAGCAGAAAAAAGAGAGATTAGGAAGCAGATCAATGAATTTGCAAGATTCGCTTACGCAGTGGCGAAACATGACAGTATTTGGCATGTGGCGTCGGTAGACAGTGCTTGGAGCAAGTTGTCATACAAGCAAAAAGAACTGTTTGCGGAACTGGCGCATGACGCGGAAATTATTGGCATGACATACATTGGAATGTCGGCGGGACAGCGTACAAAAGTAAGCATAGCGGCGCGGCGCGTTGTGAAATTCATTGAGGATTTGATCGTTGAGAATATGATATTGGAATTCGGACTTGGCATAGATACCAGTGAAAATGGTGATTGACCATGACCATGACACCAGAAGAAAGAGCGCGGGGACGCGAAAAACTGAAGGAAATGGCGGAAATCCTAGGCATTGGCAAAAAATGCAGGGAGTGGAAGGCGCTGGATACGCGGCGCGTAGCGTGGTTGTTAAAGGCGCTAGGCAAGGGCGGCGATCCGAATGTGTTTCTGTCCTGGTCGGAAGAAGAACGGGCGGAATTCAGGCGGCAAATGCGCGAACTGATGCGATTTTGTTCGCGTGTCTTGAGTGCGGCGCGGGGCTTATAAATGCGCAGCTTCAAGTCATTTTATAGTCGCGTATTCCGTGAAGAATGGCTAGACGCAGTGCCTTATGGGTGGCGCGCTGATTTGCGATCGCATCATGATGAAATGCTTGCGGCGGCGGAAGCAATTCCGCTAGGAAGCGGGGCGCGGTGCGCAGGAGAGCGGGCGGCGAATCGATGGCTTGCAGGGATCGCGGAAAAGCTGCATTCCATTGGGCGTTATATCGCGGCGGATGAGTTTGACATACGCGAAATTTCCCAAAAAATGGCGGCGGCAATGATGGATGCGGCGCGGCGCTGTGTCGGGGGAATCGAAGCGGTGCGGCGGGAACTGGATCGGCTGTCAAGCGTCGCAGGCGTCAGTCCGCCAGATATGACGATTT
>JAIRLE010000209.1 GCA_031259605.1 Zoogloeaceae bacterium
ATCTTGGTCAGCCGGGCAAGGCGCGCCTTGTCATATTTGTCGGCAAGATTCCCGGCTGTGGCGGAAAACAGGAAAAACGGCAGGATGAACAACGCCTGCGCAAGATTGATCAGCACTTCCGTTTGCAGATTCGACCACTTCACCGCATGAAAGGTAAACAGCACCGTCAACGTGCTTTTAAAAATGTTGTCATTGAACGTGCCGCAGGACTGGGTGACGAACAGGGGGCCGAAGCGGCGCGCGCGCAGCAGGCTGAACTGGGATTGCCAGCGCCGGCCTCCCGCTTGTGTGGCGTTGGCGTCGCCGGGCGGCTTCATCCGCTTTTGCCCGCGAAAAAGGAACGGGTGGCAAACACTTGCGGCAAAAAGTGGTCGCCTTGCCAGTCCAGGTTGCGTTTGACGGCGAGATCGAAATACAGGGGATTGTATTCGCGCAGGATTTTCAGATCCGGCACGGCCTCCCTGGGCAGCAATCCGGCGCGCGCCAGGGCGTCGGGGGAGACGATGGGCAGGATGCCGGGCAGCGGATAGTCGGAACCGTTCAAAAGCCGCGCGTGCCAGTCCTTTCTTTGCAGCAGGGTCTTGATGATTTCCGGCTTGCGATTCCTGAGCGTAATGGCGGAAATGTCGCCAAACAGCCGTCCATTCCACGCCGGTTCCTCCATGAGACGGGCGAACAGATGGAAGCTGGATTTCCGGGTTCGTCCGCCGTGGTCAAGGTCGGCGTCATCGCCGGAACTGGCGCAATGCGCGACCACCATGCGCGCGCCGGTCTCCAGCGCCGGACGCAGCAACAGCGGATTGCCGTAGTGCAGTTTGTCGTTATGCACCGCCTGTTCCTTGCCGCAATGAATGATGAGCGGCAAATCCAGGCGGGCGAGGGCGGCGTAAAAGGCGGCGCAGCGCGTGTCCGCCGGATCGATGTTCTGAGCGGCGGGCAGCCACTTCACCGCGCGCGCGCCTTTTGCGGCGGCCTCTTCCAGCCGGTCGACGGCGTCTGGACGATAGGGGTGGATGGAGGCCGCCCACTCGAAAAACTGCGGATATGTTTTTGCCAGCTTGCAGGCGTAGGCGTCCGGCACATGGAAGGTGCTGGCTTCCGGCTGCGGCTGGCCGGAATCGTCATGGAAATGATCGAAGGCCAGCAGCAACAGTTTGACGCCAGAGGGCATGTCCGCCATCTGCCCAAGCAGACGTTGCACGTAATTTTCATCCACCGGCCCGGAAAAATCTTCCAGGCAGGCGGCGTTGATGTAGGAAAGATATTGCGCGTACAGTATCGGATGCCGGGGACTGGAAAGCCTGGAGGCGACCTGTATGCCGCTGTCCGCGCCATCGCCCAGACCCGCCAGGTGCGCGTGACAATCCCATACCGTTTGCGGCTCCAGTCCCTGCCAGACGCAAGTCAGCCAGGGACTGGCCTTCACCGCCTCCGGCAGCCCCGCGCGGCAATGACCGGCGAGGCCGAGCATCCGGGCAAGGCGGCGGATGAGATGGAGCAGGGCGGGGCGCATCTACTGCATTTCCTCCGCCATGCGTTTCAGTTGCACGTAATCCACCTTGCCCGTGCCCAGGAGCGGCAGGACGGGCAGGCAAACGATGCTTTTGGGCACGCTCAGTTCCGGCATTCCCAGGGCGCGGGCACTGGCCTGCAAATCGGCGCGTTTGAGTTTTGGGTCGGTGGTAAAGAGAATCAGGCGTTCGCCCTTGCTTTCGTCCGGGCAGGAACTGGCGGCATGGAGGCCATCCCGCGAGGCGGCCAGCGCCAGTTTTTCCACGGCTTCCAGATTGACCATTTCGCCCGCCACCTTGGCAAAGCGCTTGACCCGGCCAAGGATACGCACGAAACCATCGGCGTCGATATCCACCACGTCGCCGGTTTCATACCAGCCGACGCCGAATTCCGAAGCCGTCGGCAGCAGCACACCCGGCTGATCCGCCTTCAGGCAGCCATTCATTACGTTGGGGCCGCGCACATGCAGGATGCCGCCGCGCTCGATGCCGGGCACGGTTTGCAGACGATATTCCAGTCCCGGCAGCAATTGTCCGACCGTGCCGCTCCTGAAAGCCATCGGCGTATTTACCGCCAGCACCGGCGCGGTTTCCGTCGCGCCATAGCCTTCGAGAATGCGCAGGCCGAATTTCTCGAACCAGAGGTCGCGCACCGCTTCCGACAGCTTTTCCGCGCCGGCGACCACGTAGCGCAGCCGGTAGAAATCGTAAGGATGCGCGAAGCGAGCATAATTGCCCAGGAAGGCGCTGGTGCCGAACAGTACCGTGCAGCCCCGATCGTAGGCGAGTTCGGGAATCACCCGGTAATGCAGCGGCGAAGGATAAAGAAACAGACTCGCGCCGGACAACAGCGGCAGCAGCGTCCCCGCCGTCAGGCCAAAGGCGTGGAAGACCGGCAGCACGTTCAGTACCCGATCCTCGATGGAAAAATCGATGATGGCGCGGATCTGGGCGATATTGGCAAGCACCGCCCGGTGCGGCAGCACCACACCCTTGGGCCTGCCCTCCGAACCGGAAGTGAACAACACCACCGCGGCATCCTCCGGCGAGGCGGGAATTTCCACGCGCCGGGGAAACCACAAGGCATAAGAGAGCAGCCAGAGCTTGTCGGAAAATGTCGCTTGCGCGCGCAGGTCTTCCAGATGGACGATGCGCTCGACGCCTTGCAGGGCGGAAATTTTGGCTTCGAGCTTCGCCTGTTCGACAAAGGCGCGGGAGGTGATGAGGGTACGGATTTCAGCGGCGTCGCAAGCGGCCTGCATTCCGTCCGTGCCCGCCGTGTAATTCAGCATGGCGGGAATGCGTTTCAGGGCGCAAAGTCCCATGAAGAGCGCGACGGTCGGCGTCATGTTGGGCAACAGCAACCCGACCCGTTCGCCGGGCTGGGTCAGGCGTCCGGCCAGACGCCCCAGCATCAGGCTCATTTTCAGCACGTCCTGGTAGCTGTATTCAATCTGTTTGATGTCCTCCATGACCCGGCGCGATCGGCCATGCAGCCGGATCGCGTCGCACAGGCTGCCATAGAGCGTCTGGTTGTACTGCGCCGCGCAACTCATTTTCTGCATCAGTTTGCGCATTTCCTCTCCTGCCTTGCGCCGCCGCAGTTTGGCGGTGGGCGCTTCCGGCATGGGCAAGGCGGTGAGCGGCAGCACGTTCAGGGTGATGCGTGGGAAAAAGCGGCGCGGCTGGCGATTCAGCCGGGAAAAATAACTGCGCGCCGGGCCGTCCAGGCGCACCGGCAGGATGTGCGCCCCGGTCTTTGCCGCCACGAAGGCCGGACCTTCGTACACCTTCATCATGCTGCCGGTCGTCGTCAGCCGTCCTTCCGGAAAAATCACCACCGGCCGCCCGGATTCCAGGACGCGCAGCACTTTCTTCATGGTCATGGGATTGGCGGTATCGACCGTCAGGTAATCGGAAAGCCACAAGATAACGCGAAACAGCAGATATTTCCTCGCCCCGCTATACACCACGAACATCGGACGCTCAACCGGCAGAAAAAGGCCAAGCAACACGCCATCGAGCAAGGACTGATGATTGGCAATGATCAGCAAGGGGCGCACCGACAAATCATTGGGCGGCGCGTCTTCCAGCACGTTTTTTATGCGTACGCGAAAGAGAATGCGGCAAAGAATGCGCAATAACGCGCACAACAGATTTTTCATCGTAAAACGAACTCCGGTTTGAAACCTCGCCCTTCAGGGCTGTCGCCAATTTTTGCCGGCGGCAAAATGCAAGAGCCGTCCAATATATGTTTTGGGCGATGAACGGTCAATATCAGAGATCCATACCCAGAGCAATCGCGCCATCTTTCCCTGATTTCAGGCACGGTCATGCGGGCTTGAGGTTTTTGCCGCGCATGGAACACTCCCTCTCTCGGCCCCTGTCGGGACACGCTCTCCCGCCAAGCGGGCGAGGGGGAAAGCCCGCGTCGGCGCTTGGCCCGCGGACTATGCTTCTGATTCCTGATTCCCGTCTTGCGCAAGACGCTTGCGATTCCCCGCCGCACCGCTTACGATCCGCCGCCTTCCGACAAGCGGATTCCCGACAACCGATGAATTACACCGCCCATTCCATTGCCGTCCTCAAGGGGTTGGACCCCGTGCGTCATCTTCCGGGCATGTATACCCGCACGGACTCGCCCCTGCACATTGTCCAGGAAATGATCGACAACGCTGCCGACGAAGCCCTGGCGGGTCATTGCAGGCGCATTCAAGTGACGCTTCACGCCGATCGGTCGGTATCGGTGCAGGATGACGGTCGCGGCATTCCGCTGGAGATTCATCCGGAAGAAGGCGTTCCTACCGTGGAAGTGGTGTTTACCCATTTGCACGCGGGCGGAAAATTCAACAAGAATGACGGCGATTCGGCCTATCGCTTTTCTGGCGGGTTGCATGGCGTGGGTGTTTCCGTCACTAACGCGCTTTCTTCGCGCCTTGAGGTGGAAGTCATTCGTGACGGCGCGCGTCACCGGATTGTCTTTTCCGGCGGAAAGGTCGTCGAGCCGCTGACGCAAACAGGTGAAGCGCCGAAACGGCAAAGCGGCACACGGGCGCGCGCCTGGCCGGACGCGCAGTTCTTTGATACGCCGCAGGTTTCCCCCGTCGAATTGGAGCGCCTGCTGCGCAGCAAGGCGGTGCTGCTGCCGGGGCTGGAAGTCGGTTTTGCCATCGAAGGCGGCGAAACGCGCGTCTGGCGCTTCGATCAGGGGATGCAACAATACCTTTCTGAGCAAATTCAGGACGAACTGGTCGCGCCCATGTTCGTCAGCGAAAAATACGCCGCCGCGCATGATGAAAACTTTCCCCAGGGCGCGGGCGCGGCCTGCGCGCTGTGCTGGACGGCGGAAGGCGCGCTGGCGCGCGAATCCTACGTCAACCTCATCCCCACACCGGCGGGCGGCACGCATGAGGCGGGGCTGCGGCAAGCGGCTTTCGAGGCGGTCAAGAATTTCTGCGAGCACCATGCGCTGATTCCAAAAGGCGTCAAACTTGCCGCCGAGGATGTGTTTTCGCGCATGAGTTTCGTGCTCTCCGCGAAAGTACTCGATCCTTCCTTTCAGGGACAGACCAAGGAGCGACTCAATTCGCGCGACGCCATGCCGCTGGTCGTCCGCATGTTGCGCGATCCGCTGGAACTCTGGCTGACCGGACATCCTGAGGCGGCGAAAAAAGTGGCCGAACTCGCCATTCGCGCCGCCCAGGCACGCAACCGCGCCGGACAGAAAGTGGAAAAGCGAAAGCAATCCGGTGTCGCCATCCTTCCCGGCAAGCTCTCCGACTGTCAGTCCGAAGACATCCGCCGCAACGAAATTTTCCTGGTCGAAGGCGATTCGGCGGGCGGTTCCGCCAAATCCGGGCGTGACAAGGAATTCCAGGCTATCCTGCCTTTACGCGGCAAGGTGCTGAATACTTGGGAAATCGAACCCGGCAGTCTCTACGCCAACCGGGAAATCCACGACATCGCCGTGGCGCTGGGCATAGACCCGCATCCGTCCACAGCCAATGACAAAGTGCTCGCCAATCTGCGCTACGGCAAGGTGGTGATCATGACCGATGCCGATGTGGATGGCTCGCACATCCGCGTCCTGCTGTGCACCCTGTTTTATCGCCATTTTCCTCGTCTGGTGGAACAGGGGCACCTGTATTTCGCTCAGCCGCCGCTCTATCGGCTGGACGTGCCGGGGCAGGGCAAGGGTCGTCCGCCGCGCAAGGTCTACGCGCTGGACGAAAACGAACGCGAAGCGGAGCTGGATAAACTGCGCCGGGAAAAAATCAGGACGGAAAACGTTGCCATCTCCCGCTTCAAGGGACTGGGCGAAATGAATCCAGAACAACTCTGGGAAACGACCATGTGTCCCGATACCCGCCGCCTGATGCGTGTGCGTCTGCCGCCCCAGGAAGAAGCCGGGCCGGTAATGAACATGCTCATGGCCAGGAGCGAATCGACAGGTCGTCGCGTCTGGATGGAAAAAAACGGCGCGCTGGTCGGCGCGGAAGAATAGCCTTTCGCAAAGCAATCGGCAGCGGGAATGGATGCGCGTCCCGCCATCTTGTGGGTCACACGCAAAAAAAACGCCGAACGGCTTGAACCATTCAGCGATATAAAACCCCTCTGTTGGGGTTGGGGGTTGGGGTGCGGGTCGGAGGGTTGGTCCTGCGTTTCCTTTGGGGCATTATGAACAGTTCGGACTGTAACGGCTAATTGCTTTTTTGCATCCCTATGATAGTCAAAGGCTATGATGCCATGCAAGACGCGGACACGACATGGCGGAGATGCGGTAAGGCACTGTCCCTGCCGCGCAATCTTGTTTTCATCGCTGTCCATGAATGATATATTCATCCTGCTGTTTCTTCTGGCGCCACATCATGATGCGGCATGCGACTTTTTCAAAATTTCCAGGTTATCTTCTATCATGCATGCAGGGATTGCGCTTCGTTTGTCCATGGTGCTGGCCGTGCTGGCGATTCTGGCGTCTGGGCTGACGGGCTATTATGCCTATGACGAAAGCCGCCGTCTGTTGGTGACGCAGACGGAAAAGAACCTGCGGGTTTCCACCCAAGTGGTGGGGCAGCGACTGATGATGGCCTTGCGGGAGGCGATGCGGGATGCGCGGATGTTCGCGATGTACATGCGCCAGTCGGAAAGCGGCAAGGTCAGCGGCAATCTGGCCTTTGCGCGCATGGCGCCCACCTTGCTGCAGGTGCGGCCGGAATATCTGCAGCTCAGCATCGTCGAGATGCGTCCGAACGGTGAGGAAAAGCATTTTTTCGCCCAGGAGGGACAGGCGGTTCAGCGCAAGGTGGATAGGGCTTTCCTGGGATCGCATATTGAACAGGTCATGCGCTTGAGTCCGGGGCTGGTCTATCTTTCGGAGGTGCAGCCCTATTCTCAGGGCGGCGAAGGCGAGCCGGAGCGCCTGACCATGCTGATGGCCACGCCCGTGCCGCACGACAAAGGCGGGAAGAGCGGCCTTTTGGCCGTGCTGCGCATCGACATGGATTACGTCGCCCATCGGATTCAGGCGGAATTGCCCATGAATTACAAGCTGCATCTGGCCTGGCAGGATGGCTTGTCCATTTATGGCGCGGAAGCTAACGGAAACAACGGCAGGCGTCCGTTGCAAACGCAGTTTCCGGATGTGGCGCAGATAGTCAGCGGCAAGGAAGAAAACATCGTGACTGGCATCCAACTGGATCGGCAACCCGATCGGGCGGATGAGGTGGCGGCTTTCCAGCGAGTGCGGATTACCGACTTTGTGGGCGGCGGCGCGTTTATTCTCGGTATTTCCGAACCCTTGATCCAGGTCTGGCAGGAACATCGCGCCCTGGCAGGCAACATGATGCGGATTGTGTTGTCCTTCAGTTTCCTGGCGCTGATCGTGGCCTGGCTGGTTTCCCAGGCCGTGACCCGGCCTCTGGCGCAGATACTGGAATCCGTGCGGCGTTTCGCGGCGCGCGACAGCGGCGGCATTTTGCCATTGCCCACGCGGCGCAAGGACGAAATCGGCCAGTTGGCAAAAGGCGTGGAAGAAATGCAAAACCAGATCCGCGACCAGGTGGCGACGCTGGAAGAGAATCATCAGGCCATGATGCACATCGCGCATCACGACGCGCTGACCGGGCTGCCCAATCGACTGACTTTCTTCAGCAATCTGGATGAAGCCATCGCCCAGGCCAGGCAACATGAACGCAAGCTGGCGGTGCTGTTTGTCGATCTGGATCGTTTCAAGGCCGTAAACGACGAGCATGGGCATAAAACCGGCGACGCGATGTTGCAGGAAGTGGCGCACCGTCTGCGGCATGGCGTGCGTTCCAGCGATACGGCGGCGCGTCTGGCGGGCGATGAATTCGTGGTGCTCCTGAACCCCATCTACAACGCCGACGAAGCCTGCTTGGTGGCTGAAAAACTGCTGCGACGACTGAATCCGCATCTGAAAATGGAAAATCTCAGTCTGTCCATCGAGGCCAGCATTGGCATCAGCATTTTTCCGGATCACGGCGATACGCCGCAAGCCCTGCTGGAATCCGCCGATGCCGCCATGTACGTCAGCAAGAACGCCGGCCGCAATGTCTATTCCGTGGCGCAACCCGGCGTGCGGCGGCATCGGGAAGAAAGAAGGCACAAACCGGAAGAATGAAGCGTCGGGACGATTTGCCGGCGTGACGGCAGGAGAGGGGCGTCGTCGTCCTTTCGCGCCGCCGGAAAAGAAAAAACCGCCATGCCCTTCGGCTGGCGGTTTTTCGGTTTCCTGCGCGCGTTCAGTTGATTTTTGCCTTGCTCCGCAGGGTATTGAGCAGGTCTTCCACTTTTTTCTGTGTCAGGTTTTGGGTGATTTGCGGCTTGACCTGTTCCAGCGCGGGCGGCGTCAGGGCGCGGGTATCTTCCACCATGATGATGTGATAGCCGAACTGGCTTTGCACCGGCTCCTTGCTGTATTCGCCCTTTTTGAGTTTGGTCAGGGCTTCGGCAAAGGGCGCAACGAAGGCGGAAGGCGACATCCAGCCCAGATCGCCGCCATTTTCCTTGCTGCCCGGGTCTTTGGAATCTTTCGCCAGGTCCTCGAATTTCCCGCCCTTGTCCAGTTTTGCGACCAGATCCCTGGCTTCGGCTTCGCTCTCGACCAAGATATGCCGGGTCTTGTATTCGGTATTGCCCAAGCGTTGCGTGAACGCCGCGTAGGCTTCATTGATCTGGGCTTCCGTTATCGGATTCGCCTTGAGGTAGTCTGCGAGGTAGGCGCGTACCAGCACCATCTGCCGCGCGTTTTCCAGTTGTCCCATCACCTGTTTTTTCTTGTCCAGTCCTTTTTTGCGGGCTTCGCCGATGATCAGCTCGCGGCGTATGAACTCTTCGCGCACGGCATTGCGGAATTCCTCGGAGTCTGGCGCGCCTTGCTGGTCTTCGATGAAGGCGTCGGCCACGTATTGCGGCACGGCGTGGCCATTGACCGTGACAAAAGCCTTTTCAGCGGCGAACGCCGGGACGGAGAACAGGGCGCCGACGGTCAGGGCAACAGCGAGTTTTTTCAGTATCGTCATGGGTAAACATCCTTCTATGGAAAAGAAAAGGGAAAACGAATGCGCATCATACCAGCCGGAAGAAGCCAGTGGAATAAGTCGCGCCCATTTGCTTACAGTCGGCAACATGTTCCTTGGGACACATCCTGTCAGGCGTGAGGCTTTGCGTCGTCTTCCTTGATGTAACGGGAAAGGCATATCCCCTGCGCCAGCGCAAACAGCAGCAACAGGCCCATGCCGCCAAAGAGCTTGAAATTCACCCAGATTTCGGTCGGATAACGGTAGGCCACGAAAAGATTGAGCGCGCCCATGAAGACAAAAAAGCCGATCCAGGCAAAATTGAGTTGCAGCCAGATCGTTTCCGGCAGTTCGATTTTGTCGGCAAGCATCAAACGCATGGCGTTGCGCTTGTACAGCACGGCAACACTCATGCTGGCCGCGATTATCCAATACAGCACGGTCGGTTTCCACTTGATGAAAGTATCATTTTGCAGGATCAGGGTGAGGCCGCCAAAGGCGGTCACCAGCGCAAAGCTCAACAACAGCATTTTTTCCACTTTGCCGCGCCGCAGCAGGACATAGACGATCTGCGCCAAGGTTGTCAGGATGACCACCATCGTGGCCAGCAAAATGGGCGCTTGCGCCGGATTCACTTCTCCCAGGAAGCGCCCTGCCCATTCAGTTGACATGTCCGGGTATTGGCGCGCGAGGTGAAAAGTCACAAAGAACAGGATGATCGGAAAAAGGTCAAAGAGAAATTTCATCGTAAAACGAACTCCGGTTTGAAACCGCCCGCAAGAAAGGCGCGAAGGTTGAGACCCCGGCCGCGGCCGGGGTTTCGACCGTAGCCATTCTCGAGGGGAAAGAAACCCCTTCCCATTGGAGTCAGACCGACAGCCCTGAAGGGCTGTCGCTGATTTTTGCTCGCAAAACCTACCCCGGCTTTGAAGGACGATAAGGACGGCCATTATAGCGCGTTCGAGGGCAGGAGCAGTGCGCCATCCCCTCCGGGCGCAATGAAAAGCGGCGGAAGTTCCGTCAAAAGCGAGGGGCGCAGCGGCATGAAAATCCAGATAGCATTTTGACGCCTGTTCCAACAGTTCGGAAGGCTGAATCGCCGCGTGGATTGCCGCGGCGCAATGCGCAGCTTGGGCAAGCGCACAGGCAGTCCGACACTCCAGCCCCCTCAAGCAAGAAATTGGCGGCAGCCCTTCAGGGCTTCCAGTCTAACGTCATCGGGTGAAGCCGCCGTTGAAATGATGGGCGCAAGACAAGACCCAAGACAATGACCATGGAACAACTGGAAAAAGCAACGGCAAAATTTCTTGCGGACGCACAAAAACGAGGCGCGAACCCGGAAGTGCTTGCCGCTTTCCAAGAAGCCCAAAAACAAGGACAAAAATGAACCGGAAATAGAGCGATAAACCAATCAAGTCCATCAGCATTCTTCCTGGAAAATCTGAAAAGTCTTCCGTGAAGATGTTCTGTCTTGACGGCAGTTTTGTACGAAACAGTCCGATGATCAATTTCATTCTGAAAAAACATTGGAAGCAACCTGCATGAGCGCCCGATCAGAAAACCGACGTGCATCGCTTTCTGAAATACCTCTGCCGATTTTCACAAGTTGTTTTTCCTCTTCTGGATGTTTGAAACGAACATCCTTGGCATGTTCGCAGCACCACGCACGACGAGCAAGCGCAGTTCCACGAGCAGGATTATCACAATCAAACATTTTACATGCCATAAACATCGCCTGACATTCCGTCCCAGGGGGGATGCGCCGCATGCTTCGACATGCATGCGTGTGCAACGCCCTCCTGCGGGCTGTCTCTGGATTGCCGCGCGCCAAGAAGATGTCTAATATTCCTTGCTTTTGCACGAGTATCCGCATTTGAGTAAAAACCGCGCCAACGTGAAAGAATCGGAGTCCGTTTTGATGAAAACCCTGTGGAACCTGCGCATCCGGCTGCATGTGTTCTTTCATTATCTGCCGCGTTTCATCCTTGACCCCAAGCGTTTCGCCATCCTGATCCATCGCCTCAATCTCCTGCTGGGCAAGCTCCAGCACAACAAGTTCGCCAGGGTCGGCAAGGGGCTGCGGCTCGATCTGTATATTCCCTCCTATCCCGGCAAGGCTTTTTTCAAGGCGTGCGACAAATTTTGCGTCTTCGACGGCAGTAAGCTCCCCTGCACCGGCGCGCTCATTTCCATTACCAACGCCTGTCCGTTCGCCTGCGAACACTGCTACCAGCGCTTCGACACGGGGCGCGACGTCGACATCGCGCTACTCGTCGATGCCGTGAAGCGCCTGCAAACCCTGGGCGTCTGCTTTTTCAACATCGAGGGCGGCGATCCTTTCGTCCGTTACGAACGCTTGCGGACACTGTGCGCGGCGATCGGCGACGA
>JAIRLE010000014.1 GCA_031259605.1 Zoogloeaceae bacterium
TGATGCGTCAGGCGGGGCGCTACCTGCCTGAATACTGCGCCACGCGACAACGCGCCGGAGATTTTCTGACCCTGTGCAAATCGCCCGATCTCGCCTGCGAAGTTACCTTGCAGCCGCTGGCGCGTTACGATCTGGACGCCGCCATCCTCTTCTCCGACATTCTCACCGTGCCGGACGCGATGGGGCTGGGACTGTGTTTCGAGGCGGGCGACGGGCCGCGTTTCGAGCGTCCCCTGCGTGAGGAATGGGCCATCAACAATCTGACCGCGCCCGACCCTTACGACCATCTGGGTTACGTCATGGACGCCGTGCGGACCATCAGGAAGGCGCTGGATGGATCCGTGCCGCTGATCGGCTTTTCCGGCAGTCCCTACACGCTTGCCTGTTACATGATCGAGGGCGGCGGCTCAAAGGACTTCGCGCACATCAAGACCATGCTCTATGCCCGTCCCGACCTGCTGCATCGCGTTCTTGCCGTTACCACAAAGGCCGTTATCGCCTACCTGAACGCGCAGATCGAATGCGGCGCGCAGGCGGTGATGATTTTCGACACCTGGGGCGGCTCGCTATCGCACACGGCATATCAGGAGTTTTCGCTCGCCTACATGCGGGACATCATCGTCGGCATACACAGGAACTGGGCGGGCGAGAGGATTCCCGTCATCCTGTTCACCAAGGGCGGCGGTCAGTGGCTGGAGCAGATCGCCGACAGCGGCTGCGACGGCATCGGCCTGGACTGGACGACCGACATTGCCGCCGCCCGCCGCCGGGTTGGCGATCGGGTGGCGCTGCAAGGCAATCTTGACCCCGGCGTGCTGCTTTCTCCGCCAGAGGTCATCGCCGCAGAAGCCCGAAAGGTGCTGGATGCCTTCGGCCCTGGCGATACCGGCCATGTCTTCAACCTCGGTCACGGCATTTCCCGCTTTACGCCTCCGGAACACGTGACGGCCCTGGTTGAGAGCGTACACCAGTACAAGGCGCGCTCATGACGATTTCAGTTTTTCGATGAACGCTTGCATGGCCTGACCGCGGTGTGATTTGCGGTTCTTGACTTCCGGCGGAAGTTCGGCGGAGGCAAGGCCGCTTTCCTTGTCGAGAAAGAGCGGATCGTAGCCGAAGCCGCCCGCGCCCTTGGGCGCGCGCAGGATTTCACCGCGCCATTCGCCTTCGGCGATGATTGGCCGCGGGTCGGCGGCGTAGCGCGCCAGCGTGATGACGCAGACAAAGCGGGCGTTCCGGTTCGCCTCGTTTTGCAGGGCGTCGACGAGTTTCTGGTTGTTGCGTTCGTCGCTTTTCGGTTCCCCGGCATAACGCGCGGAATGTACGCCGGGCGCGCCGAAAAGGGCGTCGACGCACAGGCCGGAATCGTCCGCCAGCGCGGGCAGGCCGGTCATCGAGGCGGCATGCCTGGCCTTGGCCAGCGCGTTTTCCACGAAAGTGCAATGCGGTTCGTCGCATTCGGCAACGCCCAACTCGCGCTGCGGCACCAGTTGAATGCCCAGCGGAGAGAGCAGGGCGCTCAGTTCTTCCAGTTTCTTGGCGTTACTGGAAGCCAACACCAGTTTTTGCAGTTTCATGGCAGTTTCACTGTTTTACATAACGTTCGGCCATTTTTTCCAGCGGAACGGGCTTGATCCGGCTGGCGCGTCCGGCGCAGCCAAACGCCTGGTAACGGGCAAGACAGATTTGTCTTGCCGCTTCGCGCGCCGGTTTCAGGTAATCGCGCGGGTCGAATTTTGACGGGTTTTCAAACAGGAAACGTCGAATTGCGGCGGTCATGGCCAAGCGGATGTCGGTGTCGATATTCACCTTCCGGACGCCATGCCGGATGCCTTCGACGATTTCTTCCACCGGCACGCCATAGGTTTCCTTCATCTCCCCGCCGAATTGCCGGATTTGCGCCAGCAATTCCTGCGGCACGGAAGAGGAGCCGTGCATGACCAGATGGGTGTTGGGCAGGCGGGCGTGGATTTCGGCGATGCGCTCGATCGCCAGGATGTCGCCGGTCGGTTTTCTGGTGAATTTATACGCGCCGTGACTGGTGCCGATGGCAATCGCCAGCGCGTCGCAATCCGTCTGGCGCACGAAATCGACGGCCTGTTCGACGTTGGTGAGCAGGTCTTCGCGCCGCATTGCGCCTTCCGCGCCGTGTCCGTCCTCCTTGTCGGCCTGCAGGGTTTCCAGCGATCCCAGAACACCCAGTTCCGCCTCCACGGAGACGCCGATGGCGTGAGAGAATTCCACCACCTTGCGGGTGACGTTCACGTTGTAATCATAGCTGGCGACGCTTTTGCCGTCGGTCAGGAGCGAACCATCCATCATTACCGACGAAAACCCGGAACGTATGGCCGCCATGCATACCGCCGGAGATTGCCCGTGATCCTGGTGCATGACGACAGGGATATGCGGATACGCTTCCAGCGCCGCCAGAATCTGATGCCGCAAAAACGCCTCGCCCGCATATTTTCTGGCGCCGGCGGAAGCCTGCATGATGACGGGCGCGTCCAGTTCGCGCGCGGCCTCCATGATGGCCCACACTTGTTCCATGTTGTTGACATTGAAAGCGGGCAGGCCATAGCCGTTTTCGGCGGCATGATCCAGCAGTTGACGCAGGGAAACGATGGGCATGGGAGAAGTCTCCGATTGAAAAAAAGACGATGCGTGATTATACCCGCTCCCGGTCGCATGACCCGTGAGCGCGGCGGGCAGCGCAGGGCAATCGCATGAATGCCGCCACCGTATTTCCAGCCCGCGCCGCCGTCTGTCGCCCGCTCTCCCGCTCTCCCGCTTGGCAGGAGGGTAGTGCCATCCCGAAGGGGCGAGAGAGGGGAAAACTTGCGCTTTTTTCTCTCCTGCGCGGTGGGCGAGGGAAAAAACGAGCATTCATGCGATTGCCCTGCTGTTGATGGCGGGCGGCTGTTTTACCCTTTGGGTTATGCGGTAGAATCCCTCCTTCATGACAACGTTGCTTCAAACTGCCCGCCGTCTCGTCATCAAGATTGGCTCCGCCCTGATTACCGGTAACGGCGCGGGTGTGGCCGAAGAAGCCATTGGCGGCTGGGCGCGGCAGATTGCCGGACTCGGGCGGCAGGGCAGGCAGGCGCTCATCGTCTCTTCCGGGGCGATTGCTTGCGGGATGCTGCGCCTAGGGCTTGAAAAGCGTCCGCGCACGATTCATGAACTGCAAGCCTGCGCCGCCGTGGGGCAGGTTGTCCTTGCGCAGATTTACCAGGAAGCCTTCCGTCCGCATGGCCTGCACACGGCGCAAATCCTGCTCACCCATGACGATCTCTCGGACAGGAAACGTTACTTGAATGCCCGTTCCACCCTCAACACCCTGCTGGAACAGGGGGTGGTACCCGTCATCAACGAAAACGACACCGTGGTCACCGACGAAATCAAGTTCGGCGACAACGATACCCTGGGCGCGCTGGTGGCCAACGCCGTGGAAGCTGACGCGCTCGTCATCCTTACCGACCAGAGCGGCCTTTATACCGCCGATCCGCGCAAAAGTCAGGACGCGACCCTGATCCGGGAAGCGACGGCGGGCGACCCGAAACTGGAAGCAATGGCGGGCGGCGCGGGCAGCGTGGTGGGCACGGGCGGCATGATCACCAAGGTGCTGGCCGCGAAACGGGCGGCGAAAAGCGGCGCGGCGACGGCGATTGCCAGCGGCCGCGAACCGGAAGTCCTCCTGCGGCTGGCGGCGGGCGAAGCCATTGGCACCTTGCTGATCTCCGGAACGGAACCCCTGGCCGCCAAGAAACAATGGCTCGCCGATCACCTGCAAACCGCCGGAGAACTGTATATCGACGCGGGCGCGGTAAAGGCGCTGGCAAACGGCAAAAGCCTGTTGCCGGTGGGCGTCATTTCGCTGATCGGCGAATTCGAGCGTGGCGCGGCTGTCGGCTGCATCGCCCCCAACGGCCGGGAAATTGCGCGCGGTCTCGTCAATTACAGCAGTTCCGAGACCCGCCGCATCCTCCGCCACGCCTCACAGGAAATCGAGGCGCTCTTGGGCTATGTGAATGAAGCCAGTTTGATCCATCGGGACAATCTGGTTTTGCTGGGGAACCTCTGATTAACTTCCCGCAGCCAGCCTGGCGCGCAGGGTATTGATGATGGAATCATAGCGGCGCGGGTCGCTTTCCCGGCCAGCGCCGAACACGGCGGAACCGACCACGAAGGCGTCCGCTCCAGCGTTGGCGATTTGCGCGATGTTTTCCGGCTTTATGCCGCCATCGACTTCCAGGCGGATGCGGCGGTCGCTCTTTTGCGCGTAGACATCCAGTTTTATCCGCGCCGCCCGCAGTTTTTCCAGCGTCGCGGGAATGAAGGTTTGTCCGCCGAAGCCGGGATTGACGCTCATCAGCAGCACCAGATCGAGCCTGTCCATGACGTGATCCATGTAGGCCAGCGGCGTGGCCGGATTGAACGCCAGGCCGGCCTGGCAGCCCTGTTCGCGGATGAGATCCAGGGTGCGGTCGACATGCCGGGAAGCCTCTGGATGGAAAGTGATGAGGTTCGCGCCCGCCCTGGCGAATTCCGGTATCAGGCGATCCACGGGTTCGACCATCAGGTGCGCGTCTATCGGCGCGTTCGTGCGCGGACGCAGGGCGGCGCAGACCAGCGGTCCCATGGTCAGGTTGGGGACGTAATGGTTGTCCATCACGTCAAAATGTACCCAGTCGGCTCCGGCGGCGATGACGTTTTCCACTTCTTCGCCCAAGCGGGAAAAATCGGCGGAAAGAATGCTGGGCGCAAGGATGAAATCGGGCATGGGATTTTATGACCGTGAAAGCAGAAGCGGCGAATTCTACATGGGTTTTTGCGGGAAACCCAAGCAATCCGGACTCTGCCCAGGGCAATCTCACGAATGCCGCTATCGTATTTTCGGTTCGCGCCGTACCTGCCTTCCTCTCTCCCGCCTGGCGGGAGAGGGGAAAATGGGCATTCATCGTAAAACCAACTCCGGTTTGAAACCCTGCCCGTAAGAAAGGCGCGAAGGTTGATATCCCGGCATGAAGGCCGGGGTTTCGACCGTAGCCATTCTCGAGGGGGGAGAAACCCCTTCCCAATGGAGTCAGACCGACAGCCCTGAAGGGCTGTCGCCAATTTTTGCGCGATTGCCTTGGGACTCTGCTACCATACGCGGCGTGTCTTTTCCTTCTGGTTTGCCATGAAGTTCAATTCCCTGCGCAAATTTCCGCGCTGGTTCCTTGCCATGACGCCGCGTCAGGCGTTCCTGCTGGTCGGCGTGGCGGCATGGTCGTTGTCATGTTTCAGTTGGCTGCTTCAGGAATGGGAACATTTGAGTCCCTGTCCGCTGTGCATTTTCCAACGTTTGCTGTTCATGCTGCTGGGTGTGTTGTCGCTGGTTTTTGCCCTGCCGCCATTTTCGGTGGAAACCTGGGAAGGGCGGCGTAATCATCGCGTCATGGGGGCGCTGCTGGTGACGCTCTGCCTGGGAGGAATGGGCGTTGCGCTCTATCAAACCCTGATGCAGTCCATGCCCGGACTGGTTGCGGAATGCAGTTTCGAGGATCCGGGTTTGATCGAGCGGCTTGTGGAGGCATTGGGCATGTACTGGCTGGATAATGGGCCGGTGTTGCCGGAATTCTTCCTGGCCATGGGTTTGTGCAGCAGCAAGGAATGGACGCTGTTCGGCCTGTCGCCGGCCAACTGGTCTGCCGTTTCCTTTTTCGGCTTCGGCCTCTTTCTGGCCTGGGCCACGCGCCTGTTGCCGCGCCGCGAGGCAGTGACGGATTGACGCTTGCGGACGGCTGCCCTTGCCGTTTTGTCCAACAAAAAACCGGCGCTTGGGAAAGCGCCGGTTTTTTGCGCAAGGGGGGGACGAAGGGCTTATTTCAGCTTGATTTCCTTGTACAGCACGTGTTTTCTCGCTTTTGGGTCATACTTCAAGAACTCCAGTTTTTCGGGAGTGGTGCGCTTGTTCTTGGAGGTTGTATAGAAGTGTCCAGTTCCCGCTGAAGATTCCAGCTTGATTTTTTCGCGTCCGCCTTTGGCCATGTTCGTTATCCTTTGCGTTAGAGTTCGCCGCGGCTGCGCAGGTCGGAGAGCACGTCATCGATGCCTTTCTTGTCGATGAGGCGCAGACCGGCGCTGGAAACGCGCAGGCGCACGAAACGGTTTTCAGTTTCAACCCAGAAACGGCGGTACTGCAAATTCGGCAGGAAACGACGTTTGGTCTTGTTGTTGGCGTGGGAAACCTTGTTCCCTACCATTGGGGCCTTGCCCGTCACTTGGCAGACTCGCGCCATGATTGTTGCTCCAGATGAAAGTACGGTTCGGAAAAGCCGAGCATTTTATCCTCACATGCCTTTCTCCCGCAAGTCTGTTTTGCATTACGCGGGCAAAATTTCGTTCTTCTCCGCGCATCGAAGGCGCAATTGCCCTCGGCAAAGGCTAAAATGGCAGCCTTTGATTTTCCTGGATGCGGCAAACGATGGAACTGGAAGGCAAGCGGATTGTGCTGGGCGTGACGGGCAGCGTGGCGGCGTACAAGGCGGCGGCGCTGTTGCGTCTCTTCACCGGCGCGGGCGCGAAGACGCAGGTGGTGATGACCCATGCCGCGACTCGTTTCGTCGGCCCGGCCACCTTTGCCGCGCTCTCCGGCAAACCCGTGCTGACCGACATGTGGGCGGCGGACGGCACCATGGCGCACATCGATCTCACTCGCGCGGCGGACGCCATCCTGATCGCGCCCGCGACGGCGGATTGTATCGCCCGGCTGGCGCAGGGTCGCGCCGACGACCTGCTTGCCGCATTGTCCCTGGCGCGCGCCTGTCCCTTGCTGATCGCGCCCGCCATGAACCGGCGGATGTGGGATAACCCGGCGACGCGGCGCAATCTGGAAATCCTGCGGCAGGATGGCGTGACCTGCCTTGGCCCCGCCGCAGGCACGCAGGCTTGCGGCGAAGAAGGAGAGGGCAGGATGCTGGAGCCGGAAACGCTGCTGGAAGTCCTGTGCGCCTTTTTCACGCCCAAGTCGCTGGCGGGGAAAAAAGTCCTGCTCACGGCGGGTCCCACCTTCGAGGCCATTGACCCGGTGCGCGGCCTTACCAATCTGTCTTCCGGCTGCATGGGCTATGCCGTGGCGCGCGCCGCCGCGCGGGCGGGGGCGGAAGTCACACTGGTTTCCGGCCCGGTGGCGCGGGATGCGCCGATGAATGTCCTGCGCATTCCTGTGCAAAGCGCGCTGGAAATGCGCGCCGCCGTCCTGCAACGGGCGGCGGCGGCGGATATTTTTATCGCCGTCGCCGCCGTCGCCGATTACCGCGCCGAGCAAATTGCGCCGCAAAAGCTGAAAAAGAGCGCGGACGGCCCGCCAGAGATTCTCCTTGTGCAAAATCCCGACATCCTCGCCGAGGTCGCCGCCTTGCCGCAGCCCCCGTTCTGCGTGGGCTTTGCCGCCGAAAGCGAGCAGCTGGAAGACTACGCCCAGCAAAAACGCGCGCGCAAAAAAGTTCCGCTCATTGTCGGTAATCTCATCCAAGAAGGCTTCGGCGGCGAAACGAACCGCGTCATCCTGTTCGACGACGCGGGCAGCCATCCCTTGCCCGTTGCCCCGAAAATACAGATTGCCCGCCAGTTGCTGGCGCATATCCTTGCCTTGATGGAGAAAACATGATGGTCACCGGAAAGAAACGCATGAACATCCGGATTCTGGACGCGCGCCTCAAACGCGATCCGCCGCATTACGCCTCGGCAGGCGCAGCCGGATTGGATTTGCGCGCCTGCATCGACGCGCCTTTGTCGCTTCTTCCTGGCCAGACCCTGCTCATTCCGGCGGGCATGGCCATTCATCTGGATGATCCCGCGCTGGCCGCGCTGGTGCTGCCGCGTTCAGGCCTGGGACACAAGCATGGCATCGTGCTGGGCAACCTGGTGGGACTGATCGATTCCGACTATCAGGGCGAAATCATGGTTTCCGCCTGGAATCGCGGCAATCACGCGTTTGTCATCGAGCCGCTGGAGCGCATCGCGCAACTGATTGTCGTGCCGGTGTTGCAGGTTGATCTCCACATCGTCGATGAATTCACGCCCACGAAGCGCGGCGCGGGCGGTTTTGGCAGCACGGGGCGGCAATGACGCGCCGCCTGAAGGTTTTCCTGCCCATCCTGGGTGCCTTGCTGCTGTTGCTGTCGATCTTCCTTGCGGGACGCCTGTTCTGGCGCGAGACGGGCGCAACGGCGATGGAAGTCACGCGCCTGCCGCCCACGGCCTGTGATTTGAACCAGATGGCCTGTCGCGTCGAATTGCCCGGCGGCGGCGATCTCACCGCCGAACTCACGCCGCGTCCGCTCATGCCGCTGCAACCCCTGACGGCGCGGCTCATCTTGCGAGACGTTCCGGCGGAAAGCGCGCTCCTGGCCTTTTCCGGCGTCAACATGGACATGCCCTTCGATCCCGTGCCGTTGCGGGAAACCGCGCCCGGCCAGTTCATCGGGCAAACCGCCTTGCCCATCTGCGTCACCGGCCCCATGCGCTGGCGCGCCGAATTCAGCGTCATGTACCGGCATCGCCAAATCGTTGCCGAATTCCTGTTCGATTCGCAATGAGCGCATTCCCGTTCTTTTGGAGCATCCCATGAACCGTCTGATTATTTTCGACACTACCTTGCGCGACGGCGAGCAAAGCCCCGGCGCTTCCATGACGCGGGAAGAAAAAATCCGTGTTGCCCGCCAACTGGAAAAAATGCGCGTGGACGTCATCGAAGCCGGATTTGCCGCCGCTTCCCCCGGCGACTTCGAGGCCATCAGCGCGGTTGCGAAAGCGATACGCGAATCCACCGTCTGCTCGCTCGCGCGCGCCAATGAACAGGATATCGAGCGCGCCGGAGAAGCCATTCTCCCGGCGGAGAAAAAGCGTATCCACACCTTCATCGCCACCAGCCCCATCCACATGGAGAAAAAGCTCTGCATGACGCCCGATCAAGTGCTGGCGCAGGCAGTCAAGGCGATTGGCTGGGCGCGGCGGCATACCGACGACGTGGAGTTTTCCGCCGAGGACGCGGGGCGCTCCGATTTGGACTTTTTGTGCCGCATCTTCGAGGCGGTCATCAAGGCCGGAGCCACGACGCTCAACGTGCCGGACACCGTCGGCTACACCCTGCCGCAACCCTTCGCGGAAACGCTGCGCCGCCTGATCGAACGCGTACCCAATGCCGACAAGGTGATCTGGTCGGTGCATTGCCACAACGACCTTGGACTGGCGGTCGCCAATTCGCTTGCCGCCGTGCTGGCCGGGGCGCGGCAGGTGGAATGCACGATCAACGGCTTGGGCGAACGGGCAGGCAACGCCTCGCTGGAAGAAGTGGTGATGGCGGTGAAAACCCGCGCCGACATCTTCCCGGTCAAGACTCACGTCGACGCCACGCAGATCGTGCCCGCCTCCAAGCTGGTGTCGCAGATTACCGGCTATCCGGTGCAGCCCAACAAGGCCATCGTCGGTGCCAACGCCTTCGCGCACGAGGCGGGCATCCACCAGGACGGCGTGCTGAAACACCGGGAAACCTACGAAATCATGCGCGCCGAGGACGTGGGCTGGAGCCACAACAAGCTGGTGCTGGGCAAGCATTCGGGACGCAACGCCTTCAAGAGCCGCTTGGCTGAACTGGGCATCGAGCTTCCCAGCGAGGAAGCGTTGAATGCCGCCTTTTCCCGCTTCAAGGCGTTAGCCGACAAAAAGCACGAGATTTTCGACGAGGATTTGCAGGCGCTGATTTCCGACGAGGCGCTCACGCCCGCCGCCGAGCATTACCGCCTTGATTATTCGCGCGTTTTCTCCGAAACCGGCGAGACGCCGCGCGCGCAGGTCATCCTGAGCGTCGGTGGTGAAGAACAGAAGGCTGAAGCCGAAGGTTCCGGCCCGGTAGACGCGGCGTTCAAGGCCATCGAACACATCGCCCGAAGCGCGGCGCAGCTGTTGCTGTATTCGGTCAACGCCATCACCACCGGCACCGACGCGCAGGGCGAAGTAACCGTGCGCCTCTCCCGGGATGGACGTATCGTCAACGGCCAGGGCGCGGACACGGATATCGTCATCGCCTCCGTCAAGGCCTATTTGAACGCCCTGAACAAGCTGCATTCCAGCGAGGACAAACTCGACCCGCAAAAGGGAAGCGTGTAAACGGGAACGGAAAATGCAAGGTTTCCTATTGCCGGCCATGCTGTTGTTCGCCCACGTTGCCCTGGCCGGACAGGCGTCCGATACCTGGTTCGCCTTTACGGAAGGCGAAGCGGACGACGCGTTGATGGGCTTCAAGGATGCCGCGGGGCAGGTCAGGATAAAGCCGCGATTCAGCCCATGCATGACAACCGCAAGAAAGTTCGATGACATCATTGCTGTCATGGAAGAAGAAAACGGCGAGTGGAAGGATAGTTATTACCTGACCAAAAGCGGCCGTCGCGTGGGGCATGGCGACATGCACATTTTTGACAACTCCTTCGATTGCGAAAGCGAGGGCTTCATCCGTTTTACCCATGACGGCAAGACCGGGCTGTTCGACGCCGAAGGCAACATCGCCATTCCCGCCGAATACAACGCGCTCAGCCGCGCCATGAACGGCATGGTCTACGGGTTGAAGAACGCCCAAAAACAACATCATGGCGAACATTACTCCTGGGAAGGCGGGGAGGGCGTCCTGCTGACGACGGGAAATGAAACCCTCATCGAGAACTTCGACTTTTTCGACAGAGACCTGGATTTGTATTCGCTGGTGGTCAGCGATCGTCCCGTCGCCAATCCGCGACACAAAAACTTTCTGGGCGTGGATGGAAAAAATTATGCTTTCGTCAGTTTTGAGCGCGAATTCCTCGCCTGGCTGGAAACCGCCCTGCCGGATGATTTCGGCAAGGCCGATCTGCTGCGCGTCACGCATGAAAAAATTGCGGAACTGACAAGGCATGGCGCAATGGATTCCGTCTCAAAAGAGCATTTCGTGGATGAATATCATGTGCTCATCCATTCGAGACTCGCGCTGCTGAAAGAAGGCAAGGGCTTCATCATGAGCGAATGGTCGATCCCTGAATCGCTGGGAGAAACGTATTCCAATAATTGCCGGGAAGGCAAGGTGTGGCAATACCCGGTCATGGACGTTGTCCTCTCCCGCGCCGACGATCGCCAGGATATTCTCGTATTCATGCGAAACGAACGCGGCTATGCGTTGATCGACGCGTGGCTGGCGGATATGGAGTAGCGCGGACACGGACAGGGGACAGACGGTTTCCGGGCGCTTCGCGCCGTAGATGTGGTGTTGCGCGCGGAATTCGGCAAGGTCGGCGGCGGTGATGCGGGTGTCGGCTGTAGGGGCAACCCTTGTGGTTGCCCTGCCGCGGCAAGGGCGGGCGGCCACAAGGGTTGCCCCTACCGTCATCTGCGAATGAAGGGGAAGGAAAATCAAACATTTCACACAGCAATCCGAGATTATGAACAGGTTCTGACGGCGCGCCATCTTTCCCGTTTCGAATCTGGCGGCGAGCGTCTGGCCGGAGACGCTGGGCGTATTACAACAACAGTTGGCGGATGCGTGTACGCCCGAAGAAGATACGCTTCGCGCAATGATTTCCTCTGGCACCTTATCTGGCTTCGGCGCGTTCGATTGCCGTCTCCAAAAGTGCGAGAAAATCGCCTTCGTCGCGTATCTGGCTGACTTCGCGCGCGGTGACGGTATAGCCGTGCGGTTTGGCGATGGCTTCGTAGCGCGGAACGCGGGAATGAAAGAGGCGCGGGAAAATCCAGCGGGTAAAGTCGTCCGGATCGGCGTCAAGGCGCTCCGGCGTGTCCGGGAGGCCGCGCGCCGCCCGGTAGCGCGGCAATTCTTCCGCGAGAAAGGCGGGACGGTAGTACAGCGGCTTGGGATCGCTCTGCGCCCGTTGAATCAGCAACGCTTCTTCCTCCGGCGTCGTTACCTGGATGTAGAGCATCAGCGTATGCTCGGCGAGCAGTTCGATCACGCCGGGCGCTTCCAGTTCGCAAAGACTGCCGCCCACGTCATTCACGAAATGGCTGTAGCCGTAAACTTCCCAGGCTTTCTGAATGAACGCGGGGACATCTTGCATCGCGGCGATTTCGGCCTTACGGTAGAGCGCCTGGCGGCGGGAAAATTCGGCGAGCGTCAGCCCGCCGCGTCCAGGGTCGCCCGGTTTGCCGACAAAGGACAGCACCGGGCCGAGATCATCGACCTTGATGTTGTTCGAGATGTCGATCCAGTCGCGCCGCAAAAGCGCGCGCAGCAGGGGAACGGACATGGCTTCCTGTTTCACCAGATCCAGAATCGGCTCGTCGAGATAACGCTTGCCGATGCGGTAATCCGCCGAATAGTGAAACCAGTCATGCTGCCGCAAGAGCGACGCCAGCCAGGTTTTGCCAACGCCCGACATGCCCAGCAGGGTCACTTTTTTGCGCGGCCAGGCGCGGAAGGAGGCAAGCGTGAATTTCATCGTAAAACCAACTCCGGTTTGA
>JAIRLE010000113.1 GCA_031259605.1 Zoogloeaceae bacterium
GGAACCGCGCTGCGGCGTTCCCGACAACGGAACCCGCCACTGTTCCTTCGTCTCCCTGCAGGGCGACAACGTCAGGTACCGTACCGGCACCGGTTCCAGCATCCGGCACAAGGGCGCAAGCTTCCTGCTCGGCGGCGCGCTGGATACGGAAAACCGCCTGGGCACGCTGACCGCCGGCCTCTTCGTGGAAAGCGGCCTCGGCAACTACGACAGCCACGGCCGTTTCAGCCGGGGAGACGGCGACACCCGGCATCATGGCCTCGGCGCATTCGCCAGGCAGACCTTCGCCAACCGCTTCTACCTGGAAGGCGCGATCCGCTTGGGGCGCGCCAGGATCGACTACGGCGGCAAAGGGAGCGCCGCCGACCTGCGCTACCGCAGCGAAGCCAACTACCGGGGCGCGCACGTCGGCGCGGGCTACGACCATCCCCTGAACGAAACCGACAGCCTCGACACCCATGTCCGGCTCCTGTGGACTCGTCAGGACAGCGACAAGGTAAAAACCCATGCCGGAGAAAGGCTATCCTTCGACACCGCCGATTCCCTGCGCTCCCGCCTGGGCGCGCGCTACCGCCGCGTGGTGGACAAGACGCTGCGCGCGCACGTCGGCCTGGGCTGGGAATACGAATTCGACGGACGCGGACGGGGCAGGCTGGACGGCGCGAGGATAGCCGGGGAGCCGGAAACGCGGGGGCACAGCGCGCTGATCGAGGCGGGCGTGGAATGGGCCATGACCAAAAGCTGGCGGTTGAACGCCAACGCCAACGCCCTGTTCGGACAACGCAAGGGCCTGGGCGGCTTCGTGCAGGCCAGCTACCGCTTTTGACGAACATCGCCGTCCGTTCATGGCCGCGAACTTTTCCGTTCCCCCGCCAAGGGCGATCACCCCGACGCCGATGGGGTGCAATTGAAAGTGGAGGAACCAGGCGCGAGAATCCCCCACTTCGTCATTCTCCGGAGCGAAGCCTCCCCTTCGTCAAAAGCGAGGGCGAAGCCCGTGGCAATCCAGAGGGCAGAGGGCTGATGACAGAAGACAGCGATTCATGCGGGCTTGATGCGCCCGGTAACTGATCTGTCCTCCGTCCTCCGTTCTCCGTCATTGCCACGTCGCTTCGCTCCGGAGAATGACGAAATCAGAGGTTGGCGCACAGGCTTCCTCCGCTTTCAATTGCACCTGCCGTCCTCTCCCGAATTGCGCAAACCCGCGCGTTCAGGTAAAACTTCTCAGTCTATCGACGGAAACCGCTCATGTCCCCATCCTCATCACCCGAATTCTCTGTCATCATCCGCAACATGGACGCGCTCAAGCTCGCGCGCGAACCTGGCAACATGGCGGATTGCGCGCATGGAACATAATTTTTCCCTCATCACCACCATTGCCGCTGGTTTTGGCATCGCGCTGGCATTGGGTTTTCTGGCGACGCGCCTGCGTTTTTCCGCCATTGTCGGCTATCTCGTGGCGGGCGTGATCATCGGGCCGGGAACGCCGGGATTCGTGGCGGACACGGAGATCGCCTCGCAATTGTCGGAAATCGGCGTGATGCTGCTGATGTTCGGCGTCGGGCTGCATTTTTCGCCGGGCGATCTGTTGAGCGTGCGGCGCATCGCCATTCCCGGCGCGTTGACGCAGATGGGGTTGGCGACGGCGCTGGGCGCGGCGTTGGCCAGATTCTGGGGATGGTCATGGGGCGAAGCGCTGGTATTGGGATTGTCGCTGTCCTGCGCCAGCACCGTGGTGCTCCTGAAGGCGTTGGAAGCGCGCAACGCCCTGAAAACCATGAATGGTCACATCGCCGTGGGCTGGCTGGTCATGGAAGATCTGGCGACCGTACTGGTGCTGGTGCTTTTGCCGCCGCTGGCGGACGTGCTGGGCGGCACGGCGGATACGGGCGCGACGGCGGAAGGCTCGCTCACCATGACCCTGATGCGCGTCCTCTTTGAAGTCGCCGCCTTCATCGCCCTGATGATGGTCGCCGGAAGACGCGTCGTGCCCTGGCTGTTGCGGCACGTGGCGCGCACCGGTTCGCGCGAGCTGTTCACCCTGGCGGTTATCGCCACCGCCATCGGCATTGCCTATGGCGCGGCGGCGATGTTCCACGTTTCCTTTGCGCTGGGCGCGTTCTTTGCGGGCATGGTGATGCGCGAATCCCCTTACAGCCACCGCGCCGCGCAAGAATCCCTGCCGTTGCGCGACGCCTTCTCCGTGCTCTTTTTCGTCTCCGTGGGGATGCTCTTCGATCCGAATATCCTGCTTTCCGAACCCTGGCGATTACTGGGCGTGGTGGCCGTCATCATCCTTGGCAAGGCGGCGGCGGCACTGGTTTTGGTGCTGGCTTTTCGTTACCCGCTCAATACCGCGCTGGTGGTTGCCGCCAGTCTGGCGCAAATCGGCGAATTTTCCTTCATCCTCGCTGGCTTGGGACTGAGCCTGAAATTGCTGCCGCCCGACGGCATGAGCCTGATTCTGGCAGGCGCGCTGATTTCCATTGCTCTGAATCCCTTCATTTTCGCCGCCATTGCGCCGCTGCAACGCTGGTTGTTGAAGCGTTCATCCCTGGCGCGGCAACTGGCGCGACGGGAAGATCCGTTCGCGCAACTGCCGATGAGCACGGCGCGCAAATACCTGGAAGGCCAAGTGGTGCTGGTGGGCTTTGGCCGCGTTGGCACACGCATTGTCCACGCGCTGAAAGCCGAGGATATTCCATGCGTGGTGGTCGAACAGAACCGCGAACGCGTCGAAGACCTGCGCAAGCGCGGAATGGCGGCGGTCTGCGGCAACGCGGCGGAACCGGCAGTGCTGATCCAGGCGCACATCGCCCGCGCCGCCATGCTGGTGATTGCCTCGCACACGCCGATGGATGTGCGCAGCATGGCCGAAATCGCGCGCGCCTTGAATCCCGGCATCGAAATCGTCATCCGCACCCACAGCGAGGATGAATCCGATCTCATGCGCCGGGAAAGCCTTGGCGCGGTGTTCTTTGCCGACGAAGAACTGGCGCGCGGCATGATTCAACATGTGCTGGAAGGCTTCAGAAAACGGGAAATCATCAACAATCCGCCAGAATCCCCGGGAACAGGCCATGCCACACAGCTTTAGTCCCGCCGCTTTTTTCGGTGTTGGCATTGGCGCGGCGTTGGGCGCGTGGACGCGCTGGCTGCTGGGCGCGACCTTGAATCCCCTGCTGCCCGCCATTCCCCTGGGCACGCTGGCGGCGAACCTCCTGGGCGGTTATCTGGTGGGCGTGGCGCTGGGATTCTTTCATCTGCATGTCGAAATCGCGCCCGCTGTAAAGCTCTTTGTCATTACCGGCGTACTCGGCGGCCTGACCACTTTTTCCAGCTTTTCCGCCGAAACCGTGGAACGCCTGCACGCCGGTCAATACGCCATCGCCTTCGCCCTGGCCGCGCTCCACCTTTTCGGTTCCCTCCTCATGACCTGGCTGGGCCTGATCAGCGTCCGGTGATCGGGGAACAGAAGACAGGACGAGCGTGACGAGCATATCGCCCTCTATCCTCTGCTCTTTGCCGTTCGTTGTGGTAGTCTTGCCGCCTTCCTCCCTGTAGTTCAATGGATAGAACAGGCGCCTCCTAAGCGCCAGATACAGGTTCGATTCCTGTCAGGGGGACGAAACCATAGTCCGATATAGTCCGAGCAAAAATCAGCGACAGCCCTTCAGGTCTGTCGGTACAACTCCATTGGGAAGGGGTTTCCCTCCCCTCGAGAATGGCTGCGGTCGAAACCCCGGCCGCGGCCGGGGTCTCGACCTTC
>JAIRLE010000120.1 GCA_031259605.1 Zoogloeaceae bacterium
AGATCGATTTCCGACGCCTGAAGCCGCAAGGTTCCCCCGCCACCCAGCACGTCTTCGACCCCCGCCAGCAATTCCTCCGCGCCGCCCGTGAATGGTTGCGGATGCTGTGAAATATAAGAGGCTACCCCCAGAGCGGCAGAAGTCGCCAAAACCAGGGACAAGGCAAGCACAAGCAGTTTTTTCGACATGATGACGATATTTTGAGCAAAATTAACGACAGCGCTTCATGGCCCTGCGGCGCGACCGCGCGATTCATGCGAGAATAGCAAAAATTAGCGACAGCCCTTCAGGGCTGCCGGTCCAACTCCATTGGGAAGGGGGTTCTCTCCCCTCCCCAATGGCTATGGTCGAAACCCCGGCCTCGGCCGGGGTCTCAACCTTCGCGCCTTTCTTACGGGCGGTTTTCAAACCGGAGTTAGTTTTACGATGAGTGAAACCTTCTATGAAGTCTTGCGCCGTCAGGGGATTACCCGGCGCAGTTTTCTGAAATTCTGTAGCTTGACAGCCGCATCGCTGGGACTTTCCGCCGCCGCCATGCCGAAAATCGCGCAGGCGCTGGAAACCAGGCCGCGCACGCCCGTGCTCTGGCTGCATGGCCTGGAATGCACCTGTTGCTCGGAATCCTTCATCCGTTCGGCGCATCCCCTGACCCGCGACGTGGTGCTCTCCATGCTTTCCCTCGATTATGACGATACGCTGATGGCCGCCGCCGGACATCAGGCGGAAGCCATCATCGAGATGGTGAAGGAAAAATACCGGGGCAACTACATCGTCGCCGTGGAAGGCAATCCGCCCTTGAACGAGGGAGGCATGTTCTGCATCCAGGGCGGACGCCCCTTCGTGGAAAAACTGAAGGAAACCTGCGCCGACGCCAAGGCGGTGATCGCCTGGGGATCCTGCGCTTCCTACGGCTGCGTGCAGGCGGCCCGCCCCAATCCCACGCGCGCCACGCCCATCCGCAAGGTCATCGCCGACAAGCCGATCGTCTGCGTGCCGGGCTGTCCGCCGATTGCCGAAGTGATGACCGGCGTCGTTACCTACATGCTCACCTTCGACCGTATTCCGGCGCTGGATCGTCAAGGGCGTCCGAAGATGTTCTACGGTCAGCGCATCCACGACAAATGCTATCGGCGCGGACATTTCGACGCCGGACAATTCGTCGAAGCCTGGGACGACGAATCAGCGAAGAAAGGCTTTTGCCTGTACAAGATGGGCTGCAAGGGACCAACCACCTACAACGCCTGTTCCTCGATGCGCTGGAATGGCGGCGTTTCCTGGCCGGTACAGTCCGGACATGGTTGCCTGGGCTGCTCCGAAGACGGCTTCTGGGACAAGGGCAGCTTTTATGACCGCGTGACCGGTATCCATCAGTTTGGTATCGAAGCCAACGCGGACGTTATCGGCGGCGCCATCGCCATCGGCACCGGCGCGGCGATAGCCGCCCACGCCGCCGTCACCGCGCTGGACAGCCTGAGAAGGCGCGCGGGCAACAAGGACGCCAGGGAAGGAATCGAAGCATGAGTTACGCAACGCAAGGGTTTACCCTGGACAATTCCGGTCGCCGCGTGGTGGTCGATCCCGTCTGCCGCATCGAGGGCCACATGCGGGTCGAGGTGAATCTGGACGGCAACAACGTCATCAGGAACGCCGTTTCCACCGGCACCATGTGGCGTGGACTGGAAGTCATCCTGAAAGGCCGCGATCCGCGCGACGCCTGGGCGTTTACCGAACGCATCTGTGGCGTATGCACCGGTACGCACGCGCTCACCTCCGTGCGTGCCGTAGAAGACGCGCTCGCCATCCAGATTCCCGAAAACGCGCATCTGATTCGCAACCTCATGCAATTGACCCTGTATGTACATGACCATCTGGTGCATTTTTATCATTTGCACGCGCTCGATTGGGTGGATGTGGTCTCCGCCCTGAAGGCCGACGCGCAAAAGACTTCCGCGCTGGCGCAGGGCATTTCCGCCTGGCCGCTTTCCTCGCCCGGTTATTTCCGCGACGTGCAGGCCAAGCTGAAAAAGTTTATCGACAGCGGTCAGCTTGGTCCATTCTCCAACGCCTATTGGGGCAATCCCGCCTACAAACTGCCGCCGGAAGCCAACCTGATGGCAGTTGCCCATTATCTTGAAGCCCTTGATTTCCAAAAGGAAATCGTCAAGATTCACGCCATTTTCGGCGGCAGGAATCCGCATCCCAACTGGCTGGTGGGCGGCGTGCCTTGCGCCATCAACCTGGAAGGCGCAGGCGCGGTCGGCGCGGTAAATATGGAACGGCTGAATCTGGTGCAGAATGTCATCCAACAGGCCGCCGTCTTCATCGAACAGGTCTATATTCCCGATCTCGTCGCGATCGCTTCCTTCTACAAGGATTGGCTCTATGGCGGCGGCATCGGATCGCAATTCCTGCTTGCCTACGGCGACATTCCCGACCGCGCCAACGACCATGAAGCCGACAATCTCCTCTTGCCGCGCGGCGCGATCATCAACGGCGATCTGGACAACATTCTCCCCGTCGACCTGAAAGACCCGGAACAGATACAGGAATTCGTCGCCCATTCATGGTACAAATACCCGGACGAAACCAGAGGGCTGCATCCCTTCGACGGCATTACCGAACCCGATTTCACGCTGGGCGCAAATACCAAGGGCAGCAAGACGCGCGTGGAGGCTTTTGACGAGGCGGGCAAGTATTCGTGGATCAAGGCACCGCGCTGGCGCGGTCATGCGATGGAAGTGGGTTGTCTGGCACGCATGACACTGGCTTACCTGCAACCCAGGCGTTATCCGATGATCAAGGAAACCATCGACGACATACTGAGAAAGCTCGACCTGCCGCTCTCCGCGATCTTCTCCACCTTGGGGCGCACTGCCGCCAGAGGCGTGGAGACGCTCTATTGCGTCCAGTTGCAGCAGCAGATGTTTGCCCGCCTGATGGCGAACCTCAAGGCGGGAGACCATAACACCGCCAATATCACCAAATGGGAGCCTGCCACATGGCCTGCCGAAGCGCAAGGCGCGGGGTTTACCGAAGCGCCGCGCGGCGCACTGGGACATTGGATCAAGATCAAGGACGGCAAAATCGACAATTACCAATGCGTCGTTCCCACTACCTGGAATGGCTCGCCGCGCGATCCCAAGGGACAAATCGGCGCTTTCGAGGCCAGTCTCTTGAATACGCCGCTGGCCAAGGCCGACGAGCCGCTGGAAATCCTGCGCACCCTGCATTCCTTCGACCCTTGCCTGGCATGCTCCACGCATGTCATGCGTCCCGATGGTCAGGAAATGGCCAGGGTCAGGGTGCGTTAAACCCCTGGGAGAAAAACGCCATGCTTTCCCAAAACGACGTTCAGGAAGCCAAAGCGCGCGGCAACCTGGCTTATTCCCTCTACATCTATGAAGCGCCGTTGCGCCTGTGGCACTGGGCGAACAGCATCATCATGCTGGCGCTCGCCATCAGCGGCTACCTGATCGGCTCGCCGCCGCCCACGCTCACCGGCGAAGCCGCCGATCACTACGTCATGGGCAACATCCGCTTCATCCACTTCGTCGCCAGTTACCTGTTCGCCATTGGTCTGGTCGCCCGCGTGTATTGGGCGTTTGCCGGCAACATCTATGCGCGGCAGATATTCCTGCCTCCGGTCTTCAACAAGGAATGGTGGAAGGAAGTGCTCTTTGAATTGCGCTGGTATCTGTTTTTGGAGCACACGCCAAAAAAATACCTGGGTCACAACCCGATGGCGCTCCTGATGATGTTCTTTTTCTTCACCATCCTCGCCTTCGGGATGCTTCTCACCGGCTTCGGCCTCTATGCCGAAGGCGCGGACGACGGCTGGATGAACGCCCTGTTCGGCTGGGTGGCGCCGCTTCTGGGCGGCTCGCAGCAAACCCATGGCTGGCACCGTCTGGGCATGTGGATCATGATGAGCTTTGCCGTATTGCACGTCTACGCCGCCATCCGCGAGGAAGTCCTCTCCAAGCACTCGCTGATCTCCACCATGATTTCCGGCTGGCGGATGTTCAAGGAATGATTCGGTAGAATGCAGCGTAACCGCCATGCTGAAAGAACGCCATGCACGAACCACTTTTGCCCGCCTTGACCGTTTTCGGTTCTCTTGTCTTCTCCATGTTGTTCGCTATGCCCCTTCAGTCGCAGGTTTGCGCGGATTGCGCGCCGCCTGACGAGGCGACGACACATTTTCTGGCGGAAGCCGAAAGAGGCGTTCCACTGGCCATGACCCGAACCGCCTTGCATTTTTTCCGGCAGGAGAACGAGGCAAAAGGAGAATTCTGGCTGAAAAAGGCAGTGGACGCGGGTGAGCCGGGCGCGCTGAAGATCGTTGCCGACCTTCATGCCAATGGCTTGGGAGGTTATCAAAAAGACCGAAAACGCGCCCTTGGCCTCTATCATCAGGCTCTGATGGCGACGACAGGGGCGCAAGCGGAAAAATCCAGCGACTACCCGCCAAGATACCTGCTTGCCCTGAAATCCTGGCTGAGCGGCACATTGGGCGAGGCGATCGCAAGCGGCGAGGAAGGCACACAGGATTTGCAGGAAGCCGCGCGTCTCTTTGCCAAGGCCGAACTGTATCCGCAACTTGCCAAACTGCTCAGCCAGCATCCCGAACTGGATTTTTCCCTGGATTCCCTTTCTCCGGAATCCTTGCGCGAACTGGTCAGCGCGCTGGAGTTTCGGGCAGATGACGATGAAAACAGCCGTGAAGATCGTCTTGCCGCGCTGCGCCTGCTCATCAAGCTCCATGAGGAGGACGGCACGGGCGTCCATCTCGCCGCGCAACAAAGGAAAAGATGGGAAAGGTCGTTCATCTTTGCCCGGTATGCGGAAGATGCCGCCGCCGCTGCGCGGCTGGAGGAAAAACTGCAAACGGCAAAACCGATAAAACCGGCAAGAACCCGTGCGGCAAGCGGGCAGTATTCCGACAACAATGTCGAGCTTCTTTTGCTGGATAACGGCCGGTTTTATTATGTCTACGCTTATGGCATTGCCGGAAGAGGAGTTCAAGTGTCATTGGAGGGCGCGTGGAAGGAAGCCGCCAAAGGCCAGGTTTGTCTCACGCTGCCGCCCAGCGAGCTTGCCCTGTTCGGCAGACTCGACGCGGAAAAGGCGCTGGACCCCGAGCGGTTGATGAGTGATGCCATTCACCTGAATATGGACAGAAACAGCGAACAATATTCGGCAAAAGTCTTTCTTTCCTGGAAAACCGGCGCGCGGGACGAACCGCTGGATGACTTTTCCGGTTTCGCAGGATGGCATTTCAATCCCTATATCATGGATGCGGGTACGTCCGCCCTGATGACCGCGCTGTCCGTCGGGAACAGGATGCATGTTTATCGTTACGCGCTCGATCCCCGTTACAATGACTATGTGGTGATGGTAAAGAATCCCATGTCCCTGGCCTTTTCCGATGAAAATATCGATGACGAGTCTCTGTCCGCGCCATTCGCGGGGCTGTTCAAAGGACGTGTCGCAAAAAGACGGGGCATGTCCTTTTGCGGTGCCCTTGATGACGAGAAACTGGAGCGTCAGGAATTTTCGTCGTATGCGCGGCTTTTTTATGAAAAAGTGCTGGAAGACAATGATCGTCTGGCGAAAATCTGGCGGGACGGCAAGTCCTGGACGCGCGTTCCGGCAGAAGACCTGGGATTGCGCACACTGAATATTCCCGAAAACGAGGATTGAAGATGAAAACAAGTACATCACTGTTTTGCGCCGCCTGTTTGCTGTTGGGCGCGCAAGGCGTCAGCGCCGAGATTTACAAGTGTGTTGACAAGAATGGGGACACGATGCTCTCCAACCTGCCCTGCGCCAGCAGCCAGAAGCCCGCCGCCAGCGTGGAAAAATCGTCCGCGAGCGCGGCAACAGCACCATCGGCGGGAGGAAACCGCTTGCCGAACAATCCCCTGGCGACCAGCGCGGCGGAAAGCCCAAAACCGCTGGATCGGGCACCCGTTGAAGACCTGTTCGCCCGCTTCGCCCGCGCCTGTTCCGCCCGCGACGGCAAGATGCTGCTCGACCAGTTCTCGAAACGGATGCAGGCCTACCTTGCCCGCGCCCAGCAAATCCCGCTGTACGAGCGCATTGCCTACATGTGCGACAACGTTGCCCGATACGATATCAAAACCAGGGGAAAATCCTTCGGCTCCATCTACAACGCAAGCGGCCAGACCGCCGCGCAAGACACGATAGCGCTCTGCGCGTACAACAAGCCCGAAACCGGCAAGAAACCCGCCTGCGTCCCCGGCATGATCGTCGTATTCGAAGACGGCCTGCTCAAGATTGACGAGCGCTGACCCACAAGCCATCTTTCGATGGCCATGTCCATTGCGACAAATCTGGCAGGGATAAAGCGTCTCGCGCCACGTTTCTTCGTTTCTTCATCGTAAAACCAACTCCGGTTTGAAACCCCTTCCCAATGGAGTTGGACCGACAGCCCTGAAGGGCTGTCGCTGATTTTTGCTTCTTTTCCCTGCCTTCCCGTCACTCCGCATCAACGCAAGCAACGCGTTGTCTCGCCGGTCAGGAAAGCAGCGCCTTGCGGGTTTCCTCGAAATCGCGTTCGATACGCGCCAGCACGGGAAGAAGCTGTGCTTCGTCCAGCGCCAGACGCTGCCAGGCGGCAGCGGAAAGACAGGGAATGGGCGCGTCGTCCTCCATGAGCGCGTGCGCCAGGATGTCGGCAAGATGCAGGAGATCGGCGGCCTCGCTCTCGGGTGCGTGATGTTGGGCAATGGCGGCGGCAAATTCGGACGGCAAACCCCATTGCGCCGCCAGCAGCGCGCCCGCCTGGGCGTGTTCGACGCCGAGCAGGGCGCGTTCGATTTCCAGGCGCATGACGGCGCATCCATCCGTGCGGACAATCACCTGGCGATACTCATCCGGAAAACAGCTGGCCAGCAGCAGTTGGCCAATATCGTGCAGAAGGCCGTGGGTAAAGGCAATGTCCGGGTTCTTGCGGCAAACGGTCGCCAGCGCGCGCGCGGCAACGGCAACCGAGATGGAATGCCGCCAGAACGCCATCTCGTCAAAACCCGCGCAGGGCGGACGAGTAATGGCGCGCATGGCGGCGACGTTCAGCACCAGCGTATAGAGCGTACGCAGACCGAGCACGACAATGGCGTCATCAATGCTCGCCACCCGCCCGCTCAGGCCGTAAAAGGAAGAATTCGCCAGACGCAGCATCCGCAGCGCCAGACCCTGATCGGCGCAAATGCGTTGCGCCAGGATGGAAAAGTTCAGATCATCGGCATGTTCCAGGTCCGCCAGCAGACCAGCGATCAACGGCGGCAATCCCGGCAGCGCGGCAATGGCCTGTTGCAGGCGCGCTTCGCTCAAAAGGGGCGGCGTCCCGCTCATGCGCTGCCGCCCTCAAGCTGCCGAAGGCGGTAACGAATCAGTATCCGGCAGAGTTCCCGCGCGCCGGAATGCGCGCCCGCATGGACAAAGCGCGCCTTCAGCGCGCGGGCGATCTCGTTTTCCCTTTCCGTCTTTTGCCGCGCCGCCTCTCCCGTCTGGCCGGTGTTTTCGCTGGTCATTCTGCCGCCTTGTCGGGGATGAAGATGAAAAGTTTGCCGCTGGCCGCTGAATGCCGGCCCAGCGCGCGGCGGAAAAGACGGTAGGGGCGCGCGTCCGGCGCGATGAAGACCATGCCCTCTCCTTTGCCCGCATCCGCCGCGCACAGCAGTTCCGGCGGCAGCAGGGCGGAAATCTGCCGACCGAGAAACAGGGCTTGGGCGTTACCGCCAAAAACCTGTTGCGCCGCCTCGTTGATGGCGGCGATCATGCCGGAATCATCGACGCCCAAAAGCGGCAAAGGCAGAATCTGCATGACTTCATGCAGGACATCCAGCACCTTTTCATCGCGCAAAAGCTGGTGCTGCTTTTCTTCCAGCAATGCCTGGAGACGTTGGTTGGCGAGGATCAGATTCCGATTGGCCTGGGAAAGCTCCGCCGTCAGCCGCCGGTTATCGTCCGTGAGTTCCTTGTGGGCAAAGGCTTCGCGCAACGCGGCACGTAGTTGCTCGTCATCCCAGGGCTTGGTGAGGAATTTATAGATCGCGCCCTCATTTACCGTCTTGGCGATGGACTGGATCTCCAGATAGCCGGTGAGTACCATGCGCACACAGTACGGCTGGACGATCCGCGCCTGGCTCAGGAACTCCACGCCGCTCATGTGTTGCATCCGCTGCTCGCTGAGAATCACGTCTACAGGCTGCTTTTCCAGGATGCCCAGCCCGGCCGCGCCCCCCAGGGCAGTGAGGATACTGTAGCCGTCCGGACGCAACATGCGCCGCAGGGCAGCAAGCACGTCGGCTTTGTCGTCAACCAGCAGCAGGGTGCGCGGAGGACGGGCAGACGCTTCCATCGTTCAATCGTCGCCGTGCCGCAACGCCATCAGACGCCAGATGAGCGGCGTGAAAATCAACTGCATGGCCAGATCCTGACGATCGCCAGGAATCACGATCGTATTGGCGCGGCTCATGAAAGCGCCCCGGATCATGCTGAGCAGATAGGGGAAATCCACGCCTCTGGGATTGGCGAAGCGAATGACCACCAGCGATTCGCTGTTGGCGGGAATATCGCGCGCGCCCACCGGGTCCGAGGTATCGACCACGGGCACACGTTGGAAATTGATGTGCGTCAGATTGAATTGCGGCACGACGTATTGCAGATAATCGGGCATGCGCGCGAGTATGGCGCGGGTGACGGCCTCGCGGGAATAGCCGCGCATCCGGGTATCACGATGGATTTTCTGTATCCATTCCAGATTGGCGACTGGCGTGATGCCGATCAGCAGATCCGGATGCCGCGCCACATCCATCTCCGGCGTGCGTACCGCGCCATGCAGTCCCTCGTAGAACAACAGATCGGTATTGGGCGGCAGGTCTTCCCAAGGCGTGAAGGAGCCGGGCGGCTGGCCGTAGCGTTCGGCTTCCTCCCGGTCATGCAGGTAATGACGGTATTTTCCCGTGCCGCTTTCGGCATAGACGCGAAACAAGGTTTCCAGCTCGGCAAAGAGATTGGTCTCCGGTCCGAAAAGTGAAACGCGCGGCTCGCCCTGTTCCTCGCGCGCGTCATTCATGCGGCGCAGGACGGCACGTTCGTAACGATGGAAACTGTCGCCCTCAACAATGGCCGCATTCACCCCCTCGCGCCGGAAAATACCCTCGAAGACCGCGCGCACCGTGCTCGTCCCCGCGCCGGAGGAACCCGTAATGGCGATAATGGGATGACGGGCGGACATGACGGAATTTCAAGGGGCGGAGACAAAGGCGGCGGGACGGATTTCCGGCAGCATGATGTTGACTTCCAGTATCTCGCAGTTGTCTTCCCTTTCCAGGGAAACCTTGATGTCTTCGGGATTGACGGCCACATAACGGGAAATCACGGCGACCAGATCCTTTTGCAGCGCGGGCAGGAAATCCGGCGTATTGTTCTGGGCGTTGCGCTCATGCGCGATGACGAGTTGCAGCCGCTCCCTGGCAATGTCTGCCGTCCGGGGCTTGTGCCGGAACAGGCGGGAAAAGAGGGAACTCATGCTCATTTCCCCCCGAACAGGCGTTTCAGCAGCCCCGGTCTTTCATAATCCACGAAGCGCATGGGCTGCGTTTCGCCCAGGAAGCGGGCGACGACATCCTTGTAGGCTTCCGCCACGTCGGAATCCGGCAGATGGATGGCGGGCGTACCCTGATTGGAGGCATGCAGCACGGTTTCGGATTCGGGAATGACGCCGATGATGGGAATGCGCAGAATTTCCTGAATGTCCTTGTAAGAGAGCATTTCGCCTTCATCGACCCGCCTGGGCGAATAGCGGGTAATCAACAGATGCTCCTTGACGGGTTCCTCTCCATTGATGGCGCGCCGCGACTTCGCCTGCAAGATGCCGAGTATGCGATCGGAGTCACGCACGGAAGAGACCTCCGGATTGGAGACGACCAGCGCTTCGTCCGCGAAGGTGAGCGCCATGACGGCACCGTGCTCGATACCGGCGGGCGAATCGCAGACGACGTACTCGAAGCCCATGTGTTCGAGTTCGTGGAGGACTTTTTCCACGCCTTCCTCGCTCAGATCGTCCTTGTCGCGGGTCTGCGAGGCGGGCAGCACGTAGAGATTGCCGTTTTCACAGTGCTTGTCCTTGATCAGCGCCTGATTCAGCGTGGCCTGTCCGTTGATGACATTGATCAGGTCATACACCACGCGCCGCTCGCAGCCCATGATGAGATCCAGGTTCCTGAGGCCCACGTCGAAATCAATCACGGCAGTCTTGAAGCCACGCAGGGCAAGCCCGGAAGCGAAACAGGCGCTGGTCGTGGTCTTGCCCACGCCGCCCTTGCCGGAGGTCACAACAATGATGCGGGTCACGGAACTTCTCCAGAATTTGAAAAAGCGAATTTTACGGGCTTTTTTCCTTTTTTGCGGCGCATCAACAATGACAATTTTACGTTCGCCATTCGCCGCCTTCCCGCTTTCGATCCCTTATAATCCGCCTTCCATGCCCATTTCACAGGAGAATTTTCATGAATGCCCAGAATGGCTACAACATCGAAGACCTGACCGTCGGCCAAAGCGCCAGCGTTTCCAAGACCATCACCGACGCCGACATCGTGCTTTTTTCCGGCGTTTCCACCGACACCAACGCCGTGCACCTGAACGAGGAATTCGCCAAGACCACCATGTTCGGCGGACGCATTGCCCACGGGATGCTTTCCGCCGGACTGATTTCCGCCGTGCTCGGCAACCGCCTGCCCGGCCCCGGCACCATCTACCTGGGACAGACCCTGAAATTCAAGGCCCCCGTGCGTCCCGGCGATACGGTCACGGCAACCGCCACTGTCAAGGAAATCATCGTCGAAAAAAAACGTGCCGTGCTGGAAACCGTATGCACCGTCAATGGCAAGCCGGTCATCGAGGGCGAAGCCACCATGCTGTGCACCAGCGGCAAGGACTGACGCCCGCATGCCGGGGCGCGGCATGCCGCATCCCGGCCCTTTGCCCCTCCGCAAGACTCGCGCGCCACGCAACGCGGCAGACACGCAAGGTTTGTCCGTCCCCGACGATTTTCCGCCCACGCCCGCCATGACCTTCATACAGACCCTCGCCGCCGCCTGGAAAAAAAACGATTCCCTGCTCTGTGTCGGACTCGACCCCGATCCCGCGCGCTTCCCCGCGCATTTGCGCGGAAAGGGCGACGCCATTTTTGAATTCTGCAAGGCCATCGTGGCGGCGACCGCCGATCTGGTCTGCGCCTTCAAGCCGCAGATTGCCTATTTTGCCGCCCATCGCGCCGAAGACCAGTTGGAAGCGTTGATCGCCCATATCCACGCGGCGCATCCCGGCATTCCGGTCATCCTCGACGCCAAGCGCGGCGACATTGGCGCTACGGCGGCGCAATACGCCGTGGAAGCCTTCGAGCGTTTTCGCGCCGACGCGCTGACGGTCAATCCCTACATGGGGCGGGATTCCATCGCGCCGTACCTGGCCTACACGGACAAGGGCGTCATCCTCCTGTGCCGTACTTCCAATCCCGGCGGCAACGATGTGCAGGCGCTGGATGTGGGCGGCGAACGGCTCTACGAGCGCGTCGCGCGGCTTGCCGCCGAAGAGTGGAACGATAGCGGCCAATGCGCGCTGGTGGTCGGCGCGACCTACCCCGCCGAACTCGCGCGCGCGCGCGCGCTGGTCGGCGACATGCCCATCCTGAGTCCGGGCATCGGCGCGCAGGGCGGCGATATTGCCGCCGCGCTCCGCGCCGGACAGACGCGCAATGGAACGGGATTGATCCTCAATTCCTCCCGCGCCATCCTATACGCCAGCCCCGGCGAACACTACGCCCGCGCCGCCCGCCAAAGCGCGCAAGCCATACACGACGCCATCAACGCGCAGAGGAGAGGACGCCAGGAAGACAGGAACGCCTGAGAACCCGTCCATGATCCCGGATTGTCGTGGGAAGGGGTTTCTCTCCCCTCCCCAATGGCTACGGTCGAAACCCCGGCCGCGGCCGGGGTCTCAACCTTCGCGCCTTTCTTGCGGGCGGGGTTTCAAACCGGAGTTAGTTTTACGATGAAGGGGCGATTCACCCTGGAAAATACGGCTCAGGGATGAACCGCCGCCCCTCTCCCAGCGCCAACGCGCCACCCTCTCCCGCGAGCGGGAGAGGGGAAACCCTGGAGACGATGAGCAGCTTCTGACGCCGCGCCCAAACATGGCTTTTGCTGGCCTTTCGGCCTCCGGCTTCCATCTTTCTTCCTCCGATATACACACAATGCGTGTAAAAAAACCTGTTTTTTTGCGTTTGCGGCTTGACAAACGCCATAGGATATATGTGATTGATTTTAAATGACTTTATTGATTGTCGAAATTTCAGGCGTCCCGGGAAAAGCCGATGGCGGCGCGCTTTTTCCGGGTTTTCCCTGTCGCTTTCCACAAAGTTATCCACAGGTTTTGGGGGTAATTTGAAAAAACCCTGTCCACAGCGTAAGTTAGGATGGTTTTCGAGAAATCACTCAAAATATCCGCGCTAACTTCCATTCTCACGCGTATCTTTTTACCATGACCATCGTTCACCTGGCGCTGGATGTTCCGTTGTACCGTCTGTTCGATTACCACATCGAGGACG
>JAIRLE010000010.1 GCA_031259605.1 Zoogloeaceae bacterium
CCGATCCCTGATCCCTGATCCCTGATCCCTGATCCCTGATCCCTGATCCCTGATCCCTGATTCCTGATTCCTGATCCCTGATCCCTGATCCCTGATCCCTGATCCCTGATCCCTGATCCCTGATTCCCGATCCCCATGAACGATCAACAACTGTTGCGTTACAGCCGCCATATCTTGCTCGATGAATTGGGCATTGCCGGTCAGAAACGTTTGCTGAACGCCAGGGCGCTGATTATCGGCGCGGGCGGCTTGGGGTCTCCGGTTGCGCTTTATCTGGCGGCGGCGGGCGTGGGTACGCTGGTAATCGCCGATGGCGACACGGTAGACGCCAGCAACCTGCAACGGCAGATACTGCACACGGAAACGCGCATCGGCATGAACAAGGCGCGTTCCGCGCAAAATACGCTGGCGTCGCTCAATCCGCAGGTCAGGGTCATTGCGCTGGAAGAGCGCCTGCGGGGCGCGGCGCTGGAAGACGCGGTACGCACCGCCGATCTGGCGCTCGATTGCAGCGACAACTTTGCCACCCGCCACGCCATCAACCGCGCCTGCATCCAGTTCAAAAAACCGCTGGTTTCCGGCGCAGCCATTGGTTTTACGGGACAGATCTGTGTCTTCGATCTGCGCGCTGAGGCTTCCCCCTGCTATCACTGTCTTTTTCCGGAAGTCGAGGAGGCGGACGCGCCACGCTGCGTCCAAAGCGGCGTCTTTGCCCCGCTGACCGGCATCATCGGCGCGATGCAGGCAGGCGAAGCCATCAAGATCATGACCGGCATGGGGAAAACGCTCACCGGACGCCTGCTGCAAGTCGATGCCCTGAACGCTCACACGCGTATGCTGAATCTTGCGCGCGACCCCCAATGCGGTACTTGCGGGCGCATTTCATGAAGCCAACGAATCCATGTCCCAGCGTCCTTTCCAGCGACGCATGTGGGCAATACCGACCAGAAATAGACGGACTCCGGGCCATTGCCGTCATCGCGGTGATTATCTGCCACAGCGAAACATCCTGGATTCCCGGCGGCTTCGTGGGCGTGGACGTATTTTTCGTCATCAGCGGCTACCTGATCACCCGCATCCTGCTTGCCGAACTGGAAGCCGGCAGGTTCAGTCTTGCCGGATTCTACGAGCGGCGGGCGCGGCGCATTCTGCCAGCGCTGTTTTGCGTGCTCATCTGCTGCCTGCCCTTTGCCTGGTTCTTGTTGCTGCCCGATCAACTGGAGAATTTTTCCCGCAGCCTCCTGTGGACGCTCGCCTTCATTTCCAACTTCTGGTTTCGCGGCGAGATCGGCTATTTCGCGCCCGCAGCGAACGAAATGCCGCTGCTGCACACCTGGAGTCTGGGCGTGGAAGAACAGTTCTACCTCTTCTTTCCCTTGCTCGTTTTTCTCTGCTGGCGCGGCAGGCACAGGAAATGGGTATTTTCGACGATCGTCCTGATCATTGCCCTCTGGAGCCTGAAATACGCCGATCGCAAGTCCTGGCATGGATCAAGCGGTGTTTTCTTCCTCACCCAGGCTCGTATCTGGGAACTTTTCATTGGCGCGCTGGCCGCCGTCTACCTTACTCGCTGGCGTACATGCGCGCCGCGCCGCTGGCTGGCGGAAACCGGCGCAGCCTTGGGTCTGTCGCTGATCCTGTTTGCCTGCGCGCGCCTTGACGCGGATTCTCCCTTTCCTGGTCGTTACACGCTCCTGCCGACTCTGGGCGCATTGGGCGTGATCCTCTTTGCAACACCGCAAACGCTGGCCGGACGATTGCTTGCGTCAAAACCGCTGATCGGCGTCGGACTGGTGAGCTACAGCGCCTATCTATGGCACCAGCCGGTGTTTACTTTCCTCCGTTTGTCGGATCCCTTGCCGATCTTGTCTTACTGGCCGGAGCAAATTGTCAGGATTCTGCTTTGCGCCTCCCCCCTGGCGCTTGCATACTTGAGTTGGCGCTTCGTGGAACAGCCGTTTCGCAACAAACGATTTTTGTCTCGACGACATATATTCCTTCTATCAGCGGGGGGGGGGTATTGATTGGCGCTATCTCGGCAAGCGGCATATGGATGCAAGGCTGGCCGGGCAGATTTTCGCCGGAAGAAACCGATCTCCTGATGTCGTACGAAGCGAGAACGCAGTACGTCATCCATCGCTTCAATGAAATCAAGAAGAACCAGGCGGCCTTCGACAGCATGGCGGGCAAGCCGCGCGTACTGATCCTGGGCGACAGTTACGCGCAGGATCTGGTCAATATGATTCATGAAAACAAGCTGCTGTCCGATGACGCACAAATCCGGACGCGTTACATGCCGGCGCGCTGCCAAATCTATCGCGGCGATGAAGACTTCATGACTTTTGTGGATGAACAGGACAAAAAGTCGTGCGCCAGAAATATTTCCCATTTTTATGAAGGTTTGCGCGCATTCATCGAACAGGCGGACACGATCATTTTTGCAGCATCCTGGCAAGCGTGGTCGGCTGAACGTCTGCCCGCGACCTTGCGTAATCTCGGCATTCCACCGCGAACCCGCGTCATCGTCCTGGGACGCAAGAATTTTGGCAAAGTAAAACGCAGGCGCTATCTGGGATTCTCACGCATGGAAAAGATCGCGCTGCGTAATCCGGTCACCCCCGAACATTTGCGCATCAACACCCTGATGAAACAAAACCTGGGCGCGGCGGGCGTCGAATTCATCGATCTGCACGCCCTTGCCTGCGGCGAAGCCTCCGAAACCTGCCCGGTCTTCACCCCCGAAGGCAAACTGATTACCCATGATGGCGGTCATCTCACCCAGGCCGGCGCGGCCTATCTTGGCCGACTTCTCAAGGAAGCCGCGGAAGTTGCGGGCGACGGCGATTTCGGGAAAGAGCATCCGGGATTTGCTCTCCCCTCCCCTGAACCCCAAGAACCTGTTTACGATCCTGGATTGCGCAGGTTTCCTTCTCCCCTTCAAAGGGGATAAATTCACCCGGAAAAATGCTTGTTCAGGATGAATTCGCTGTCCCTCTCCCGCGAAGCGGGAGAGGGAAATCCCCTGTTTTCCGTGGCGGTTCTGGTAAAAAAGTATCCGTCATTGCGAAGCGCGGCATTCTTGCCTCTTCAAGGTCTTACCGGGTACCATGCCGGATTTCTTACTCAGGATACAAGCCCCATGCAGGATATCGATCGGATCGTCCAGGAAGCCCGTGCCGCGTTCGCGGCGACGGATAATCCGGATGCCCTGGAGCAGGCCAAGGCGCGGTATCTGGGCAAGAGTGGCCGGATTACCGTCCTTCTGAAAGAACTGGGCAGGCTCGCGGCGGAGGAAAAAAGGAAAGCCGGCGCGGCCATCAACCAGGCCAAGGCGGCGGTGGAGGCGGCGCTGACCGGGCGGCGCGAGGCGATCAAACAGGCCGCATTGTCGGCGCGGCTGGCCGAGGAGGCGCTGGATGTCACCCTGCCGGGACGCGGCGAGGCGCAGGGCGGACTGCATCCGGTAACGCGCACCCTGGAGCGCATCGAGCGCCTGTTCGCTTCCATTGGCTTTACCGTAGCCGACGGCCCGGAAATCGAGACTGATTTTTACAACTTCACCGCGCTGAATACGCCCGAAGACCATCCGGCGCGCTCCATGCACGACACCTTCTATCTGCTCGATGAAGGCGGGCGGCTGGCGGAAGGGGTGTTGTTGCGCACACATACCAGTCCCATCCAGGCGCGTTACATGCAGGCGCATGTGGCGAAATACGCCGGACAGGAGACCATGCCGGAAATCCGCATCATCGCGCCGGGACGGGTCTATCGCGTCGATTCCGACGCCACGCATTCGCCGATGTTCCATCAGGTCGAAGGTTTGTGGGTGGGCGAAAACGTCTCCTTTGCCGACCTGAAAGGCGTGATTGCCGATTTCCTGCGCCGCTTTTTCGAGACTGACGATCTGAAGGTGCGTTTTCGTCCTTCGTTTTTTCCTTTCACCGAACCTTCCGCCGAAATCGACGTGGCCTTCACGCACGGGGCGCAACGGTGGCTGGAAATCGCCGGTTGCGGCATGGTGCATCCCAATGTGCTCACTCACGCGGGCATAGACCCGGAAAGATACACGGGCTTTGCTTTCGGGTTTGGCCCGGATCGGCTCGCCATGCTGCGTTATGGCGTCAATGACCTGCGCCTGTTCTTCGAAGGCGACCTGCGCTTCTTGCGTCAGTTCGTCTGATTCCTCCTTTGCCTTACGAGCGAGATTTTCATGCAATTTTCCGAATCCTGGCTGCGAACCCTCGTCAATCCCGCGCTTTCCAGCGCGGAACTCGCCCACCTCCTGACCATGGCCGGGCTGGAAGTAGAAGCAATGGAAACCGCCGCGCCCGCTTTTACCGGCGTGGTCGCAGCCGAGATCGTCTCGGTCGCCAGGCACCCGGACGCCGACCGCCTGAACGTCTGCCAGGTGGATGCGGGCGATGCCGCGCTCCGGCAAATCGTCTGCGGCGCGCCCAACGCGGCGGCGGGAATGAAAGCGCCCTGCGCCCTGCCGGGCGCAGTCCTGCCGGGAGACTTCAAAATAAAAACCGCAAAAGTGCGCGGCGTCGAATCCTCCGGAATGCTCTGTTCGGCAAGGGAACTGGGGATTTCCGAAGATGCCGCCGGCCTGATGGCGCTACCCGCTGACGCGCCAGTGGGGCAATCCCTCCGCGATTACCTCGATCTGGACGACTGTCTCCATACCCTGAAGCTCACCCCCAACCGCGCGGATTGCCTGTCGCTGGTCGGCATTGCCCGCGAAGTGGCGGCGCTCACCGGCGCGCCCCTCAATCTGCCGCGGACGCCTCAGGTCGCCGTCGCCGCGCCCCAGACCCGCGCCGTGCGTTTGCAAGCGCCCGCTGCCTGTCCGCGCTATTGCGGACGGATCATCGGCGGCGTGGACGCAAAAGCGCCCACGCCGGAATGGATGCGCCGCCGCCTGGAGCGCAGCGGCCTGCGCAGCATTTCCGCGCTGGTCGACATCACCAACTACGTCATGCTGGCCCTGGGGCAGCCCTTGCACGCCTTCGACAACGCCCGGCTTTCCGGCGACATCCGCGTCCGCATGGCGGCGTCCGGCGAAAAACTGCTGCTGTTGAACGGGCAGGAAATCGCGCTTTCCGATGACATCCTGGTCATTGCCGACGCGACGGGCGCAAAGGCAATGGCGGGTATCATGGGCGGCGAAGAGAGCGCCATCACGCTGGAAACCACGGAAGTCTTTCTCGAATCCGCCTTCTTCGCGCCCGCCGCCATTGCCGGCCGGGCGCGGCGGCACAATTTTTCCAGCGACGCTTCGCACCGTTACGAGCGCGGTGTGGATTGGGACAATTGCGCAAACGCGCTGGAATACGCCAGCGCCCTGATTGTGGAAATCTGCGGCGGCGCGGCGGGCGCGGTCACGGATGCCGTGGACAAAGCGCATCTGCCCAAACGTCCCGTCGTGCGCCTGCGTCCGCCCAGGCTGGCCAAGGTGCTGGGAACACCCTTTCGCGCGGCGGAAATCACGCAATACCTGACGCGCCTCGCCTTGCCTTTTACCCGCGTGAGCACGGATTTTCTGGTGACGCCGCCCAGCTATCGCTTCGACATTGAAATCGAGGAAGATCTGATCGAGGAAATCGCCCGTGTGCATGGCTACGAAAACCTGCCCGCGCCGGAGCCAAAAGGCCAGCTTGCCATGCTGCCGCAACCGGAAAACCGGCGCGCGCAGACCAGTCTGCGCCAGCAAATTGCCGACCGGGGCTTTCAGGAAGTCATCAACTACGCCTTCGTGCCGGAGGAATGGGAACGCGATCTTGCCGCCAACGCCCTGCCGGTGCGCCTTGCCAATCCCATCGCCAGCCAGCTTGCCGTCCTGCGCTCCTCGCTGCTGGGCGGTCTCATCGACAACCTCGTCACCAACCTGAAACGCAAGCAATCCCGCGTCCGTCTCTTTGAAACGGGACGCTGTTTCGCCTACGCCGGAAACGGTCATCGACAGCCCTGGCATCTGGCAATGCTGGCTTACGGCACACGCCTGCCCGAAGGCTGGGGACGCGACACGCGCGCGATCGATTTCTTCGATCTCAAAGGCGACGTGGAAAGCCTGTTCGCGCCCGCCGAACTTTCGTTCATCCGCTGCGAGCATCCCGCCCTGCATCCCGGACGTGCCGCCAGCATCCAGTTGGCGGGCAAGCGCGTCGGCCACATCGGCGAACTGCATCCGCAATGGGTACAAAAATACGAACTGTCCGCCGCGCCCATCGTCTGCGAACTCGAACTGGAGGCGCTGGCTTCCAGGACGCTGCCCGCCTACGCGGAAGTTTCCCGCTTTCAGCCCGCCATCCGCGATCTGGCCGTGCTGGTCGACCAGGCGCTGCCCCTGGACGACATCCTGCGCGGCATGAAGCAACACGCGCCCAGCCAGATCTGCGCCATCCAGCTCTTCGATTTATATCAGGGGAAAGGCATCCCCGAAGGAAGAAAAAGCCTTGCTTTTCGTATAGTTATGCAAGATACTCAACGTACTTTATCAGATGCGGACATCGATCTTGCCGTAACCGGAATCACTGCCTATCTGAAACAACATTTTCAGGCGCAACTGCGAACCTGAATCGCGTCCCGACAGATTCGCGCTGGATTCCTGTTTGCGCCGTCCGTTTTCCCGTGTGAAACATGAGCTTATCTACGCCCGCCAAAACCCTGACCAAAGCAGAGCTTTCCGATCTTCTTTTCGTGGAGTTCGGTCTCAACAAGCGCGAGTCCAAGGACATGGTGGAGGCTTTTTTCGAGGAAATCCGCGACGCGCTGGAACGGGGCGAAGGCGTCAAGCTCTCCGGTTTCGGCAATTTCCAGTTGCGCGACAAGCCGCAACGCCCCGGGCGTAACCCCAAGACCGGCGAGGAAATCCCCATTACCGCCCGCCGCGTCGTCACTTTTCACGCCAGCCAGCGGTTGAAGGCGGAGGTGGAAGAGGCCTTCAATGGAACACCGGCATAACCAGCCCGTCACGCTCAGCGAGGAGGATCTTCCGCCCATCCCCGCCAAACGCTATTTCACCATCGGTGAAGTGAGCGAACTGTGCGGCGTCAAGCCGCATGTGCTGCGTTACTGGGAACAGGAATTCACCCAGTTGAAGCCCGTCAAGCGGCGCGGCAACCGGCGCTATTACCAGCACCACGAAGTGCTGCTGGTGCGCCGCATCCGCGAACTGCTCTACAGCCAGTGCTTTACCATCAGCGGCGCGCGCAATCGCCTGGAAGAGGAACTCCTGGAAGCTGCCGCCGAAACGCCGGGGAAAAAACCGCTGTCCATCCGCCAGATCCGGGAAGAACTCACCACCATCCTGCAACTTCTGGGCGGCAGCGTGACCGTGATCGCAACGCCGTCCGCCGCGCCTTCCGCTTCCGCCGCGCCGGTAACGCCGGAACTTTTTCCCTCCGCCGAAGAAGGCGTGATCGAGGACTGAGCGGCGGTTCGTTCGCCTTGCTTTTTGTCTTCCCTCTTTTGATTTAAACGCCGTGTCCCATCAAAAAATCCTCATTCTCGACTTCGGTTCCCAGGTGACGCAACTCATTGCCCGGCGTGTGCGCGAGGCGAACGTATTTTGCGAAATCCATCCCTGCGACGTTTCCGCGGAATTCATCCGCCAGTACGGCGCACGGGGCGTCATCCTTTCCGGCGGCCCCAGTTCGGTGACGGAAGGCAATACGCCCAGGGCGCCGCAAGCGGTGTTCGATCTGGGCGTGCCGGTTTTGGGCATTTGCTACGGAATGCAGACCATGGCCGCGCAGTTGGGCGGCAAGGTGATGACGGCGGAATCAGCGGGCAAGGCGCGGGAATTCGGCTACGCGGAAGTGACCGCCACGGCGCATTCTGCACTCATGGACGGCATTGCCGACGCGCGCGCCGCCGATGGCGCGGAAATCCTCAAGGTTTGGATGAGCCACGGCGATTCTGTCGTGGCGCTGCCGCCCGGTTTCGTGACGCTGGCCGCGACGCCTGCCTGCCCCATCGCCGCGATGATGGATGAAAAGCGCCGCTTCTACGGCGTGCAGTTTCACCCGGAAGTCACGCACACCGCGCAGGGACGGGCGATGCTGGAGCGTTTCGTGCGCCACATCTGCGGCTGCGGCGCGGACTGGTTCATGGGCGACTACATTGCCGAGGCCGTTGCCGCCATTCGCGCCCAGGTGGGGGAGGAGGAAGTTCTCCTTGGACTTTCCGGCGGCGTCGATTCCTCCGTTGCCGCCGCGCTCATTCATCGCGCCATCGGCGGGCAACTGACCTGCGTGTTCGTCGATCACGGCCTGTTGCGCCTCAATGAAGGCGACATGGTGATGGAAATGTTCGCTCGTCACCTGGGCGTCAAGGTGATCCGCGTCGATGCCGCCCGCGATTTCATGGGAAAACTCAAGGGCGTTTTTGACCCGGAACAAAAGCGCAAGATCATCGGGCATGAATTCATCGAGGTCTTCCAGCGCGAAGCGCAAAAACTCACTGCCGTCAAATGGCTGGCGCAAGGCACCATCTACCCGGACGTGATCGAATCCGCCGGAAAAAACAAGAAAGGCGCGCACACCATCAAGAGCCACCACAATGTCGGCGGCCTGCCGGAGAAGATGCGCCTGAAGCTCCTGGAACCCCTGAAGGAACTCTTCAAGGATGAAGTGCGCGAACTGGGCGTGGCGCTGGGTTTATCACGCGAAATGGTCTATCGTCATCCTTTCCCTGGCCCTGGCCTCGGCGTGCGCATCCTGGGTGAAATCAAACCCGAATACGCCCGCCTGCTGCAACAGGCCGACGCCATTTTCATCGACGAATTACGCGCCGCCACGGCAAGCGCGGCGGACGCCGCCGCCGGCCTGTGCGCCACCGATGATGTCGGCAAAAACTGGCACGACCTCACGAGCCAGGCGTTTGCCGTCTTCCTGCCGGTGAAGAGCGTCGGCGTCATGGGCGACGGTCGCACCTACGAACATGTCGTGGCGCTACGCGCCGTCGTCACCAGCGACTTCATGACCGCCCACTGGGCGCGCCTGCCCTTCGACCTTCTTGCCCGGGTCTCCAACCGCATCATCAACGAAGCGCGCGGCCTGAACCGCGTGGTCTATGACATTTCCGGAAAACCGCCGGCGACCATCGAGTGGGAATGATGACGGCGTCTGTCAAACCCTTCGTAAAGTGGGCAGGCGGCAAAGCGCAGATTCTGGATGAGATTCGCCGTCTATATCCATCGGGGTTGGGAACGGCAATTACAAAGTATGCGGAACCGTTCGTCGGCGGCGGCGCGGTGCTTTTTGACGTTCTTGGCAAATATCGGTTCGAGGCGGCATACATCAGTGATATCAACCGCGAGCTGATCGCGACATACAGGCATATCCGGGATGATGTTGAGGAACTCGTTGACCGTCTTCGGATAATGGAGCAGGCGTATCTTCTGATTCCATATGACGCTCGCAAGACATGCTATTACGAAAAGCGAGACCGCTTCAACGAACTCAAGGCGAAAACCGATACAAGTGTTGAAGTGGCGGCGCTATTCATTTTCCTGAATCGAACCTGCTTCAACGGGCTTTATCGTGTGAACAGCAAGGGCGGGTTCAATGTTCCGATGGGGCGCTACAAGAACCCCGCCATTTGCGACGAGCGCAATTTGCGGGCTGTTTCTGAACGCTTGGGGAATGTTGAAATTGTTTGCGGTGACTACAAGGAATCCCGCAGGTTCATCGACAAGAAGACATTTGTCTATTTTGATCCGCCATATCGTCCGCTTTCCGCAACAGCGAGCTTTACGTCATATGCCCAAGACGGCTTTGATGACAGGAAACAGGTGGAACTTGCCCGGTTCATCAAGGAATCAAGTCGCAATGGCGCGTATGTCGTCGCCAGCAATTCCGATCCGAAGAACACGAATGAAAGCGACAACTTTTTTGACGAACTATATGACTCGCTGTCCATAGCGCGCGTTTTTGCAAGCAGGGCCATCAATTCGGCAGGCGGCAAACGCGGCCATGTAAGCGAATTATTGATTTCAAACCATGCATGACGGCGCGATAACGCCGCGCTTCTTCATTCCGATTTCCGATTCCCGTTCCCTGATTCCCGATCCAGCAGCGCGCGTTTTGCCATGCACAGCCAATCCAGCGCTTTCAATGTTGGGCGATGGCGGAAAATATCGTAGTGGGCGTTTTGTATCTTTTCCAGGATGCGCAAGCCACCTTGCACGGTCAGGCGAATCTCCCAGCCCAGGCGTCCCGGCAGTTCGCGCGCCAGCGGCGCGCCCAGGCGCATCAGGAGGCGCGCGCGTTCCACCTCGAAGCGCATCAGCGCGCAAAATTCCGGCGTGCGGCGTCCGGCGGCAATGTCGGCTTCGTCGACGCCGAAGCGCCGCAAATCCGCCTGCGGCAGATACACGCGCCCTTTTTGCCAGTCCACCGCCACATCCTGCCAGAAATTGATGATCTGCAAGGCCGAGCAAATGGCGTCCGAACGCCGCAGGTCCGCAGCCGTCGGCGTACCGCGCAGATGCAGGATCAGGCGTCCCACCGGATTGGCGGAGCGGCGGCAATAGTCCAGCAACTCCGGGAAATCCGCGTAACGCCGCTTGCGCACATCCTGCGAAAATGCCGACAGCAGATCGCGGAAATACTGTACCGGCAGCCGATACCGCCGAATCACCGTCATCAGCCGCTGGAAAAGTTGCGGCTCCGGCCCCGTCTCCGCCAGGAATTCCGTTCCTTCCGCCAGCGCCCGCTCGATGCGTTCCAGCGCGGCATCGAATGCCGCCAGTTGCCGCAACCTGGTTTCCGGCGGCGCGTCGCCTTCATCGGCAATGTCATCCGCCATGCGCGCAAAGCGATAAATCTCCGCTATCGGCGCGCGCAACGCCCTGGGCAACAGCAGGGAAGCAACCGGGAAATTTTCGTAGTGATCCATCCGCGCCGGGTTCCTTGCCGGATCCGCCTCAGCACCAGCGCACCAACAGCAGCATGGCGACGCCGCCCAGCGATTCGGCGGCCAGCACGCAGATCAGGGTAATCCAGGCGCGGCGGCGGATTTCCTCTTGCGCGCGCCGCTCTTTGCGCGCATTGATGTAATTCACCAGGCAACCCATGCCATAGACCATGGCAATGCCAAAGGCAAAAAGAAGATAGATGAGCAGAAGATACTGACCATTGCCCAGGACACGGCAATACCGCTCGGTGCGCACGCCCCACAGGTGCATCAGGCTGTCGTAGCGCAGGGCGATGCCCATGCCGTAATAGATTTCCAGACCGAAGAGCGCCAGCACCAGGACGACCAGCCAGGTGCTCGATTCCATAAGCATGTCAAGGAAGTCGCGCGCCTCCAGTTTGAGTTCGTAGCAAAAGTCGTCCCACCAGCGTTGCAGGCTCATAGCGAAGTTCCGCCCACCGTAATGCCGTCCAGGCGCAGGGTGGGCAACCCCACCCCCACAGGAACGCTCTGTCCTTCCTTGCCGCAGGATCCGACGCCGGTATCCAGCGCCATATCGTTGCCGATCCGGGTGATGCGGGTCATGGCTTCCGGACCGTTGCCGATCAGGGTTGCGCCCTTTATCGGGGCCGTCACCTTGCCGTCCTCGATCAGATAGGCTTCGTTCATGGAAAAAACGAACTTGCCGCTGGTGATATCCACCTGCCCGCCGCCGAAATTGGCGGCATAGATTCCTTTCTTCACCGAACGGATAATTTCCTCCGGCGCGTGTTCCCCGGCAAGCATGTAGGTGTTCGTCATGCGCGGCAGCGGCAGATGCGCGAAGGACTCGCGCCGTCCGTTGCCGGTGGGGGGAACACCCAGCAGGCGGGCGTTGAGGCCATCTTGCAGGTAGCGCCTCAGGATGCCGTCCTCGATCAGCGTGGTCGCCTGCGTGGGCTGGCCCTCGTCGTCGATGGAAAGCGAGCCGCGCCGCTCCGGCAAGCTGCCGTCGTCGATTACCGTCACGCCCGGCGCGGCGACCCGTTCGCCGACGCGTCCCGAAAAGACGGAACTTCCCTTGCGGTTGAAATCGCCTTCCAGCCCATGCCCCACGGCTTCATGCAGCAGGATACCCGGCCATCCGGGTCCCAGCACCACATCCATGACGCCTGCGGGCGCGGGACGTGCGTCCAGGTTGATCACCGCCTGACGCACGGCCTTTTCCGCATAATCCTGCAAGCGCGCGTCGCTGAAATACGCATAATCCAGACGCCCGCCGCCGCCCGCCGAACCCTGTTCGCGCCGTCCCTTGTCCTCGACGATGACGCTTAGCGAAACCCGCACCAAGGGCCGCACATCGGCGGCAAGTCGGCCATCGGAGGCGGCCACCAGCACCACCTTCCATTCCCCGGCCAGCCCCGCCATCACCTGGCGCACACGCGGGTCGGCGGCGCGGGCGAAACTTTCCAGACGCTCCAGCAGGCGCACCTTGGCTTCGGCAGGCAGCGACGTCAACGGATCGGCGGCGGCATACAACGGTGGCGGCAAGGGACGCGCGTCCAGGGATGTGGCCTCGCCCAACCGCTGTCCGCCGATTTCCTTCGCGTCCTGCCCGGAGCCGCCAATGGCGCGCACACTTGCCGCCGCATCCGTCAGCGCCGCCAACGTTATATCATCGGAATAGGCAAAGGCGGTTTTTTCGCCATAGAGGGCGCGCACGCCCACGCCCTGATCGATGTGGAAACTGCCCGCCTTGACCATACCCTCATCGAGGCTCCAGGATTCAAAACGGGCATATTGGAAATACAGATCGGCATAATCCACCCGCCGTGTCATGATGCGCCCCAGAATCGTCCGCAAATGGGAATCGTCAAGGCCGCAAGGCGTCAGCAGACATTGCCTTGCCTGGGAGAAAAGGTCGGGAACACCGGGAAACACAGGAGAATTCATAGGCGCTTCATCTCGAATGCCACAAACGGCAAACGGACATTCTACGCGAAAGCCAGACCTGTGACCGCGCACACTCAAAAGAGTGCGGGCAATGAATACTCGTTTTTTCCCTCGCCCACCGCGCGGGAGAGAAAAAGGCGCAAGGGTTCCCTTCTCCCGCTTCGCGGGAGAGGGTTTGACCGTAGGCGCATTGTCCCAGACACCCTGATTTTTGCGGCTTCGCCAGAGGCACGACACCTTCTCTCGCTCCGAAGGGGTACGCTCTCCCGCAAGCGGGAGAGGGAGGCGTTCCATGCGGGCAGCCGCAAACTTCCTGTCTTCCGGGATGAATCACGCGATGAACAGGAAGCGCTTTTCAGGCTCCGGCCCTGAGCGCGGGGCAGGG